>JAQBVV010000035.1 GCA_027622905.1 Acidobacteriota bacterium
GACGCCGAGGTTGTACTGCGCGGCGGCGTCCCCCGCCTCGGCCCTCTGTTGAGTCTCAGCCAGCGTTTGGGCGCTCGTCGTGCCTTGGGTGAACACACCCAACAGCGCGAGGGTTAAGCCGAGAGCGCCGAGCCGTCGAGTCAGGGAGTGGAGTTGCATCATCAGAAGCCAACTATCTGCCACACGAGCAGCCGCTGCAAGCGGAAACCGGCGAAGGAATTGGGAGCGAAGGCATAGACGCTCGCCGTCACCTACTGCGCCTCGTTCCGGCCGATCAGCACCCAGAAGTCCGCGATGGTCTTCCGCAATTGCGCCCGCTGTCCGCGCAACTCGGCCATTTCCGCCGCGTACTTCTGACGCGTGCTCACGCTCATCGGGACGCCCGCCTCTCCCATGATGAGGAACTCGTCGATGATCTCGGCGAGGCGGTCAATCTGATCAGCGGTGGACTCCAGGGCCTGGAGCATCAATGGCTCGCTCATGGGCACGAGTATCGCCGCCTGCTGTTCCCGGCGCTCCGGGCACGCTCTACCCGCCGTTTGGGAACCCTCGACCCGCAGCCCACTAAACTAGGCGGAAATTAGTGGAGCGGGGCAATTCCGGATACGCTAAAAAGCCAGACCCCATGGAAGACCACGACCCCATGGAAGGTTGCTCGACCCCATGCGTGGAACTGACCCCAGGCGTGACCGACCTCTTGAACCAGCTCGACCCCTTGAACCGTCGCCCACTACCGCCACTATTTCCGGGAAGGTTTTATCTAACCTTTCTATTTTTCGGGCTTCAGTGGCCGTCCCCCGACCAGCGGCGCACCCGTACTCGGCCACCAGCACGGCGGCACGCAGCCCGAAGGTCGTGAAATATAGTGGGATAAAAAGAGGTAATAACGCTAACGCCACTCATGTAAGTTATTTATACGCAACAACTTACACAAATAATATGGCGGAGGGAGAGGGATTCGAACCCCCGGAACCGTTTCCGGTTCAGCGGTTTTCAAGACCGCCGCCATCGACCACTCGGCCATCCCTCCGCGATCGGGTCTGCCCAGTGTACCGGAGTCGACACCGCGGATCTGACCCGGACCTGACCCGGCTCTGGCCTGCCGGCGCGTCGCCTGACGCCCTGTCATATGGCTTCCCATGACGGCGGCCCGGGCGGCCAGATGGGGCCTCCTGCTCGGCGGCCGGCTAGAGCGCTTTTCGTTTCGGGCTTCTCGGACGGATCGGGCCTTTTTCGAAAAGCGCTTTCCCGCGTTTTTCGGTCTCCACCGAATCGAAAAACGCTCTATCTCGCCGGTATAGCGGTCAGTCCGCCCATGAACGGGCGCAGCACCTCTGGAATCACGACCGACCCGTCCTCCTGCTGGTAGTTCTCCAGGATCGCGATGAGCGTGCGGCCCACGGCCAGCCCGGAACCGTTCAGCGTATGTGCGAACACCGGTTTGCCTGCTCCGTCGGGTCGGAACTTGACGTTCGCCCGGCGTGCCTGGAACGCCTCCGTGTTGCTACACGACGAGATCTCGCGATAGCTGTTCTGGCCCGGCAGCCAGACCTCGATGTCGTAGGTCTTGGCGGAGGCGAACCCCATATCGCCAGTGCACAACAGCATCGTCCGATAGGGCAACCCGAGGCGCTTCAAGACCTCCTCCGCGTTACCGGTGAGCCGTTCCAGTTCCTCGTACGACCGGTCGGGCGTCGTGAACGCCATCATCTCCACCTTGTCGAACTGATGCTGGCGGATCAGGCCACGGACATCGGCGCCGTAAGAGCCTGCTTCGCTCCGGAAGCACGGAGTGTAGGCGGTGTAACGAATCGGGAACTCACGGCCGTCGAGGATCTCACCGCGGTGCATGTTGGTCAGCGGCACCTCCGCGGTCGGGATCATGTACAGGTCCCAGTCGCCGGAGATCTTGAACAGGTCCGCCTCGAACTTCGGTAGGTTGCCGGTGCCGGTGAGCGATGCGCTGTTGGCCATGAACGGCGGCTCAACTTCGGTATACCCATGCTCGGTGGTATGCAGTTCGAGCATGAAATTGATCAGCGCGCGGGCGAGACGCGCACCCGCACCCACCAGTACAGCGAAACGTGCGCCGGCGATCTTGGTACCGCGTTCGAAATCGATGATGCCAAGCGCTGGGCCCAGATCCCAGTGCGGCTGCGGCGTGAACGCGAAGGTACCTTGGTCGCCGTGGCGACGCACCTCGGCGTTGTCCGCCGCGCTGGTTCCGGTCGGCACGCTCTCATGAGGCAGGTTCGGAATCGCCAGCAAGCCGCGGTGCCGCCGCGCTTCGACTTCCTCGAGTTCAGCCCCCATCTGTTTGATCCGCTGGCCGCGCTCACGGCTGCTGCTCTGGATCGAGCTGAAATCTTTGCCCTCTTTCCGTGCCCGACCGGCTTCCTCGCCCGCTAAATTCTGATCCCGCTTCAGCCCTTCGAGTTCTGGAAGGAGCCGACGCCGCTCGGTTTCGAGCGACAGGAGCTCGTCAAGCTCGGTGGACAGATCCGCGCCACGCCGCTGCAACGCCGCGCGAACAACCGGCGCATCGTCTCGAATCAGAGCTGGGTCGACCATGTGTCCTCGATCGTATATCGATCCATCCTCCTGGGGTACCATGGCGCTGACACGATCGGAAGGGTCAGTCGCGCCGTTGTCCTGGCGTGGCGCGCCCGACCCGCCACGGCAACGGCGTTCGGTTCCGATTTCGGGTCAACCAAAACCACCGTGCCCCCAACACCTCGCGACTCCCTGACTCAGGCCGACATCGCCGATATTCGCGCGAGCGGGCGGGATCCGGACCGCGTCGAGTTGCAGTGGGCAGCGCTACGCGAGACCAGGCAGCCCACGCCAGTGCTCCGTCCGGCGACACTCGGCGACGGCATCTCCAGGCTCGAGGACCACGATCGTGCTGATCTGCGTCGTCGCCACGAGGAGGCCTGCCAGGCAGGACGGGTGTCGTCGTTTGTCCCGGCGTCCGGGAGCGGTACGCGCATGTTTCGCAGCCTGCTTCAACTACATCGAGATCAGGAGACGGACCTCGACGGCGTGCGACTCCGCGCGTCGCGCGGCGACGCTGATGCGAAAGATGCGCTGGTGGTGCTGGAGAACATAGGGCGTTTCGCGGTCTGGCCGGCGTTGGAAGCCCGGGGCTGTTCGCCGCAATCGGTCGGGCAAGTGCTCGATTGCCTCTTCGGTCCTGGCGGGCTCCCGTACCACGAATGGCCAAAGGGCCTTATTCCGTTCCACGTGTACGACGATGGCGTGCGGTCCGCCTTCGCGGAGCATCTGTACGAAGCGGCGCACATGGTCGCTGATGGACGGCCGGCTGAACACGGCCACGTGGCACGACACTGCGATGCGCACTTCACGATCGGCGAGCCGCACAGGGAGTCGTTCGAGCGCGCACGAGACGCCGAGGTTGCGCGAATCGAACACGCTGTTGGCGTGCGGTGTCGAGTGGCCTTCTCGGCGCAATTGCCCGCCACCGATACGATCGCGACCGACCATCGCGGAACGATCCGGCGAGATGAGGCAGGTCATATCGCATTTCATCCGGGCGGCCATGGAGCGCTACTCGACAACCTGGGGCGGCTCAGCGGGGATGTCGTCCTCATCAAGAACATCGACAACATTGCTCGGCGAGACATCACGGAGCGGATCGTCGACGTGCGCCGGATGATCTCCGGGCTGTTACTTCGGCTCGAAGACCAGGTGCATGTCGCCCTTCGGCACCTTCGCACCGGCGGCGACGCACGGGCGGCGATCAACGTGCTCGACGGAACGTTCGGGATCCGGTCGTCGGTGCCGCTGCTGGACGACGAGTCGAGACGACGGTACGCCGAGTTCCAGCTTGATCGGCCGATCCGCGTCTGCGGCGTGGTCAGCGCGCTCGATCACGCCGGTGGTCGTCCCTTCTGGGTCGATACGCCGGATCGAGGGCCGACGCTACAGATCGTCGAGGGTGCCGAGATTAACCTGACGGACTCGGGCAGTCGAGAACTGTTTCACCGCTCGCATCACTTCAACCCGGTTGATATCGCGTGCTCCCTCCGCGATGCGAACGGAGATCCGTTTGATCTGGATCGCTTTGCCGTACGGGACCGCGCGCTGATCGCCAGCAAGGTGCTCGCCGGAACGCCGTCGCGAATCTACGAGCACCCCGGTCTGTGGAACGGGGCGATGGGTCTCTGGAACACGGCGTTTGTCGAAGTGCCGGACTTCACGTTCAATCCTGTGAAATCGTTGGCCGACTTGTGGGCACCGGGCCATCGTCCCTGACGCCCCACGGTCGGTGCCGCCGCCCGGCGCTGCCCGCCGTCCACGATCAGTCTTTCTTGCTTTTATTTGCTGGCGCTGGCGACGTTGATGGCTTGGCCGTTGGCGCACTCTTGGGTGGTGCGTCCGGTTTCGCTGCCGTCCCGCTACTCCCCGCACTGTCCGACTTTGTACTGTCTGACTTTTCCGAAGCCGTCGACCCCTTGTCGGACGCGGCGGCGTCAGATTTGGCGTCCTGCTTTTCCTCGGACGACCGCTTGTCGCCCCTCCCGGCAGCGGCACCTGTTTTCGGGTAGTCGGTGATGTAGAACCCGGATCCCTTGAACTGGATCGCGGGAGACGAGGGCATCCGACGTATCGGGCCCTGCCCACACTGTCTGCACACGTCCAGAGGAGGGTCGGAGAACTTTCGGATCACTTCGAAGCGCTGTCCGCAGGCTTCGCACTCATACTCGTACAACGGCATACGTTACTCCAGCACCGCGCCTGATGCATTATCGAACAGAAGATCGCGATGCGCCCAGAACGGCGCATTACCGTGCGCGAGCACGGTGTCGTGAAAGGTGCGGATCGAGAACGTCCCCGGCTCCTTGCTCTTGTAGTCGCGCCGCAGCTTCAGCATCATGAGCCTGCCGAGCGACCCTGCGAGGTAGGCCGTGTCGTCAAACGTCGCCCGCTCGGCCTCTTGACGGGCGACGCGTTCCTCGAGATACGCCTCGTCGCGGAAAATTCGCATCCCCTGCTCAACCGACAGATCGTCGCAGTGTAGACGAACCGCGACGACGACACGCGCCAACCCAACCAGCGATTCAGCCAGCTGCCCCAACCTGATCGCCGCATCACCGTGCCCGAAGCCGGCTTCGACCATCATCTGCTCCCCGTAATGAGCCCACCCCTTCACGAAGGACATCGATGCCAGCAACGTCGACTTCCGCACCTTCGACTCGACTCGCCGCAGGTGCTGAGACTGGAGGTAGCGTCCCGGGTAGACCTTGTTGATCGACAGACTCCAGAGCCGCGGCAGGTTGAGGTCGCGCATGTGTTGAGCCTGGCGCTCCTGCGGCCATCGACGGTCGGCATCCGTGACGTGGTAGCGGCCAGCGCCCGGCCTGCTCTCGAACGGACCAGGGGGTCGCACGCTGGACAAGGACGAGCGACGGGAGGCCGGAGACGCCGCGACGACGATCCGGTCGGATGCCGGCAGCGACACCACGCCTTGTCGCTCAAGAAACGCTGAAAGGTCCTCTACTTGTTGCTGTACGACCGGGACGAGCTGACCGGGATCCGGATGCTGCTCCTGGGCCTTGCGCCACGCTGCGATCGGATCGCCACCGTTGAGGCGACCCGCCACGCTGCGAAACTCCTCCTGCACCTCATCCAGTTCGCGTGACGCGATCGCCAGCAGCCGCTCAGCGTCGAGTGCGATCCCTTCTTCAAGCTGGAGCTTCCGCTCGAACACCTCTCGACCAAGCCGGATGGAGGCCTTCGCTCGAGGCGCGAGATCCGACTCCAGGTATCGGACGTAGGCGGCGACCGCCTCGCTCGCTTCCGACGACGCGTCCGCGAGGTCGCCAAGGATGTGCAAATCATCGAGATCAGAGAACGCCCTTGGCAGATCCACCTCGATCAGCGTCGCCGCGCTGCGCCACGCCTCGAGGCTCACTTTCACCGACAAGCCCGAGCACTCCGCGATGTTGTCTCTCGCCGCGTCGACCAGCCGGGGCGTCTGGCGCAGCTTCGACACGACGCGACGTGCTCGCTCGACTGCCGGCGCGTGATCACTGAGCGTCTGGCCCGCGAGGCTGCCGACAAGCGCCGCTGCATACAGCTGCGAACTGCGCGTCCAGGTGCCAAGGGTTTCAAGCTCGTACATCCGCGATTCGATGGCGGCAGCAAGGATCCGCCGGTCGATGCGCTCGCCCGGTTGCAGCGGTGCCGCATCGATATGCTGTAACCGACGACTGAAACCGCCGAGGGCTCGGATGTGGGTCTCTATTGCCAATCGACTGAAATTCTCCAGCACATCGTCGTGCCGATGAATGCCGTCCTGGCTCGCCTGGCCGGGGAAGAACTCATACAGATGGGCGAGGTAGTCCTCGACGAATTGCGGGAACGGCTCCGATGGGTGCATCACGGGATTGCGGCGCGCCCTCACTACTTCCGACGCGTGAGCGCGAAGCCTACAATGGTACAATAACGGCCTGCCCGATGCCCGGCACGTTGTTCATTGTCGCCACTCCCATCGGTAATCTTGAGGACATCACGCTTCGAGCCTTGCGTGTCTTGCGAGAGGTCGATCTGATCGCGGCCGAGGATACCCGGCGAACGGCCAAGCTTCTCGCGCACTATTCGATTGCATCTCCGACCCTCAGCTTTCACGAGCACAACACTCGGACCCGGATCCCGGAACTGCTCGCCAGGCTGGACGGCGGTGCGGACGTGGCGATCGTCACCGACGCAGGCACACCCGGCATTTCAGATCCCGGCTCCGAGCTGATCCGGATGTGCGCCGAGCGAGGGATCGCGATCGACCCGCTGCCTGGTGCCTGTGCTCCTGTGACCGCCGCCGTCGCATCCGGTTTTCGTCTCGATCCACTCACGATACTTGGGTTTATCCCTGCTAGGGCAAAAGACAGATCAACCTGGGTTCTCCGCGCTCGCGACGTTCATGGCACGTTCACGTGCTTTGAAACTCCTCACCGCATTAGAAAGACACTAGCCGACGCCGGCACAATGTTTGGCAATAGGCCAATTTTTGTGGCAAGGGAGATGACAAAGATTCACCAGGAGTTCATGCATGGCTCCGGACCAGACATTATTGGTCGTATGACCTCTGTCAAGGGTGAGTTCACGCTGGTGGTTGGACCAGGGGATGATGACAGGGAGGACCCGACTGAATTGAATGAGACCTCCATCTACGCAGAATTTGGTTGTATGACCGTTAGTGAGCCAGGTAGTAGACGGCAGTTAGTCTCCGCCCTGGCTAAGAGACACGGCGTGTCGACCAAAGAAATCTATGATCTTATTGAAAGACAAAAGGTTATGTCTTATGACAAATAATGTCTGACGTCCACGTCGTCATTCTCGCCGCTGGCATGGGGACGCGACTGAAGTCCTCCAAACCAAAGGTCCTCCACCCGGTCGTCGGCGCACCGATGGTGGAGCACGTGCTGCGCCTGGCGGCCGCGCTGGCTCCGACCAGCACGACGCTGGTCGTGGGGCATCAGGCTGACGCGATTCGCGCCTACCTGAGAGACCGGCCTGAGCTGCAGTTTGCCCTGCAGATGCCGCAGAATGGCACTGCCCACGCGTTACAGCAGGCGGAACCACTGCTGGCAGGCAGGCATGGCACGCTCGTCCTGCTGTCGGGAGACGTTCCCTTGCTGCGCGCTGAAACGGTTCGGCTGCTGCTTGACGCTCACCGGTCGGCCGGCGCCGCTGCAACCGTCATGACGGCAGTCGTGGAGCGGCCATACGGCTACGGGCGGGTGATCCGAACCTCGGGAAAGATCGTCGGCATCGTCGAGGAGCGCGACGCCTCACCAGCGCAGCGCCTCGGCCGCGAGATCAACAGCGGGATCTACGCCTTCGATCTGGCGCCGCTCTTCGAAGCCCTGCGCACGATCGCGACCAGGAACGCCCAGGGCGAGTACTACCTGACGGACCTGGTGGCCGTCTATAGGCGTCAGCGCCTGCCGGTCGAGACGCTGATCGTTGAGGATGCCCGCGAAGTTCGCGGGATCAATACCCTTGGTGAGCTCTCGGAAGTGAGTGCGATCATGAGACAGACAAAGAACGCTGAACTGATGGCGGCCGGGGTCACGATCATCGATCCCGTCACGACCTATATCGACGCAGAGGTCGAGATCGGCCCGGACACGGTGATCCACCCAGGTGTGCTGATTCAGGGACGGTCCAGGATCGGCTCGGGTTGTGAGATTCATGCGAACGTGCGGATCGCCAACTCGGTCCTTGCCGACCGGGTCACCGTTCACGATTTTTGCCTGCTTCTTGATTCGGAGGTCGGCGAGGGTGCCTCTGTCGGCCCATTCGCCCATTTGCGCGCTGGTTCAATAATTGGGCAAAAGGCCAAGATTGGGAATTTCGTCGAGCTCAAGAAGACCACCTTCGGGCCTGACTCGAAGGCGAACCACCTGTCGTATCTCGGCGATGCGACGATTGGCGCCAACGTGAACATCGGAGCGGGTACCATCACATGCAACTACGACGGACAGTGGAAGCACCAGACCGTGATCGAAGACGGCGCCTTTATCGGGAGTGATTCGCAGCTGATTGCGCCGGTTCGAGTCGGCAAAGGCGCGTATGTCGGCGCAGGTTCGTCGATCACGGAGGATGTCCCCGCTGGGGCGCTGGGTGTCGGGCGAGGCCGGCAGACCAACATCATGGACTGGGCGGACCGCAAGAGGGCCGCGCACAAGAAGACGTAGCGCGGACGGCGGAACGAGGAACAGGTCTATGTGCGGAATCATCGGATACATCGGGTCCAAGCCAGTCGTGCCGCTCCTGCTGGATGGGTTGCGGCGCATGGAGTATCGCGGCTACGACTCGGCAGGCCTCGCGCTCGTCAACCCGGAAGGCATTTCGCTTCGTCGATCGGCAGGCAAGCTGGTCAACCTTGAAGCCGCGCTCCGCAAGGATCCGGTCGACGGGCGGTACGGCATCGGCCACACCCGCTGGGCGACGCACGGAAGACCCACCGAGGAGAACGCCCACCCGCATAGCGACTGCGCTGGTCGCATCGTCGTCGTGCACAACGGCATCATCGAGAACTACCTCGAGCTGAAACGCGAGCTGCAGGCGCAGGGACATACGTTCCGGACCGAGACCGACACGGAAATCGTGGCCCATCTTGTCGAGCGCGAGATGCAGGGCGATGGCCTCGAAGGGGCCGTGCGTCGTGCATTGACGTTTCTGCGCGGCATGTTCGCGTTGGTGTTGGTGTCGGCCGACGACCAGGACAAGATCGTGGCGGTGGGTAACGGTCCACCGGTGGTCGTCGGTATCGGCGTGGACGAGTTCTTCGTCGCCTCGGACATCCCCGCGATTCTCAGCCACACGCGCGATGTCGTGTACCTCCGAGACGAGGAGATGGCAGTCATCACCCGGTCGGGGGTCGCCTTCACCGACCGCGCTGGCCGCCCACTCTCGAAGGCGACGGAGCGCGTGTTGTGGGATCCCCTCGCGGCGGAGAAGGGTGGGCACAGGCACTTCATGCTCAAGGAGATCTACGAGCAGCCTTCCGCTGCGCGTGAGACGATCCTGGGCCGCGTGTCGTTGGATCAGGGCCAGATTTTCCTTGAAGACCTGCATATCGAAGACGCGACGCTGCGCGCGCTCGAGAAGGTCACCATTCTCGCGTGCGGCACCTCCTGGCACTCTGGACTCGTCGGCAAATACCTGATCGAAACGCTCGCGCGGCTCCCGGTCGAGGTGGACTACGGCTCTGAATATCGTTATCGCAATCCCATCGTGGCCGCGAAAGAACTCGCCATCGGGATTACACAGTCAGGAGAGACCGCCGACACGCTTGCCGCACTGCGAGAAGCCCGTGGCAGGGGTGCGCACAGCATCGCCATCTGCAATGTCGTCGGCAGCATGGCCACACGCGAGTCCGGCGGAACCGTCTACACGCACGCGGGTCCGGAAATCGGCGTGGCGTCAACGAAGGCGTTCACATCGCAGCTGGTCGCCATTCACTTGCTCGCACTGTATCTGGCACAACTCCGCGGTAGCCTCGACGCGGAGACACTACGCGCTCAGATCGCCGAGCTGCTGCACGTACCGCAGCTGATCGGGGAGGCCGTCGAAGCCTCCGCGGCCACGGCCAAGGTCGCCGAGCGATTCTACAGTCGCACGGACTTCCTCTTTCTCGGGAGAGGCATCAACTATCCCATCGCTCTCGAGGGAGCACTGAAGCTCAAGGAGATCTCCTACATCCATGCCGAGGGATATCCTGCCGGCGAGATGAAGCACGGGCCGATTGCCCTGATCGATGAGCGCATGCCGATCGTCGCGATTGCGCCTGCCGATCATGTCTTCGAGAAGATCCTCGGCAACGTGCAGGAGGCCAAAGCGCGTGGCGCGTCCGTGATCGCGATCACGACAGCGGGTGACCCTCGGATGGCCGAGGTGCTCGACGACAACGACATGGTCCTGCCAATGCCCGCCACTGGCCCGTTGCTCACGCCGATCATCATGACCATTCCGCTGCAGTTGCTGGCGTACCACATTGCCGTTCGGCGTGGCTGCGACGTGGACCAGCCGAGGAATCTCGCGAAAAGCGTGACAGTAGAATAGGGAGGCGTGGACCTTCTCTCCTCTCTGAATCCCGAACAACAGGACGCTGTTCTTCAGACTGACGGACCTATCCTCATCCTCGCGGGTGCGGGTTCCGGGAAGACGCGCGTGATCGCGCATCGCATTGCGCATCTGGTCAGCGCCGGGATCTGTCCTCCGGATCGCGTCCTCGCCGTCACGTTCACCAACAAGGCTGCCGAGGAAATGCGGACGCGTGTCGAGGCGCTGCTCGGCGTCAGCTGCCGCCAGATGTGGATCTCGACGTTTCACGCGCTCTGCGCCCGATTGCTGCGTCGAGAAGGACCGCACGTAGGGTTGTCCCGGGATTTCGTCATCTACGACTCCACCGACCAGCTGACACTGATCAAACAGGCCATGCGACAGCTGGGCGTCGATGACACCTCGCTGCAACCTCGTCAGGCGTTATCGCGGATCAGTCACGCGAAGAATCGCATGGAAGGGCCGGAGGTCCTGGCCGCCGACACCTGGAATCCACGCGACCAGCAGATTGGCACCCTGTACGGCATGTACGTGAAGGCCCTCGCCGATGCCAACGCACTGGATTTTGACGACTTGCTGCTGAAGACCGTCGAACTCTTCGAGACATCCGAACACGTGCGTGACAAGTACAGTGGAAAGTTTCGCTTCCTCATGGTCGACGAGTATCAGGACACGAACCGCCCACAGTACCTGCTCATTCAGCGCCTCGCCTCCCAGCATCGAAACCTGTGCGTGGTCGGGGACCCCGACCAGTCGATCTACAAGTGGCGGGGTGCGGACCTTCGAAACATTCTCGATTTCGAGCACGATTTCCCTGAAGCGCGCATCGTGCGACTCGAGCGGAATTACCGATCGACGCAGGTCATTCTCGACGCGGCATCCGCCGTGATTGCCAGGAATCGCAATCGGAAAGAGAAGCGCCTCTATACAGAGATGGTCGGTGGCGCTCCGGTGCGCTACTACCGGGCCGGCGACGATCTGGACGAGGCGGAGTTCATCGCGCGCACCTCGAGGGCGGCACTGCATGCCGAGGAGGACACCTCCGTCGCCATCCTCTATCGGACCAACGCGCAGTCACGAACGGTCGAAGACGCGCTTCGCCGGTCCGGCACGCACTACAAGATCGTCGGCGGCGTCCGCTTCTACGAGCGCAAGGAGATCAAGGACGCTCTCTCATACCTGCGACTCGTCCTCAATCCCCATGACAGCGTGAGCCTTCGCCGCGTGATCAATGTCCCGACGAGGGGTATCGGAAAGGGAGTCATGGAGTCATTGGATGGCATCGAGCTTGACGAAGAGGTCGAGTCCCCGTCCTTGCTTGGCGGCCTCCAGTCAGTGGTCTCGACCGACTCGCTGTGGGCTCGGCTGCTGCACGCGGTCGAGCATCGGAAAGTCACACCGCGCGCCTGCGCGTCGCTCTCTGCGTTTCGTGACTTGCTCACTGGGCTCGCAGCCATGGCCACCGAGGACACCGTCTCGACGCTGCTTGGCAAGGCGATCGACCGGAGTGGGTATCTGCAGGATCTGCGCGAGGAGCGCAGCGAGGAGGCGGAGAGCCGAATCGAAAACCTGATGGAACTGGTGTCGGCCGCTCGCGAGTATGAAGCACGTGACCCCGAGCCGTCACTTGCGGGATTCGTGGACCAGTTGTCGTTGCTCTCCGACGCGGACGAAGAAGCGGGGACGCGTCACGCCAGGGTCCTCATGATGACGATGCACAGCGCAAAAGGCCTTGAGTTCCCGGTCGTGATCATCGCGGGCCTCGAGGAAGGGTTGTTCCCGCATGCCAGGGCCATCGACGACGATGGCGAACTGGAGGAAGAGCGGCGGCTGTGCTACGTCGGTATCACGCGGGCCGAGCGGCAGCTGGTGCTTACCTCCGCCGCGCGTCGGCGCGTGTTTGGCGAGTACCAATCGAACGAGGCGTCGCGGTTCATCGACGAGATCCCTCCCGAGCTCCTGGAGCACGTCCCCTCAACCTTCGCGTCACCGCGTCAATCGTCGTCGCTGGGGCGGGGGCGAGCGAACGGCCGATCCTGGAGCCGCCGCCAGGAGCCGGAGCAACCGACGTACGCCTATGAAGATGAAGATCAGTCCGAATCAGGCGGCGTCAGGCCAGGCACGCGGGTGCGGCATCCGACATTCGGCGAAGGCACGGTCCTCAGCGTGGAACGGCTCGAGGACGATACGAAGCTGGTCGTGCGCTTTTCCTCAGTGGGGCAGAAGACGCTCCGAGCGAAGTTCGCCAAGCTCCAGCTCGCATAGGCGCTGTCGTCGGTCGACCGACCGGTGCCTACGCCTCGACCGGCGGCGGTGCCTCCTCGGCTTCCTCCCCTTCCGCCACCTCCTCCTCGGCAAGCCGCGCGATCGACACGACGCGGTCATCGCCTTCGATGTCGATCAGGCGCACGCCTTGCGTCGCACGTCCGATCGTGCGGATGTCCCTGGCGGCCATGCGCAGGATCTTTCCGTGTTCCGTGATCAGCATCAACTCCTCGTCGTCAGTCACCTCACTGAGACCCACGACTTTGCCGTTCCGATCGCTGGTCTGGATGTTGATGATGCCGACGCCGCCCCTCGACTGCAGCCGGTACTCGCTCAACTCGGTCCGCTTGCCGTATCCTCGCTCCGTGACAGACAGAATCGTGCCTCCGGCACGCAGCACTTCCATCGCGACCACCTCGTCGCCGGCCCTCAGCGACACCCCACGCACACCGTATGCGGTGCGTCCCATTGACCGCACACCCGCTTCCGCGAAGCGAATGCACATCCCGTCGCGTGTCCCGATGAAAATCTCGCCCGTGCCATCCGAGATCTGGGTGTCGATCACGGAATCGCCTTCCTCGACACCCATGGCGATGATGCCGCCGGTCCTCGGATTGCTGAAGGCCGTTAACGCCGTCTTCTTGATGACGCCGCGCCGCGTCCCCATGACGATGTGCTTCCCTTCCTCGAAGTCCTTGACGGCCAGCAGCGCCGCGATGCGCTCGCCCTCGTCCATGGACACGAGATTGGCGATCGCTTTACCGCGTCCGTCAGGGCCCACATCGGGAATCGTGTACACCTTCAACCAGTACACACGGCCCCGATCCGAGAAGATCATGATGTAGGCGTGCGTGGACGCGACGAACAGGTGACTGACGAAGTCTTCCTCTCGCGTCCGCATGCCGATGCGTCCTTTGCCTCCCCGGCGCTGGTTGCGGTAGCTCGTGATCGCGGTGCGTTTGATGTAACCGGTGCTGCTTACCGTGATTGCCATGTCCTCTTCGACAATCAGATCCTCGGCTCGAAAGTCCCCTTCCTCCGCGAGAATCTCTGTCCGGCGCTCATCTCCGTGTTTCTCACGAACCGCGCGCAACTCGTCAACGATGATCTGCATGACAAGCTTGTCGCTCGCCAGAATCGCGAGGAACCGTTCGATCAGGGTGAGCAACGCCGCCAGCTCGTCGAGGATCTTCTGTCGCTCGAGGCCGGTCAGGCGCTGCAGTTGCATATCCAGGATGGCCTGCGCCTGAATCTGGCTCAGGCTGAACTGCGCGATCAGCCCGACTCGGGCCTCGCCAGGGTTCTTGGCGCTCCTGATGAGAGCGATCACTGCGTCCAGATGGTCGAGTGCGATCTTGAGGCCGTCGAGGATATGCCGGCGGGCTTCGGCTTTGCGGAGCTCGAATTCCGTTCGGCGCCGCACGACTTCCCGGCGGAACTCGACGAAGTTGTCGAGAATCTCAACGAGCGACAGCACCTTCGGGCGGCCACCAACGATCGCCAGCATGATGATGCCGAAGCTGCTCTGGAGTGCCGTGTGCTTGTAGAGGTTATTGAGGACAACGTCGCCGACCTCCCCCCGCTTGAGATCGATGACGATGCGCATCCCGTCGCGATCCGACTCGTCGCGAATATCGGAAATGCCCTCGATGGTCTTTTCCCTAACCAGATCGGCGATGCGTTCAATGAGCCGGGCCTTGTTGACCTGATACGGAATCTCGTCGATCACGATCGATGACCGATCGCCCTTCTTCGAGACCTCGATCTCAGACTTGGCCCGCATCACGACGGCGCCTCGGCCCGTCAGATACGCCTGCCGGATCCCGTGACTCCCGACGATGTAGCCGCCCGTCGGAAAGTCGGGGCCCGGTACCAGCTGGAGCAGCCGTTGCTGCTTCTCAAGTAGTGTTGGCGGCGCGTCCTGCTGGGCGCTTTCGATCAACCAGATCGCCGCGTCGATCACCTCGCGCATGTTGTGGGGTGGCAGGTTCGTCGCCATGCCAACGGCGATGCCGGACGAGCCATTGACCAGGAGATTCGGGTACGGGGCCGGCAACACCGTCGGCTCATCCGTGGTCTCGTCGAAATTCGGAACGCGGTCTACCGTGTCCTTTTCAAGATCGCCCATGAGCTCTTCGGCCAGAGACTCAAGACGCGCTTCGGTGTACCTGTACGCGGCGGGCGGGTCTCCGTCGATCGAGCCAAAGTTCCCCTGCCCGTCAACCAGGGGATAGCGCATGTTGAAATCCTGCGCGAGGCGCACAAGGGTGTCGTAGGCGGGCGCGTCGCCATGGGGATGGTAGTTCCCGATGACCTCGCCGACGATCTTGGCGCACTTTCGGTGTGCGCGGTTGGACGCCAGTCCCATCTGCCGCATCGCGTACAACACGCGCCGATGAGCCGGCTTCAAGCCGTCACGGATGTCCGGAAGGGCTCGCCCAATGATCACGCTCATCGCGTAATCCATGTACGAGCGCTTCATTTCGTCTTCGATATTGACGGGAATCTTGTTCTGGTCTTGTGCGTTCATGGACTTGTTTGTTATCGATCACCGCCGAACAGCTCAGGCCAGCGGGCCTGGCCGTGTGGCCTCAGGTCGGTACCGGCCACCACCCCTCAGCCTGGGGCCGTCAGACGTCTAGATTTGTGACATCGAGCGCGTTGTCTTCGATGAACTTACGTCTCGGCTCGACCTGGTCACCCATCAACGTCGTGAACATCTGATCCGCCTCGGCATGATCCTCGGCGCGAACCTGGAGCAACGTGCGATTGTCCGGATCCATCGTCGTCAGCCACAGGGTGTCGGGGTTCATCTCACCGAGCCCCTTGTAGCGATTCACCGCGACGCCCTTTTTACCAGCGGCGATGAAGAACTCCACGAATGCATCGAGGTTGTCGAGTGAGGCATCAGCGTCCTTCCGCCCGCGCGCGCCAGGCGTTCGGCTTGCGGCAGCAAGCTGCTCGGCGTCCTCGCCTGGATCCGCCGTCTGGTTCGCCGCTTCGTCTGGCCCAGCCTCCCTGTCGCTCGCCCCTTCGCTTGCCCCGTCAGCGTCTGGACCACTGCTCTCATCCGGCGCGGCTTCGTCGGCTGCGGCGCCCGTGCTCTTGGCGACGACCGGGAACGTGATGTCGCGAATCTCGCTGAACGCGGCCAGGAGCGTCCGGTACTCTCCGGACGCGATGAACTCGACTCCGATCGAGAACCCCCGCGGATACCCGTGCGATCGGTCTTCGACGGCCAGCACGAACGCATTGTGCTCCTCGTCACGATTGACCGACACGGTGCGAACCGGAGTCGTCATGCGCGCCGCGAGAACGTCGAGTTCTTCGCGTCGTTCGAAGAAGCCCTTGTCACGCGCGTCGGCCTGTAGCAGTGCCGAGACAATATCGGGCGGATTGCCGTGCCGAGTCACCTGCTGCAGCAACTTGCGGAAGCTCATCATCCGTTGCAGCGAGCGCTCCAGCGTTTCGCCGAAGAGTTCTCCTCCGTCGGCAAGCTTCACGACCCGGGACTCGACGGCTCGGTGGATCAGGAAACTCTCAAGCGCACGCTCGTCCTTGATGTAGGTCTCGGTGCGCCCGCGTTTCGCGCGATACAGCGGCGGCTGCGCAATGTAGATGTGGCCCCGATCGATGAGCTGCGGCATCTGCCGGTAGAGGAACGTCAGTAACAAGGTGCGAATGTGGGAGCCGTCCACGTCCGCGTCGGTCATGATGATGACGCGATGGTACCGGAGCTTCTCGATGTTGAAATCATCGGTACCGATGCCACACCCGAGCGCCGCAATCATGGTCTTGATCTCGTCGCTGCCGAGCATCTTGTCGAAGCGAGCCTTCTCGACGTTGAGAATCTTGCCCTTGATAGGCAGGATCGCCTGGAATCGCCGATCGCGCCCCTGCTTCGCTGAACCGCCGGCCGACTCACCCTCGACGATATAGATCTCGCTCTGCGCCGGATCGCGTTCCTGACAATCTGCGAGCTTGCCAGGCAAGCTGCTCCCGTCCAGTGCGCCCTTTCGACGAACGAGATCGCGCGCTTTGCGCGCGGCCTCCCGCGCCCGTGCCGCGTCTATGGCTTTGCCGATGATGCGCTTGGCGATTGCCGGGTTCTCTTCGAGGAACTGGCCCAGCTTGTCGTTGACGATCGTTTCGACGATGCCCTTGACCTCGGTGTTGCCGAGTTTTGTTTTTGTCTGTCCTTCAAACTGCGGACTTGGAATCTTGACGCTGATGACCCCCGTGAGGCCCTCGCGGATGTCATCACCGCCAAGCGTCGCGTCCTTCAGATCCTTTGCCAGGGTGTTCTTCTGCGCGTACGAGTTGATCGTGCGCGTCAGCGCTGATCGGAAGCCGGACAGGTGCGTCCCGCCTTCGTGGGTATTGATGTTGTTGGCGAACGTGAAGATCAGTTCGGAGTAGCTGTCGTTCCACTGCAGCGCTATTTCGGCATCGATGCCGTCTTTGTCGCCCTTGATGAAGACGGGAGCGGCGTTGATGGTGGTCTTGTTCTTGTTCAAGTGCTGGACAAACGACGCGATGCCGCCTTCGTACTGAAACTGATGATTCTTCCCGTCGCGCTCATCGTGGATCGCGATCAGGATGCCGCCATTGAGAAATGCGAGCTCACGAAGCCGCTGGGCGAGGGTATCGAAGCTGTACTCGACGGCTTCGAAGATCGCCGAGTCCGGCTTGAATGTCACCTTCGTACCGCGACGTTGTGTGGTTCCGGTGATCTCAAGATCAGCGATCGGGACGCCCGTCTGGTAGCTCTGTTGGTAGACCCGCCCGTTGCGCCAGATCTCAAGGTCGAGCCGCTCAGACAGCGCGTTGACAACCGACACGCCGACTCCATGGAGTCCACCTGACACCTTGTAGCTATCGTTGTCGAACTTCCCGCCGGCGTGCAGGACCGTCAGCACCACTTCAGCGGCCGACTTTCCGCTCTCGTGCCGGTCGACCGGAATACCACGACCGTTGTCGACGACGGTGATGGAGCTGTCGATATGGATCGTGACGGTGATCTGGTCGCAATAGCCGGCGAGCGCCTCGTCGATCGCGTTGTCGACCACTTCGTACACGAGGTGGTGCAGGCCCGCGGGCCCGGTCGAGCCGATGTACATCGCCGGGCGCTTCCGGACGGCTGCAAGGCCCTCGAGGACCTTGATCTTGTCCGCGCCGTACTCGGCACCTGAACCGTTGCCGTTGGGGCCTGCGGCCTCGGAAGACTCGGGCGCGAGATGCGGCTGCGAGTCGTTCAATTGGGGGGGTTGTTCCGTTGGTTCCACGCGTATCCTTCGTTGCCGAGAGGCGTCAGCCCTCCGGTCAGAGCCTCATTGGCATGATCACGTAGGTGTAGTTGTAGCCCTCAGCGCTGACAGGTGTCATGACGGCCTGACTGACTTCGTCCTTGAGCGACAGTGCGACGACGTCGGTTTCGACCACGTTCAGGAAATCCAACACATACTGCGCGTTAAAAGAGATCGTGAGCGGTTCCCCGTCGTACTCGACGGCAAGTTCCTCACGAGCTTCGCCAAATTCAGAGCTACTCGATGTGACGTCGACTTTACCCGCGCCGATCTCGACCTTGACGGAGCGTGAGCGTTCGTTTGACAGGAGAGCGACACGTTTGACGGCGCTCGTCAGTCTCTCTTTTTCGAATTCAATTCTCTTGTCGTTCTCCTTCGGGATGACGCGCTCGTACGCGGGGAACTGACCGTCGATCATCCTGGAGATCAGGACGCGGTCACCCACTTCAAAGAAGAGATGATTCTCGCCGCTCTCGAAGAGCACGTCACCGTCGCCCTCGGCAAGAAGTTTTCCGAGTTCCATGATGGTTTTCTTCGGCAGGATGACGCCAACTTCTTCGGTGATCCCCACCTTGTGCATCACCTCGACCAGGGCCAGGCGGTGGCCATCAGTGGCGACCATCGTCAGGCTGTCTGGCTTCAGCACAAACTTCGCGCCGTTGAGGAAAAACCGCGTATCTTCTCCGGTGATCGCAAACTGAGTTTTCGCGACCATTTCCTTCAAAGCGGCCCGGGGCAGTGTCGCCCTAGCTTTACCGCTCGGCTCGGGCAGGGTTGGAAAATCCTCGCGTGGCAGCGTTTGCATCCGCGAGTCGAAGCGATCCGCCGAAACCTTGACGCCTTGCTTGTCTTCCTCAATCCGCACGTCCGTCTCGGGCAGGGCTCGAAGGATCTCATAGAGCTTCTTCGCCGGCAGCGTCAACGAACCATTCTTGCCGACGGTCGCCGGGCAGCGACTGCGCAACGCCACCTCAAGATCGGTGGCGAGCATTCTGACCTCGTCGCCGTTCGCCTCGATCAAGACATTGGCAAGAATCGGAATGGTGTTTTTTCGTTCAACGATTCCCTGGAAAAGTTGGAGTTCTCGCAGAAGGTCATTTTTGCGAACGACGAGTTGCATAGGCGTGTGGTGACCTCGGGCGGTGCGATGGACGATGCTCAGAAGGTCCTCTTTAAGAGGATAAGAAATGATACAGAATTATATAGTAATAAGGTGCCGCGTAAAACTGGAAAATGGGAGCGTTAATCCTTAGATACCAGTGGTTTAGGGTCCATCAAATTCTGTGGACTTGATGGGGATTGATTGGCGAAAGCCAGCCGGCGGATCGGAGGGCCTGGAGATATCCACAGGGTGTGTCGGGCGCGGTTGTGGAGAAGTCGAAATCTACTGAAACGACTGAATGAAATTCTCGATCAGGTTGTTGAAATCTGGATCCTTCTTCCGGAGTTCAGCGATCTTTTTCACCGAGTGGATGACTGTCGAATGGTGTTTTCCACCAAAGCTTCTGCCGATCTCCGGCAGCGACGCCTGGGTCAGGGATTTACATAAATACATGCCGATCTGGCGGGGCATGGCGACTGATTTTGAGTTATTTCGGGATTTGAGATCCGCACCCTTGAGCTGGTAGTACTCCGTCACGAATCGTTGAATCGCCTCGATCGTGACGGCCTTGTCGTCCTGGTCGATGACATTTTTCAAGACATCTTGCGTGAGCTCGAGGGTTATCTCCCGGCCGGTGAGTGAGGCGTAGGCGATCAGCCGAATAAGGGACCCTTCAAGTTCGCGTACATTAGACTTGATCCGTCCCGCGATATACATCGCCACACCATCCGGTAAAGGTACCGCTTCGGCTTCAGCCTTGCGTTTCAGGATTGCCACGCGAGTCTCTATATCCGGGGGGTAGATGTCGGCGATCAACCCCCACTCAAAGCGCGATCGCAGACGTTCCTCGAGCGCAGGAATTTCGTGTGGCGGGCGGTCGCCGCTGAGAACGATCTGTTTCTGAGCGTCGTACAGCGCGTTGAATGTGTGAAAGAACTCGGTCTGGGTACCTTCTTTGCCAGAGACGAACTGGATATCGTCGACGAGGAGGACATCAACGGATCGATACATTTCGCGGAAATCCAGAATACGGTCGTAGCGCAGAGCGTTGATCATCTCGTTCATGAAGCGTTCCGACGAGATGTAGGTGAGTTTCAGCGAGGAATCGTGCTGCAAGACGTATTGTCCGACCGCGTGCATGAGATGGGTTTTTCCCAGCCCGACGCCACCGTAAATGAACAACGGATTATAGGAGCGGGATGGTGCCTCCGCGACGGCTCGGCAGGCTGCGTGCGCGAACTGATTTGACGGGCCAACGATGAACGTGTCGAACGTATACCGAGGATTGAGGCCGGCTGAGGAGACGGCGACGGGTGTGGCCGAGACGGCTGGCGGACCCTTGAAGACCGGAGGGTCGTGAGGGGCCGGCGGCGGTACCGCCTCGCCCTCGGCCACGAAGACGAACTCAGCTCCTGGGCGTCGGACCTCTGCGAGAGCCTCTGATAAAACGACCGAGTAGTGCTTTGTTAACCAGTCCCTGAAGAGCAGGCTTGGCACCCTGACGGTGATCGAGGTCCCGGCGTCCTCCACAAAGGCCGTGGGCTTGAACCAGGTGTAAAAGCTGTGGCGGTTAACCTTCGTTTCCACGCGGGAAAGGATCTGTTCCCAGATGCTGGCATCCATGACGAGCTATGACCTGAAAAACTGGGACAAATTGGACTTTCGCCTTTATAAAACCCAGGTATTACGGCGAATTCTCAGCACGACTGGCGTAAAAGCCCGAAAAATAAGGCCTCTATAGACTTTCGCCTATCAGAATCATCAGAAAATCGACGTTTCTACGCCAAGACCCTCAAATTAGCCCGGTTTTCCACAGTGTTTTCAACACCTGTGGAAAACGCGGAGGAGAATCGAAAGTGACCCTCTGGCCGGCGTGAGGTCGCGACTGTAGCACACTGGAAACTTCGGAGATGGCCGTCGGTGGTTTGACACCATCTGGCGGCCACGGCTAGTATTAGCAGTTCGCCACGCAAGACGCGTGCGGGACCAATAAGTGACAGCAGGACGAGCATGAAGGGCAAGCGCACCTACCAACCGAATACCCGCCGACGCCGAAAGAAACACGGTTTTCGCGTCAGGATGGCGACGAAGAACGGCCGGATCGTTCTGAAACGACGTCGGGCCAAGGGCCGCAAGCGACTGACCGTTGCTGACGAAGGTTAGTCACGGACGCTGCAACAGGAGCCTGCATGAGCGGACAGGCGCTGCCTGGCGCCGAGCGCATTCGCCGCAGGCCGGACTTCGAGCGCGTCTACAAGAGCGGAGCGAAGGCGCACGGTCGGTACATGACTGTGTTCGTGCTGACCAACAGTGGAACGTGTCCGCGACTTGGCGTGGCGGCAACGCGGAAGATCGGCTCGTCGGTTGATCGAAGTCGTGCCAAGCGATTGGCCAGGGAGATCTACCGGCGACACAAGACGGCCAGCGCGCTGGACATCGTTGTCATACCGCGGCGAGGAATGCTCGGCGCGTCCTTCGAGAGCCTTGAAGTCGACTACCAAGCCACACTGCAACGCAGTAGACGAAACTCCTCCACCCCAGCCGATCGGCCTGGCGGCGCGGGGCGTCATCGGCCTGCTCAGAGCGTATAAACTCCTTATTTCACCTATATTTACAGGGTGTTGCAGGTTTTATCCATCGTGCGCTGACTACATGCGTGAGGCGGTGGAGACGCACGGCGCCCGGCGCGGTGTGTGGCTCGGAGTTCGCCGCCTCGCACACTGCCATCCTTTCGGACGTCACGGCGTCGATCCAGTACCCCGCTGATGCAGATGGAGCGCCGGGTTCTCGTCGCCGTGTTTCTGTCGTTCCTCGTCCTGTACGGCTACCAGACGTTCATTTTGCCGCCACCGCCACCGCCTCAGCCACAGGCCGAGACATCGGCGTCAGCCCCGGGGACAGCCACTGCAACTGGAACGGCGCAGGAGTCGCCGGCGATACCGCCGTCACCGCAAGCCACGCCAGCCGCCGACGCCGTTGCGACCGACGAGCCTGAGGCGGCGACGGTGGTGATCGGGGAGGACGCAGAACGAGAAATCGTCGTCGAGACGGCAACAGTCGACGGCAGGCTGTCGAATCGGGGGGCGCGGATTCTTCACTGGCGTCTCAAGGCGTATCGGGACGACCTCGATCAGCCGGTGGATCTGGTGCCGTCGGATTTGCCGCCCGGTTCAGCCACGCCGTTCGCTCTCCAGGTGGATGACCCGGCGATCACCGAGCGACTGAACACGGCGCTGTATCGAGTGATCGGGGACAGGGCTGGTCGGGTGGACGCGCAGACCGGCGAGGCAAGCGTGCTGTTCGAGTTCGAGGATGCCTCTGGCCTGCGGGCGCGCAAGGAGTTCCGGTTTGATCCCCGGAACTATCTGATTGCCTTTTCCGCGACCGTCGAGAATGGCGGCGTGCGACTCAATCCCAGCGTGCTCTGGGGGGCCGGGCTCGAGGACTCGGGCGCACAGTCCGGTGGGGGCAGCTTTTTTACCGGGAACTACGTGCAACCGCCCCAGGGGATCTATCATCTGGATGGCAGCGTCGAACGCCTGACGGCAGGCGATCTCCAGGAACAACCCATTCACAACGGCCCGTTTCGGTTCGTGGGGATCGACGATCACTATTTCATCGCAGCCGCTCTCAATACCGGTCAAACGCGAATCGAGTTTCAGCCGACCCCGCTTGCCGGCCCGGACGACACGCAGCGAGTGTTCGTTTCGCAGGCGTTCACGTTTCCAGACGCACCAGACAACGTGCAGTTTTTTTATGGCCCGAAGCAGCTCGATCTGCTCAGGTCCGTGGATACGGAGCTGGTGCGTGCGATCAATTTCGGGATCTTCGGATGGCTGGCGGTGCCGCTGCTTGGTGCGCTGCAGTGGATCTATGGCTTCGCCGGCAACTACGGCTGGTCGATCGTTCTGCTCACGCTGTGCATCAATCTGACCATCTCGCCGCTCCGGCACAAGAGCGTCGTGTCGATGCGCAAGATGCAGGCGGTGCAACCGCAAATGAAGGCGATCCAGGACCGGTACGCCGGCCTGAAGAAGACCGACCCGGCACGGCAAAAGATGAACACGGAGATCATGGCGCTCTACAAGGAAAAGGGTGTCAACCCGGCCAGCGGGTGCCTGCCGATGCTGCTGCAGTTTCCGGTCCTGCTGGCGTTTTATTCGATGCTCGGACAGTCGATCGAGCTCCGAGGCGCGGACTTCGGATTCTGGATCCACGACCTCTCGCAGCCTGACCCGTACTACATCATTCCGGTGCTGATGGCCGGGACGATGTTCTGGCAGACGAAGATCACGCCATCGACCGCGGATCCGGCGCAGCAGAAGATCATGATGCTCATGCCGCTCATGTTCACGTTCTTCTTTCTCCAGGCACCGAGTGGTCTGGTGGTGTACTGGTTTGTGAGTAATCTGTGGGCGATCGGCCAGCAGTACTTCACCTTGTGGATGATCGGCCCAGTGATAATGGCGACGGTTCGGCCGCCTGCCGAGCGTCGACTCAAGAATGCCGGTGCGGGGAAGACCCCTGGGGCCGGGAAGCGATCGTAGACAGCGCGCTGCTGTTCGAGCAGGACGCGCGTGGGCGGCGGGCAGCGGCGAACGACGAGACAACCTATGTCACTGACAAGCGAGATCACCGAGTTTCTGCAGAGCGTCGTGGCGGCGATGGGCATGGATCTGTCCCCGACTGTCGAAGAGACGCCCGATGGCACCCGCATCAACCTTGAAGGCGAGGATGGAGGCGTGCTGGTCCGGCGCGACGGTGAAGGACTTCAGGCACTGCAGCACCTGACGGCGACGGCGTTTCGCCGGCAGCTCGGGGACGACCGCCGTATCGTCATCGACTGCAACGGGTTTCGGAAGGACAAGGATCTCGAACTGAAGCAGATGGCGAGGTTCAACGCCGAGAAGTCGCGGTCGTCGGGAATGCCCCAGGAAATGGGGCCGCTCAATCCGTATGAGCGCCGCATCGTCCATCTGGCGATCGCGGAGGATCCCGGTGCCACGTCGGAAAGCGTTGGCGACGCGTTCATGAAGACGGTGATCATCTCCGCGACCAAGTAGATCCGGCGTCGGAAGCGGCAGGCAGCGACTGGTAGCCGATCCGTGTTTTCCACCCATGATTCCATCGTCGCCATTGCGACACCGCCAGGCCGTGGCGGTATCGGCGTCGTTCGGATCAGCGGACCTTCCTCCCACGAGATCGCCACGCGAATTCTTGATCGCCGTGCGCCGCTCGAAGCGCGCCATGCGACGCTCGCGCACGTGCGTGTCACGGCGCAGGACGCGCCAGGCGAGGCGCTCGACGAGGTCGTGGTGACCTACTTTCCTGCCCCGCGGTCGTATACAGGCGAACATGTCGTCGAGGTCAGCGCACACGGGAGTCCCGTCGTGCTTCAGTCGATCGTCAAGAGCGCGATGGACGCGGGGGCACGGCTGGCCGAGCCCGGGGAGTTCACGCTACGTGCGTTTCTCAATGGCAAGCGCGATCTCATCCAGGCTGAAGCGGTGGGGGATCTGATCGCCGCCGCCACGCCACTGCAGGCGCGTGTTGCATTCGACCAGCTCGACGGAACACTGACACAACGGATCGCGAGGATCGACGCGGACCTGTTTGACTTGATTGCCCGGCTCGAAGCCTCGCTCGACTTTCCGGACGAGGGGTACCATTTCATCGAACCTGCCGAGACGGCTCGTCGGGTTGGCGCGGTCGTGGGAGAGCTTGACGCACTGTTGAAGAGCGCCCGGCGCGGGCGAATGATTCGGGAGGGCGCGACGGTCGTCGTCGTTGGTCGGCCGAACGTCGGGAAGTCGAGTCTGTTCAATGCGCTGGCGGGTTCCGATCGGGCGATCGTCACGGCGATACCAGGGACGACGCGCGACCTGGTCGTTGAGCAGGTCGAGGTGGAGGGTCTGGCTGTTGCGCTCGTTGATACGGCAGGGGGGCACGAGACAGCCGGTGTGGTCGAACGCGAGGG
>JAQBVV010000216.1 GCA_027622905.1 Acidobacteriota bacterium
AGAGGTGAACGTCGCGTAGAATCTCACCCGAGCCGCCGCCGAGTTTCAACAGCGCACGGGACATCCCCCGAAAACGAAGGCGGACTAGACTAAATTGGATGCTGGTTCGCGCGTCAGATCGACGGGCGGACTTCTGATTCCGTATTCACTGTAAAAAGGAGTTGTTGAGGTTGGCAAAATCACATCGACTGGGACAGGTGCTGGCGGCGCTTCGTAAGGAGGAGAGCTTTCTCCAGGCAGAGATCGGGAAGGTTCGGGACGCGATGGCGGCCCTCGGTGGCGTCGGTAAAGAATACCAGCGCCGTCAGGATATCCGGCAGGTCAAGGCCGTTGTCAGGAACGTCAGGAAGATGACGGCGGCGCAGAAGAAGGCGGTGAGCGCGCGCATGAAGCAGTACTGGGCGGCGCGGAAGAAGGCGAAAGGGTAGCGAGTTCAGGAAGACGCGACCGCTATCTGTTTCCTGCGTCCGAGTCGGGGATCTGACTCGATGACTCTGCCGCGTCGCGCTCGCCTTCGTGACACGCCCACTCCCAGAACTCCTCGTCCTGCCCGCGCTTCTGGACGACACGCATGGTCCACGGTCGGGTAAACACCGTGGGGTCGGTGATCGTGGCCTCGTAGTGCATCGTGGCGCCGTCGATGAAGATGAAACGCTCCAGGATGTGCGCCTGGTCGCTGAAGAAATCACCGACGACGTCGAGCCGGGACTTGGCGTTGAGATTGGTCGTGTCCACGACCAGCGTGTTGCCCTCCCACCGGCCTCGCCCGTCACCCGACCAGAGCTTGATGTTCGCGCCGACATGGGGCCGGCCGTCCAGCGGAATCACCCGATACGTGTGGTACTGATCCCAGACGAACACCACGCTGCCGGCCGGTTGCAGGATCCGAAACCGCGGGAAGTAGTACAGGCGCGGCACGCCGGGCCCCAGGCATCTGGTCTGCGTATCGATGTGCTCTGGCCTGGTCGGGTTTTCGTACACCGCCTCGAGCTCCTGCTGCAGCGCCTTCGCCCACGGCTGATACGGAATATGGCCGTCCGGCGGATCCACGATCCGGCTCGGATTGTTGCTGCGGACGCCGGTCACCTGCTCCTGGAAGAGCGCGCCGCTGCTCATCGCGGGGTCCAGCGACTGCGTGCCGCCGCCAACCGGACTCCAGACGCCTTGCACGTCGGGCTGGCCGTCTGGCGTCAGCGTCGGGGGCCAGGGTGCGTTCGGCGCTGCCTCTGCCTCTGCCGCGCCCTGGGCGGACAGCGACGCCGGCAGCGCTGCAAGCGCCAGACTCATTCCCAACGCCATCATCGCGTGGTGCAGTTTCATCAGAACGCGCCCTCCATCACGATCACCGTCCCGGATACGGATAGTACTGTTCCCATTCAAACGCGTAGCAGTCGTAATCCAGCAGCTGAAAATTCGGCTCCGTACGGCGATACAGTGTCATGCGCATCGTCCACGGTCGTGTGAACACCGTCGGATCTTCGATGGTCACCTCGTAGTTGATGTGATCGGTATCCACGAGCGAATACCGCTCGACGACGTGCAGATTCTCGCTGTGGAAATTGCCGGTTCTGTCGAACCACGTCTGATCGCCGAAGTGCACGACATCCACGACCAGCGTATCCCCGTCCCAGCGGCCGCGCGAATCTCCCATCCACCAGTTGATGGGCCCGTCGGGATGCGCACTTCCGTTCGTATAGATGTAACGGGTCGCGTGCGCGTACTCGTACAGGATGGTGGTGGTCTCCGGCATCTGGATGATCTGGAACGGGAAGGGCATGTAGGTGATGCGCGGCACGCCAGGGAGGTAGCAGTTGGCCTCGGTGTCCCGGGTGTCACGATTGGCGAAGTTCGCGTCCCGTTGTGCGACCGCCTCCGGCCGATACGGGATCTCGTCGCCCTCGACGACTCCGAGTCCGGCTGGGACACCCTCGCTCGCGGAATGGGACAGGAGATTGTCGTTGGCCCGGTTCAGGACCTGCCAGATCCCCGACAGGTCGGGCCTGCCGTCGCCCGCGCGCGGAATGCTCGCGGTGCCGGCAGCCTGGCTACCTCCGCCAGCCGCCTGGGCACCGGCCGTGGATGGGATCAGCGACAATACCGCTGCGAGATAGAGCAGATCGACGAATCTGAACCGCATAGGTCTCCTCTGGCGAGCGCTCACTCGGACCTCCGAGGGACGGAGAATCAGCAGCGACTGAATTACTGAATTATAGGTGTAGTGGCGGGCCAGGTGGTCCGCGAGAACCCCGATGACGACACAGAGCTCGCGGCCATGGATCGCGCTGGTCTACGCCGGCTTGCTGGCGTTGGTCATCCCCTGGTACTGGCCGGCGGGTGATGTCCGGCAGGTGGGCGGATTCCCGCTCTGGTCGCTGGTGTCGCTGGGAGCCGCGTTCGCGACGTCGCTGTTCACCGCCTGGGTCTACTGGACCAGCGACGATGTCTGACGTGCTTCCATTCGGCGTCGGCGCGTGGTTCTTCGTCGCCCTCTACCTGTGCTCGCTGCTGCTGATCGGGTGGATCGGCTACAACGCGCGCCGCGAAGACACCCTTCGCGACTTCTATCTGGCGGGTCGCGGGTTTGGCTTCGTCGTCCTCTTTCTGACGCTCTACGCGACCCAGTACAGCGGGAACACGGTGTTCGGCGTTGCGGGCGCGGCCTACCGGGAGGGCTTCGGCTGGCTCATCGCCGTGCACTACATGCTGGCCATCGTCGTCTGCTACCTGATCGTCGCGCCCAAGCTGTACGCGTTGTCACGCAGGAGCGGGTACGTGACACCCGTGGACTTCGTGCAGGAGCGTTTCGGTTCCGGCGCACTCTCGCTGCTGGCGTCCATCGTGATGATCGTGGCGCTGAACAACTACCTGTTGGCGCAGCTCATGACCATGGGGCGAGTACTCCAGGGCTTTGCTGGTCCGTACGGCGATATCGCCTACAACTACGGTGTGCTCGGGCTGACGCTGGTCATGGTGGTCTACGGCACCATGGGCGGCATCCGTGCGGTCGCGTGGACCGATGTCCTGCAGGGCGGCGTGTTGATGGTCGGGTTCGCGGTGCTGCTGGCGTTGCTGTGTGCGGAGTTCGGACCGCTGTCCGAGGCGACGAGCACGATTGCCGCGTCGGCCAACGTCCAGCGGATCGCACCACCGGACGCCGACATGCAGAGGCAGTGGCTCAGTTACATCCTCATCGTCGGGCTCGGTGGAGCACTCTATCCGCACGCGATCCAACGGATCTATGCTTCACGGTCTGCACGGGTGTTGAGCCGCAGCCTCGCCGTCATGGTGTTTCTGCCGTTTGCGACCGCGCTGATCGCGGTCGTGGGCGGGATCTACGCGCTGGCCTATATTCCTGGTCTTGAGGGTGCCGAGACCGATCAGGTCCTGTCCAGACTCCTGCGCGTGATCCAGGAAAGCTCCGCAGTCGGGTACGGCCTGGTCGTGTTGATCTTCAGCGCGGTGCTGGCCGCACTCATGTCCACGGCGGATTCGGCGATGCTCTCGATCTCGTCGATGTTCACCAAGGACATCTACGCCGTGCATCTTCGCCCTGATGCGCCAGAGGCGGGGCTCACGCGGAAACGGTGCGCCTGGTTCGTCCTGGGCGGTCTGGCCGTCCTGGCGATCGTCCTGAAGGAACAGACGTCGCTCATCACGCTGTTGGATCGCAAGTTCGACCTGCTGGTGCAACTCGTGCCGGCGTTCATGCTCGGTATCCACTGGTCCGGACTGAAAGCGGGACCGACGCTGGCCGGACTTGTCGCGGGACTGATCGTGGCGTTATCTCTGGCTTTCGGGCCGTTCGACGCAGTGGTGGCGGGCAAGGCGTGGGGCTTTCACCCCGGTCTGTACGGGCTCGTGGTGAACGTCGCGCTTGCGGTCGTCGGTTCGCTGGTGCCAACCAGGGAACTCACCCCGGCGCCGTCGCGCGCAGGTTAGGGCAAGCGGCTAACACTACTTTGTCAGGTTCATTCTCGCTGAACCACGGTCTGTCAGATTGCGCTTGTACTGCCGCGC
>JAQBVV010000036.1 GCA_027622905.1 Acidobacteriota bacterium
GTAGCTATTATGAGCCTTTGTAGGATTGAACACAGGCGGACTCTCCCTCCGCCAATGACAACGACTTGCGCCGCCGGGGCTTACCCCATGACCGTCGTGCGTCTCGGTGCGACGGCGGGCTCCCACCGCAGCCTGCTACCGCACCAGTTTTTGAAACAGGACAAGAAACAGCGATGCCGGCTGGCTGCCCGGGGACCACTCTGTGATCGTGCTCAGGTGTGTCAGACCCGCAGCGGTGACCTCGGCGACCACGACATCCGGCGGCACTCCATGGCCAAGGCGGTTGGCGGGGACGCCGGCAGGAACCGAGGTTTCCGGCCGAGGCGGAAAATCCACGACGGCGAGCCGCCCTCCAGGTTTGAGCGCTGCGCCGAGACTGCGTGCGAAGTCTCCAGGTTGCGTCAGGTGATGGTACGCGTCGCGGATGAGGATCGCGTCACAGCATCCGGGTGGCAGATTCGTGGAGCGCTCGGCGCCTTCCACAACGGTGACATTCGTCAGCGACCCGCGGGCCACCGCCTGTCTCAACGCGGCAAGCTGTTGCTCACCGATGTCCGAGGCAAACACGCGCCCGGTGGGCCCGAGCGAGTCGGAGAACGAAACGGTCCAGGCTCCGAAGCCGGCACCGACATCGGCAATTGACATGCCTGCCTCAACTTCGAGCAGTTCCAGCAGGCGTGGTACTTCGGCGGCGGCAGACGCGAGCTGCGCCGCCGTCGCACCACCGTCAGGGCCGGGCTGCTGTTGCGCAGCAACCGGGGTGAAACACGCCAGCGTCACGGCAACAGCGAGTGTGGCTCGAAGCTTGTGCATCACGTCTCCTCGCTCACGGGAAAGCAGGGGTCTACAGATTGAACAGGTCGTCAAACGCCTTTCGCGGGTCGTCGACCTGTCCGCGGGGGGTGGTGGTCTGACGCTCGACGGTCGTGCGAGGCCCGAAGAGCGTGCACGAATTCTTCTCCTTCTTCTGAGTCACGCGTACGGTTACCGGCTGCATGCATTCGAACCGGGCGCCGGGATCGAAGGACCCGCATTGTGCGCACGAGTGAAGGTCGGCGCCGCAGCGGGGACAGCGACTTTCGAGTCCGACGTCCGGGTCCAGCGCGGCGCCGCACGGCGCGCACCTTACGACCTCACGAAACCCCGGCATGTTCATGTTTCGGGGCCCGTCCTGGGAAATCCGCCTCGCGCCGGCCGGAGCCCCTGGCTCCCTCGCCGGACGCGAAGGCTTCGGCTTGGCCTTCCGGTCGCGGTCGTCGTCCTGGTATCCGGGCAGGCGGTACTTGCGCTCGCTCATGAAAGTCTCGCTGTGTGCAGTGTGTGAATGTCAGGCTGTGCGACGGGCATCGCGCTCTCTGCGTCAGCCAATGGTCGCGTGAGCGGTCTCAGCGTGTTCGGGGGATTCTACGCGAGAGCCACCGGTGATTAACACTACTTTGTCATCTTCGCAGAGGCGCATTCCGGCGGAAGCTGTCGAGCATCACGAGTAGCCGTCGATTGTGAATGACGTAGAGCAGCGCCATGATCTCGCGGACCCACCCGCGCACCACGGGCAGCGTGGGCCTGGACTCGAGCGGGGCGCGCCCGCGTTCGATCTGGAGGAAGGTGAACGCGATGGCGGTCAGGACGACGTGATGCGTCCAGCCCTGATAGCTCCGCCCTTCGAAGTGATCGAGCCCGAGGTCGTCCTTGAGCTCGCGATATTGCTGCTCGATCGGCCAGCGGCTCCGGGCCAGCGCGACGAGGTCGCCCAGCGCCGTCGTGGCCGGGAGATGGAGCAGGTAGTACTTCCGTTCGTCGGTCGCCGACCGCTCGCAGAGCAACCACCGGTCCCCGCGACCCTTGGTCGGCCGCACCCGCAACGCACAGAACCGCGCGGTCAGCGGGCCGGTCGTGCCGGTGCCCCACGTGACCTCCTCCCACGCATCGTCGGGCACCGACTGCGCGAGAGCGGCAGCGGACTGGGTGACGGCGGCGTCGACGACCGTGCACACCACCTGGCCGCGAATCGCCACGCCATACGGGAGGCCCAGGCGCTCCAACCCCGCGCGGAAGGCGGCGTTGCTCCCGTAGTCGGCATCGACCACGACGCCCGTCAGCGTGAACCCCGCGTCGAGGATCGCGCGCACCTGCGCCAACGCGAGGCGCCACTTCTCGCGAAAGCGCAGCGTTGCCGGAATCCCCGCGGCCGCCCGACGCGCGGCCTCCTCGGTCCACGACGCGGGGAGGTAGAGGTCGAAGGCCAACGGCCACGTGCGCCCGTCGGCGATCAAGGCACTCGACACCGCGACCTGGCAGTTGCCGATCTTCCCCAGCGCGCCACAGTACTGGCGTTGCACCCCCACCGAGTGGGTGCCCTGCTTCGGGAAGCCCGTGTCGTCGATCGCGAGAATGCCGGCGCGCACGGGCACGACGGTGCGCAGGTGCGCCCAGACGCGCCGGGCGTCCCACGGCGAATGCGTGATGAAGTGCTGCAGCGCCTGATACTGGCCCGGATCGCTCAATCGGCCATGCATCGCCTGCATGGACTTGCGTTCGCTGTCGTGGAGCAAGCCGTCGAGATACCGGCTGGCCGCGTCGCGCTGCGGTTGCCGACTGAAGCACGCGCTGAACCCGTCCAGGAACTGCCCCAGGCGCCGCAGCAGCGCCCGCGCGGGCCCCGTTGTCACGCAGGCAGCGTACGGGAATCCGCGCGGCAGTACAAGCGCAATCTGACAGACCGTGGTTCAGCGAGAATGAACCTGACAAAGTAGTGCTAAACCCCCACCGCTCGCCATGTCATCCAAGCAGCCGACCGGCGGCACGGCGAAGCCGTCAGTCGTCTCTCCCCGATGAGCAATTCTCAGTTTGGTACGTGGGCAGGATCGCGCAAGGGAGGGGCTGTGGATAACTCACGGTCGCTTCTTCTCTGGCGGTTCGCCGAATCGGAACATCAAGTAGTACCGCTGAATCAGGTGAATGGCGTGTGTTGCATGGTGACACCCGTCCAACACGAGCGCGTGGATGTGCACGTTCAGATTGAGCCCGCCGCCGAACCGCGGGAGGACGGTCACGCCTCCCCCACGACCATCGGCGACATCGTCCAGTTGTGCCCGACGGCGCAGCCAGCGACGACGGCGCGGCACAGGTCGTGGTCCCACGCCAACCGATAGCGCAGGCGATACGGCAGACTCAAGACCCACTGCCGTATAGGGACGTCGGGGAACACGTCGTCTACCAGGTGCGCCGCGCGCTCGGCCATTCGGCGGCCTCCGCAACTTGGGCAGAACCCCCGTCCTTTACACGAGAAGGAGGCGAGACGACCCAGAGTCAGACACCAGTCACTGGCGAACGCGCGGGCTCTCACTCCAGGTTCGCAATCTCCTGATACAGGTACGCAGACGCGATGACACCGTTGTGGAAGTTCCCCAGATCGAGCTTCTCGTCCGGTGCGTGCGCATTCTCGTCGGGAAGCCCGACACCGAACAGCACGCTCGGCAGCCCAAGCTCGTCCTGGAACGTCGAGACCACCGGAATCGAGCCGCCTTCGCGGCTGAACACCGGCGTCTGGCCGAACCCCTGTTCGATCGCCCGGCCGGCGGCGCGAACGAACTTGTTGTTGAACTCGGTCATCCACGGCTTCCCTCCGTGCATCCGTGTCACGGTGAGGGTCACCGTCGGGGGGCAGAGCTTCTTGACGTAGGCCTCGAACAGCTCGGCGACCGTATCAGGACTCTGGTCGGGCACCAGTCGCATGCTGACCTTTGCCATCGCCACGGCCGGCAGCACCGTCTTGGCGCCATCGCCGGTGAAACCGGACAACAAGCCATTCACTTCGAGCGTGGGCCGCGCCCAGACGCGCTCGAGTGTCGAGTACCCCTTCTCGCCAAACAGACGCGGAGCGCCGAGTTCCTTGCGATACTTCGTCTCGCTGAACGGCAGCTTCTTCCACTCCTCGCGCTCCGCGTCGCTCAGCGGGCGGACATCGTCATAAAACCCGGGAATCTTGACGCGACCGCCCCGATCCTTCATCTGCGACAGAATCTGCGTCAACACGAACGCCGGGTTGGCGACCGCCCCGCCGAACGAGCCGGAATGCAGATCGCTCTTCGTGCCGCGAAGATCGATCTGGAAGTACGCGAGGCCGCGCAGTCCGTAACAGATCGACGGCACACCACGATCGAACATCGGCGAATCCGAGATCACGACAACATCCGCCGCAAGCTCCTCCTTGTGATCGCGAATGAAGGTGTCGAGATTCGCGCTCCCGACCTCCTCCTCGCCTTCGATGCAGAACCGCATGTTGACGGGCAGCCCCCCCGTCTGCTTGATGAACGCCTCGACGGCCTTGATGTGCATGAACACCTGGCCCTTGTCGTCTGCGGCACCCCGCGCGTACAGCTCTCCGTCGCGCACGGTCGCCTCGAAAGGCGGCGTGGTCCACAGATCGAGCGGATCGACCGGCTGCACATCGTAGTGTCCGTAGAACAGGATCGTGGGCTTGCCGGGTGCGCCGAGCCAGTCCCCGTAGACGACCGGCTGCCCCGGCGTCTCGACAAGCCGCACGTTCTGCATGCCCGCTGTGCGGAGCGCCTCCGCGGTCCACGTCGCGGCGCGTCGGACATCCGCGGCATGCTCTGGCAGCGCGCTGATGCTGGGAATGGCGAGGTAGTGCGTCAGCTCATCGATGTAGCGATCGCGATGAACATTGATGAAGTCGAGTACGTCGTTCATGGATCAATTCTATGCGGCAGACTACCCGTCGCGACGGCGTTTGAGATGGAGGGCCACCGACAGCGTGACGTAGTAGATCGGAAACACGAACGAGGCCCAGAAGATCGGCGGCGATATCGTGGGCATCTGCCACAGCATCGCAAACATCAGCAGCGCCCAGACCGCGCCGAGCCCTATCGTCGGGGTTCGCCAGGGGACGGTTCGCGTGGGGTACACATACCGGATCGGCACGCACACCAGGATCACGAACGCCACCACGATGGCCGCGTTCACCTCAGGGCTCCATCCGGCCACATGGAGATAGAACGCCACGATGTTCCAGCAGGACGGGAAGCCGGTAAAGAACCCATCGTCCGTCTTCGCGTCGTCCCGGCTGAACGCGTAGGCGCTCGACAGCAACATCGCGCCAACAAGAAGCGTCGACCACCGATCGGGCACCAGCAGCGCATGCCAGACGAAGAACGCCGGCACGAACACGTACGTCAGATAGTCGACGATATCGTCCAGCTTCGCGCCGTCGATCCCCGGAAGACGCGAGCCAACGTCTCCCCGGCGAGCCAGCACGCCGTCGGTCGCATCGACGACCACGGCGAGAAAAAGCCAGAAGAACGCATCCTGATAGCGATCGTAGAAGATGCGGTTCAGCGCCAGGAACGCGAACAGGGCGCCACTTGCCGTGTAGAGATGCACGAGCCAGGCAGTCAGCATATGGGCAACCGCTACAACCTTCTCACAACCGCCGGGAAGTCTCGCCAGACCGGCACGCCGCAGAAGTGCGACCCCTCCGTGCACCGGGGTGAAATCAAGCCGTTTCGGACCACGCACGGCGGCCCGAGATGCCGGCCAATGCGCGGGTGCACAGCGCGCACCTGCTCCACCTCGTCCATCGACGCCAGGTAGATCTCCTCCTGTGCATTGAAGCAGGTGCGCAGCGTCCACTTGTGGAGCAGCGCGAGCAGCGATCCAGACTCGACGAACCGAAGCGTCTTGGCGTTTGGCAGCACGTACAGCGCAAACTCCAGGGGAACGCCCAGCTCGAGTAGCCGGTTCTTCGCGGTCCACGCCTCCCGCATGGCGGCGTCGTAGACCACCCGTGCGCGCGCGTTGGCCGCGATCAACCTCGGCGTGATGTAGTCGGGCTCCGACGTGTCGGCAAACGTCATCAACGGCCGCGACGCGGGCACGAGTCGGTGTCGCTGGTCCTGGGAATCGGCCGTGTGGCTCAGTCGCTTCTCGAACACGTAGTTGGCGTGGTGCAGCGACCGCATCAGCGGCGAGTGGTACGACACGTTGAGGATGTCCAGCCTGTAGGAGTTCGAGGCGGGGTTCATCACCCGATCCAGCGCCTCGTCATCCGACATGTCGTCCGGCTCCAGCCCGAAGACGGAACGCACCGACTCGGCCACGATCGCCTCTGCATCGGCAGACGTATCCCGGAGCCTCGACCATCGCCCGGCGAGTTTCGCGTCGAACGCGGCTGCATAGCGGTCACCGCTGCTCTTCGCCGACGGGAATCCTGTCTCCGGAAGGGCGTCAGGCGCGATCGGGCCGAGCCCCACTTTCTCGAAGAACAGCGGGTCCCACTCCTTCACCAGCCGCACCATCTCCCCGATCACCAGCCGCGCCTCGTGGGGCGTATCACTGGTGTTCACCATGCGCTGCAGGCGGTGCAGCACGATGCCGGACACCGTGTGCACCATCGACGTGAAGGCACCAATGGGGATCACGTAGCGCGCGGTTTCGATCGCGCGCTTGTCCGCGTCACGATCGATCTTCTTCAGGCGCTCCGGGTTCGAATTCGGCTGGACGTATCGGAGCTCCTTCAGAATAGTGACGGCGTCGTCCTTGAGCAGTGCCGACAGCTCTGCGTAGCGCTCCCACGCGGCCACGATCGCGTCTTCGTACACGCCGAGCGCCTCGCCCGAGAGCGGCGGCACGAACGCTCGCGGCTCCTTCAGCTTGACGTAGCGCTGGCTGGATTGTTCCGAGTTGTAGAAGGGATAGGAGTGGAGAAAGGTCCAGACGAACTGACGCGACACATTCTCGAGCCCGAACTCGAAATGCGCGTGCTGATAGACGGTGTGGTGCCCTGCGTCGAACGTTAGCCCGCCGATCGTGTCGCGCTGCTTCTCGGTCACCTCGTCGGTGCCAATCACCCGCGGGGAGTAGCACGTGCGCGCGGCGGCGATGGCGCCATCGAACGGAACGGTCGGTGCGGTCCGGAGGGTAACGAGGGGTGGTGCGGTGGCGAGCACGGAGCCCGCATTATAGTTCTGCGATCCGGCGCCCTGATACTCGGGCGGCGGATGCGGGATCGTGGGAGGCCCGTGGCGCATGCGAGCACTTAAGGTACCATCCGGAACCTGATGCGGCGAGCACCTCTCCTCGCAGACGTTGGCCCTGTCCCGGATGCACTCGTTGCTCCGAGGCTCGATCCTCACTGCGTCGTGGCCGCGTGTCGCCTCTGCGCCGCTCCCCATGGGTCGGCAGTGGTCGCCGCATGACCGAGCACGGAGCCAGCCTGTTCGAGAGCCTCTTCACGGCGATTGACGCGGGCGTCTGGGTGCTCGATCCCCAGTACCGAACCGAGTACGTGAATCCCTGCATGGCACGCATGCTGGGCTGCACGCCCACAGACATGGGCCGCGCGAGCCTGCTGGACTTCATCCCTGAGGCCGCTCGATCCGCCGCGCTCGCTCATCTGGAGCAAGGCCGTCTGGGCAGCGCCGAACCTGTCGACCTGCCGCTTCAGCCACGTCAGGCTTCCCCGCGCTGGGTGATGGTCTCGACGAAACCCCTGCAGGCGGCCCGGCCGGGACACGCCGGCCTCGTGTGCCACGTCGTGGATATCACGGAGCGGAGGCTGGCCGAAGAGGCGCTCAGAAGGACCGCCGCACACCACCACGTTCTGACTGAAACGGCCGAGGATCACATCTTCGTCATCGACCGCGAGGACCGGGTCGAGTTCGTCAATCAGGCGGCCGCGCGGCAGCTTGGAACCGCACCCGAACAACTCATCGGCCGCTCACGGACCGAGATCTTTCCGCCGGATGTGGCGGAGCGCCAGGGACACGGACTCCAGCAGGTGTTCGACACCGGGAAGTCGCTCTACGCGGAAGGACGCACGGTCTACCGCGATCGGGAAGTGTGGCTCGGCACATGGCTGGCGCCCGTCCACGACGCTACTGGCCTGGTGACGTCCGTGCTCGGCGTCTCACGCGACATGACCGAGCACCGACGGCTCGAAGCGGAGCTGTCGAACGCCCAGAAGCTGGAGGCTATCGGACGACTGGCCGGGGGCGTCGCCCACGACTTCAATAACCATCTCACCGTGATTCTTGGCTGCGTCGAACTGATGCTCGAACGAAATGGCACGGCACCGATCGCCGAGGATCTGCTGGAAGTGCAAAGCGCGGGAATGAGGGCTGCGGGGTTGGTGCAACGCCTCCTGGCATTCGGGCGTCGGCAGGTGCTGCAGCCGAGACGCCTCGATCTCAATACCCTGATCGGTGGGCTGCAATCGATGCTCGAACGCCTCATCGGCAGCGTCGTCCAGATCGATGTCACGCTGGCAGAGGACCTCCCGTCCGTCATCGGTGATGCCGGCGAGCTCGAGCAGGTCGTCATGAACCTCGTGCTCAACGGGCGCGACGCCATGCCGACCGGCGGCACGCTGAGCATCGAAACGTCCCTCGTCACGGCCGACCGGACCGGTCCGCCGACCCTGACGCCGGGCGCCCACGTGCTGATGACGATTCGCGACACGGGCGTGGGCATGAACGCAGACGTCAAGACACACGTATTCGAACCGTTTTTCACCACGAAGTCCGAGGGTCAGGGCACCGGGCTCGGTCTGTCCACGGTGTACGGCATCGTCAAGCGGCTTGACGGACGCATCTCGGTGGAGAGCGAGATCGGACAGGGAAGCGCGTTCCACGTCTACCTCCCCGTGGCGCGTGACGAAGCTGATCCCGAGCCGAATCCCTCTGTCAGCCCGATGCAGCCGCCCGTGGATCGGCGCGAGACGATCCTGGTCGTCGATGACGAGGATACGGTCAGGCGCGTTGTGACACTGGCGCTCAAACGCCACGGTTTTTCCGTGATCGACGTGTCAACACCGGAAGAGGCCCTGTCGCTGGCCGCCACAGTTGGCCAGTCGCTGTCGCTGCTGCTCACCGACATTGCCATGCCTCGCATCGATGGCAGGGTGCTGGCCGAACGGGTCACACAGATACGGCCGGAGATCCCGGTCCTCTACATGTCGGGTTACCCTGCCGCACAGATGCTGCAGACTGGATTGATCGATTCATGCATGCGGCTGATATACAAACCCTTCACGACGGCCGAGTTGCTCACCAGCGTTCGCGACGCGATGGGCACACCGTAGGTGCGGGCGCTGGCCGCCGGTGAGGTGCATCCGGCGCGCCCGCGACCGGATCAGTCCATCGTCTGGCCGCCACAGATGTTATAGGTCTGTCCGGTGATGGCCGCGGCGGCTGGCGACGCGACGAACCGCACGAGCTGGGCGACTTCCTCGGGTTCGATGATCCGCTGGATCGGCACGACGCCCAGCGCGCCGTCGCGAAACTCCTCGAAGGTCTGGCCGGTGGCTGCGGCGCCCTGCCGCATGCCGTCGGCCGCCATCTCGGTATTCACCCAGCCCGGACACAGCGCGTTGACGGTGATCTGCCGCGGCGCCAGTTCCAGCGCCAGCGCACGCGTGAAGCCGATGACGGCGTGTTTCGACGCACAGTAGGCCGTATACCCCGGCACGCCGAAGCGCCCGAGCACCGACGAGATGTTGACGATACGGCCACCGTCCGGAATCATGCCGATCGCTTCGCGCGTGACGAGATACGTCCCTGTCACGTTGGTGTCGATGACGCCGCGCCAGCGAGCGACGTCGGATCCGGCCACCGGCTCGCCGCCCCCGACCCCTGCGTTGTTGACGAGTACGTCCAGGTGGTCCACCGAAGACTCCAGCTTCCGCATGCCGGCGGCCACCGACGCCTCGCTGGTCAGGTCCATCTCGATGGCAACCGCCATACCGCCCAGCTTCTCGAGATCCTGTACAGCCGAGTCGAGTTCGGTGCGCGTGCGGCCCGCCACGGCCACGCAGGTGTCCGGGCCGGCCAACGCTGCTGCAATCGCGCGCCCGATCCCGCGGCCTCCGCCGGTCACCAGCGAGACGCGCATCAGTCGTCGTCCTTCGAATGAAAGCGCGAGTACTCGTCCAGATACGTCAGCGACTCCATCGACTTCATCCGGTCGAAGAACAGCACGCCGTCCAGGTGGTCGTTCTCATGCTGTGCGACCCGCGCTGGAAACTTCTCCAGCCGCAGCTCGATCTCCCGTCCATCGCGGTCGAGTCCCCTGACAGTGATGTCGGTGAACCGCGGCACCCTGCCACGAATATCCGGGATGCTGAGGCAGCCCTCCCAGCCATTCTCGCGCGTCTTCGTGTTCGGAAATATTTCCGGATTGGCGAGCACGGTGGCAGCCGTCTTCGAATCCGCGTCCTCCTCCAGCAGCGCGACGAACAAGCGCAGACTCATATGCACCTGCGGCGCGGCCAGGCCGACGCCACTGTACTCGTGCATCGTCTCGATCATGTCGTCGATGAGCTTCTGAAACAGCGGCTGGCGGAAATCCGCCGTCTCAACTGGGCGCCCGCGCTCTCTCAGCACGGGATGCCCCATCTGCGCGACTTTCAGTATCGACATCGACGAAGATTATACGGCCCGTTGCACGGGACCTCCCCTATGCACATGCACGACCAGCCGTTCCGCTTCTGTCCCCCGTGCGGAGGACCACTCGAATCGCGACTGCTCAAGGACGGCGATCCGCCGCGCCTGGTCTGTCAGACGTGCGGGTATGTCTTCTATCTCGACCCGAAACTCGCCGTGGGCACCGTCATCGCCGACGACGGTGGCCGGATCGTCCTGGTCCAGCGCGCGATCGAGCCGGGCTACGGCAAGTGGGTGTTTCCGGGCGGCTATGTCGACCGCGGCGAGGAAGTCGAGAGCGCAGCCCTGCGCGAGGCGCGGGAGGAGACCGGCCTTGACGTGCGCCTCGGTCGGCTGATCAACATCTATTCCTACACAGGCCGCACGCCGGTGATCGTCGTCTATGCGGCCACGATGCTCGGTGGCGTCCTCGCCTGTGACGACGAAGGACTCGAGGTGAAGTTCTTCGAGCCTGCCGACATTCCGTGGAGCGAGCTGGCGTTTCGCAGCACACACGAGGCCCTGCGCGACTTTCTCTCGTGAAGGAATCCCTGCAGCCGCCCGCGCTCGTGACGCGCTGTCGGGTGGCTCACAGTACACCCGCCTGGCGCATGACCGCTTCTGATTTTCGGCGGATCTCGCTCGCCACCTCGAAGGGGTCGCCCTGCCGGAACCGGGGCGCGAACAGTTCGACCGACAGCGCACCGCTGTAGCCCGTGCCCGCCACCTTGCCGAGGATCGTGGTGAGCGGCGAGATGCCGTCGCCAGGGATGATTCGGGTGGTGTTATCCAGCAGTTCGCGGGGGATGTCGGGGACGTCCTGAAAGTGCATGTGGCCGATCTCACCGGGCTGAATGAGGTCGAGATCCTCGAGCTTGTTGTTGCCCGACCAGAAGTGATAGCAGTCGAGGAGTGGCTTGAGGTGTGGATGGGCCGCGGCCCGCGTCATCCTCAGCAGTGTGGGCAATGTCGAGATGAAGGTGGACGCCCTCACGGCTTCGACCATCGCCGTCATGTCGAACTGGCTGGCGATCTCGCCAACCGCCCGCATGTTGTCGGCACCGACCTTGTAGTCGTCCTCAGTGAACGTTCCGGTGGTACCGGTGGGTGAATAGATGCGGGTCAGGCCGACGGAGGCAAAGAGCTCGCAACGCCGCCTGAAGCTTTCTCGCGCCGCCACATTCCCCGGGTGCGGCTCCCACAGCTCATTGACACGGCTCGCACCGGCCACCGGCGTGAGGTTGAGGTCGGCAAAGAGACGCCGCGCGGCGGCCGCCGTGTTGGTCCTGAGAAACTCGTCCAGTTGCTCGGCGACGATCTCCGCACCGCTGATGCCCGCGCGCGACCAGCCCTCGAGCGACCCGCGATAGCCGGCTGGCAGAGACGTGTTCTGGTGAAGAGCGAGCGTCATCCTGCCCGACTGCGCCGAAACGGCAGTCATGGAGGCCAACGCGAGTGGGCTCAGGAGCACTGCCCGTCTGGAAATCATGTGTCACCTCACCGAGGCCGATTCGCGTCCGGTGGCCGCAGTCTAGCCGAGCACCTTGAGCGGATCAACGAGGAGCCTCACAGAGCCCGCTCGAGCGCGATCCCAGGATCCTTCGTGGTCGAAGGGCGTGCCCGTCCGATAGCTTGTCGACGGGTAGTGGGCCAATGCCTGGCCCACTACCTGTCACCAGGACGGTGCCTGCTTTGAGTCGTCGCTGGTGTCATGCCTGCCCGTGCGCCCTCGACGTCGGTGCGGCGCTTCCCCGACGTGAGTTGCCACTCCCTGGCTCCTAGCCGCCAGCCACCGGGTAGAACTCGTCCATCGCGGGACTGCCTATCGCTCTGACTCTCGCCTTCTCGCGATCGTCAAGGCGCAGTCCCGGGCTGGCCCGCGTCCTGTCGATCGGCCTGGAACCGACGTTGTTGCCGCAATAGCGTTTGCCGCGATGTGTCACCTCGTGATGCAGGACGGCATCGCTCCACGCGATGTCGCACCGGGCCAGCACAGGTTCCAGAACCTCTCTCGGGCGCTGGACGAGCTCTTCGTACCTGATCGTGCTGAAGGATGGCATCGCCTCGCGATATCTGGCGATCGCCATCGCGTTGTACTTCCAGGTGTACGCACCGCGACTGATCTGGTCCAGCCCGCACAGGTCCATGTCAGCTATTTCAGGAAACAGCCTCGCGTTTCCCCTCAGCGACTCCGGCCATCTTTGCAGCCAGTTCCTGCCGTCGTCGCCTTCCACCAGCGTTCGCATCGAGGACACGACCGCGTAGGGATGCCTTACGATCCACAACACCTTCGCGTGCGGATAGGCTGTCTTGATCCACTCCAACCTTGGTATCTGCTGCGGCAGCTTGTGGCACGTGAACGTCTTGTCGAGGTGGTCTCGAGGGAGGACAGCAGCATGTACAGCAGCGTGGTCCCGCTTCGCTGGCATCCAAGCACCAGGATGAGCCGGCGGGACACGGGCCTCGTCGTCGCGCTGTAGAGCTTCCGAACGATGCGCCTCGCGATCGGCAGAAACGTCATCGACCGGACGGAAGCATCAGCGATCGACGCAGGAGTTGACGGTCACGCTCAAGGCACTGATCGCGAGCACTTCGCTGCTCGCAGTCATGCGGGGCAACCGAATTGTCGAGGTGCCGCGATCCGGCTCCCGACTTTGTCGTTGCGACCGGCGACGACCTGACGGACGAGGAGTTGCTCGACGTCATGCCTGGGGACGCCTGGTCCGTCCTGGTGGGACCCGGCCGTGAAAGCTTCGCCAGGTACTCGGTGCGCGGCCCAGACGAAATGCGGCAGTTACTACGGGCGATCGTCACATCCTCTTCGTCCTCGTGAGCATCTCGACCATCCCGCGGTCAGTGTCAAAGCCGCACGTCACGCCGACTGAAGCGATTCGTCTCCGCCTTCCTCAGACAAGGTTTCGCACCTCGCGCAGGCCCACAGACAGCATCGCCAGATCCGGGTTCTTGGCGGTCTGTATTTCGGCCAGCACCTGCCGCACCCGCGTCAGCGCGCTATGGTGCGCCTCTTCCCAGGCTGCCATCAGAGCCGCCGGCTCATCGGCGTCGGGCATGAGGGCCAGGACCGCGGCCGTCAACGAGCGGAGCCGTTCCGCCAGATCGTCCCGGAGCGCGGCCCGCGCGAGGCTCAGCCAGTGGGTATGGCTCGGCAGGAGGCCGATCCGCTCGCGGAGCCATGGTGCGCTGAGCCGTTCAGCCAGCGTGAAGTACACGTGCGCCACGCAGATGATCGGCCGATTTGTGTCGCTTGCCACGTCGCAGATGTCGAGCGCCGCGTACAGCAGATCGACGCCCGCCACCTGCCGCGCGAGGTCAGCCGGCACCCCGGACGCGACGAACTCTTCGGCCGCCCGATCCACGCGCCGCCGGTCGTGTTCGTCGAGCAGCGACTCCAGGTTCGCGGCCACGATGCCGACCGAGGACGCGAAGCGCGCGATGGACGATTCCAGCGCGCTGGTCGCGATCCTCCGCCTGAGAAACCACAGCGCTGCCCGCACCTTCAGCCGCATGAGGCGGACCTGCATGGTCGTCTGCACGGCGTCGGGCACGATGTTGTCGAGCGCGTCGATTCTGGCCCAGATGGCGTCGAGCCCGAAGACGGCCCGCGCCAGCAGGTACGCCCGAACGGCCTCGGTCGGCCGGGCGCCGGTCTCCTCCATGAGCCGGTGCACGAACGTGCTCCCGACCTTGTTCACCAGACTGTTGCTGATGACCGTGGCGATGATCTCGCGCCTGAGCGGATGGTGCGCCATCTCATTCCGGAACCGCTCGCCGAGCACCGCCGGAAAGTAATCTGTCAGCGCGAACGCGACGACCGGATCGTCCGGCAGGGTGGATTCGACGAGCTGCTCGAACAGCCAGAGCTTGGCGTAGGCGAGGAGTACCGCCTGCTCCGGTGCGGTGAGTCCGATCCGCGCCGCCCGTCGTTCCGCCAGGGCGTCATCCGAGGGCAGGTCCTCGATGTCGCGACTGAGCGTCCCGCGCCGTTCCAGGTAGTGCATGAACCGTAACTGCTCATCGAACAGCGTGGTGCTGCCGGCCATGGCGACTGTCAGGGCCTGGGCCTGGCTATAGTTGTCCCTCAGTACGAGCATCGCCACGTCGTCGGTCATCGCTTCGAGCAAATGGTTGCGCTGCGCGAGTGTGAGCTCGCCGTTGTCGACCTCGCGGTTGAGCAGAATCTTGATGTTCCCTTCCTGGTCCGAGCAGTCGACGCCAGCCGAGTTGTCGATGGCGTCTGTGTAGATCAGCCCACCGGCGAGCGCGTACTCGACCCGGCCTCGCTGCGTCAGGCCGAGATTGCCGCCTTCGCCGACCACCCGGCAGCGCAACTCGGAGCCATTCACACGAACACTGTTGTTGGATCGGTCTCCGACCCTGGCGTGCGTTTCCGAGCTCGCCTTCACGTACGTGCCGATGCCGCCGTTGTAGAGCAGGTCGACGGGTGCTCGCAGGATGGCCCGAATGAGATCGGTCGGGGGCATCGAGGCGGTCTTGACCGCGAGCCGCCGCTGCACTTCCTCGGACAGGGGAATAGACTTCGCCGTGCGTGAAAACACACCCCCACCGGTCGAGATCGCGCTCCGATCGTAGTCGTCCCAGGACGACCGCGGCATCTGAAAGAGGCGCGCCCGCTCTCGATGGCTCACATCGGGGTCTGGATCGGGATCGAGAAAGATGTGGCGATGGTCAAAGGCGGCCACGAGTTGCATGCGTGTCGACAGCAACGCGCCGTTGCCGAACACGTCGCCAGACATGTCGCCGATCCCGACGGCCGTGAAGACCGTCGTCTGGATATCCACGCCGAGCGTCCGGAAGTGCTTGGTGACCGACTCCCAGACCCCGCGGGCCGTGATGCCCATCCGCTTGTGGTCGTAGCCGGTCGCTCCTCCGGACGCGAAGGCGTCTCCCAACCAGAACCCGTACTCGGCCGCGATGCCGTTGGCGATGTCCGAGAAGGTGGCCGTACCCTTGTCGGCGGCCACCACCAGGTACGTGTCGTCCTCGTCGTGGCGCACGACGTCCGGAGGCGGCACGATGCTGTCGCCGGCGCGCGTCCCGGTCAGGTCGAGCAGCCCGCGCACGAACGTCGAGTAACAGGCCACGCCTTCCCGCCGCAGGGCATCGCGGTCTCCGCCAGGCGGGGGCACCTTCACCACGAACCCTCCCTTGGCCCCGACAGGCACGATGACGGCGTTCTTGACCATCTGCGCCTTCATCAGGCCGAGGACCTCGGTGCGGAAGTCCTCCAGGCGATCCGACCAGCGCAGCCCACCGCGCGCCACGCGCCCACCGCGCAGGTGGACGCCTTCCACGCGGGGCGAGCAGACGTAGATCTCGAACATGGGCCGCGGCTCCGGCAGACCGGGAATCTGGCTGGGATCGAACTTCAGCGAAAGATACGGTTTGGGGGCGCCGTCGGCATCGTGCTGAAAGTAGTTGGTCCGTGTGGTCGCGAGGACCAGCGCGAGAAAGCGCCTGAGGATGCGATCCTCGTCGAGGCTGGCCACCAGTTCCAGCGCTCCCTCGATCCGCTCGACGCGCTCCGCCCCACGCCCGCCAGGCGCGTCCGGGTTGCCGGGGTCGTGCCGCTCGAGGAAGAGCTCGACCAGCTGCCGCGCGATATCCGGGTGCGACGTCAGCGCCGATTCCATGTACGCCTGACTGAAGGTGAAGCCGGCCTGCCGTGAATATCTGGCCAGGGTTCGCAGCACCGCGATTTCGCGCCAGGTCAGACCCGCCAGCAGGACGAGTCGGTTTAAATCGTCGCTCTCGGCGTCGCCTCGCCAGACCTTCAGGAAGGCCTCCTCGAAGAGGCTCCGCACGGTGTCGGTCGGCCCCTCGACGCCGCCCGTCGTCAGACCCATGTCGTGAATCCAGACCCGTTGCGCGTCGAGCGGCTCGATCTCGTACGGGCGCTCGTCCATCACCCGCGCCCCCATACGCTCGAGCACCGGCAGAACGTCGGACAGCGGCACCGGACGGTCCGGCCGCAGCAGCTTGAAGCGTAGTTGTCCATCGGCAGCGTCGGAGGGGGCGTAGAGGTGCAGCGCCAGGCCGTCCTCGCCGTCGATCTGCTCCATCAACCTGATGTCCTGCAGGGCCACGGAGGCGAGGCAGTCCTCGCGGTACCCGGCAGGAAACGCCGCGCCGTACTTCAGATTGAGATCCCTGCCCTGTTCCTCGCCAAACTGCGTGACCAGCGTGTCGGCGAGGTCGTCCTCCCACCGCCGCACCTCCCGCACGAGAGCGGCTTCAAGCTCGCGCTCGTCGTAGTCGGGCATGGCGCCAGCCTTGAGGTGGACCACGATCAGCACCCGCGCCAGCACGGAGTCCGACAGGGTGACGCTGTGCTCGCTCGACACGCCCCCGAGCGCGCGCATCAACACGGCCTGGATTCGTTCGCGCACTTCGGTGTTGTAGTTGTCGCGCGGCACGTAGACCAGGCACGACACGAAGCGCCCGAACCGGTCGTGTCGCATGAAGAGCTGCGTGTGCTGGCGTTCGTCCAGGCGGAGGATACCCGTGGTGATCCGGACAAGGTCTTCCACCGCCATCTGGAAGAGCTCGTCGCGTGGGTAAGTCTCGAAAATCGAGCGCAGCGCCTTGGCCTGGTGGCTACCCGGTACGACGCCGGAGCGATCGATGGCGTCCCGTACCTTGCGGCGAAGCACGGGAATCTCGAGAACGCTGTTGCGGTAGGCGGCCGACGTGTACAACCCGAGGACACGGCGCTCGCCGATCACATCACCCGCCGCGCTGAAGCGCTTGATGCCGACGTAGTCGGTGTACCCGGGACGGTGCACGGTCGCGCGCGAGCTGCTCTTGGTCAGGACCAGGAGTTCCGGTGTCCGGGCGCGTTCGCGAATCGAGACCGGAAGCGCCGCGAAGGTGGCCGATGCGGCGTCGCGACGAGTGTCCCGCAGGATCCCGAGGCCTGAGCCGGGGACGACGCGCAGGACGGCTTCCCCGCCTTCCTGTTTGAGGTCGTAGTCGCGGCAGCCAAGAAACGTGAACCGATCGCCCAGCAACCAGTCCAGGAACTCCAGTTCCTCGGCCACCTCGTCGCCTGACAGCGATCGCGGCGGATCGAGTCGAATCGCGGCGGCCGTGTCACGTACACGAGCAAGCATCGACTGCCAGTCGTCGACCGCGGCCTGAACGTCGTCGAGCACGCTGAGCAGGCCCTGTTCGAGCCGCCGGAGTGCCGTGGCGTCGGTCTCGCGGCTGATCTCGAGATGCATCACCGACTCCGTGCGCGCGTCCGGCGACGTCTCGCCGCGTGGCAGGAGGTCGACGAGCGCGCCCTCGGCATCGCGGCGGGTCGACACCACGGGATGAATGTTCAGATGACAGGTGAAGCCCTGCGCGTTGATCTGCATGCGCACCGAGTCGACCAGAAACGGTATGTCGCGGTGGACGATCTCGATCACCGTGTGCGGGCAATGCCACCCGTGCTCGTCGGCGGTCGGGTTGTAGACGCGGACCCTGCGGGCATCGGGCCCGCTGCGGCGCATGAATTGCCAGAACGAGACGGCCGCGCCGTACAGGTCGAGCGGGTCGCGGCTGCTCAGGTCATCGGGGTCGACCTCGCGAAAGAACTGACGTACGAACTCCGAGACCCTGACCCGGTCGGCGGGCAGGCGGTCGGAGACGATGGCCAGCACCTCTTCGAGCCGTGTCTCCATCGTTGCGTGCGGACGGTGGCCCATCGTCACAGTCTACGCTAGTGGTCTGGTTGCGAATTGGCTTGTGCGCCGAGGGCGGCGAGGCGCCCGGCTGGCCAGGCGCGACGAGGGAACATGCCGGCGCATGTGACCGAGGAGCAACGCCTCCAGACCGGGGCCCCCGCCGCGCGGACTGTGCGCGGTGGGGTGGAGCCGGGATGCCCCGCCCGGGAATTGTCTGAGGAATCATGGTTTCAGGGGGCTAAAACGTCGCGACGGGCATGCCCGCCCGGCACAGCGGACAGTCATCGGCGGGATAGTTGTCGGGAGCCTTGTACTCCGCCAGCGCCACGTTGGGCACGCTGGTATCGGTCACCGCTTCCATGCGGTCGTAAATTTCCGCCGTCCCCAGTACGCGCCCACCGGCGTTGCGAACGAGCTCGACGCAGCGAAGCTGCGTCTGTCCTGTGTTGCGCACATCATCGACGACCAGGACGTTCTTGCCGGCGAGCTGCCGTTCGTATAAATGCGTCAACGCGTGACGATGGTCGTCATCAAGCGTGAACGGCGCAAACAGCGTCGGCGGCCGGGTGATCGCCCTTCGGCTATCCAGCAGGCCGGCCATCGTGTGCGCGAGCAGGGCGCCTCCGGTGACGGGTCCGGTCACCACTTCGGTCGCCTCGAGAATCGACGGCGGGAGCACGTCGAGCAGATCCTGCGCGAAGCGCCAGATCGTCGACGGGTAGCGGAACAGCTGGTGCGGATTGAGATAGAGCGAACCGTGATAGCCGTTGCCGAAGTCGAAGTGACCATTCAGCATCAGGACTTCGTACTGCTGCAGATCTCTGAGGGCCTTCTCTCGTATCTCGTCCCGGCGGGTCATATCGTGAGTCCCGCGTCCGCGTTCACGAAGACCGGGCGTCCCGCCACGAACGTCGCCGCCACACCACCCCGAAGCTCCCAACCTCCGAATGGCGTGTTCTTGGAGAGGGACCTCAGGCGTTCGGGATCGATCCGCACGTTCAGGTCAGGCGCGATGATGGTGATATCGGCCGGGACTCCCACGGAGAGCGACCCGCCGGGCACGCCTAGAATCCTGGCTGGGTTCGCGGACATCAGCTCTATCAGGCGCGGGAGCCCGATGACGCCGGCGTGGACGAGGCGATCCAGTGCCAGCGATACGGCCGTCTCCAACCCGACGATGCCGAAAGGCGCCTGATCGAACTCGACGTTCTTCTCGTCACGGTGGTGCGGGGCATGGTCGGTGGCGATCACGTCGACGCTGCCGTCGGCGATGCCGGACAGCATCGCGTCGCGATCCGCGGCTTCCCGCAGCGGCGGATTCATCTTGGTGTTGGTGTCGTAGGGCGTCGGAATGGCCAGCGACTCATCGGTGAGCGTGAAGTGATGGGGCGCGACCTCGCAGGTCACGCGAATCCCCGCTTCCTTGCCCTTCCGCACCGCCCGCAGCGACGCGCGCGCGCTCATGTGCGCGACGTGAAAGGCGGTTCCCGTCAACTCCGAGAGCAGCACGCCACGCTCGACGCCCAGCGCCTCGCATGCGCCCGGAATCCCTCGCAACCCCAGCGCCGCCGCCTGGTACCCCTCGTGCGCCACGCCGTCGCCTTTGAGCGAATCGTCCTCGCAGTGCTCGATGACCGGTATCCCGAACATCCCGGCGTATTCCATGGCGCGACGCAACAGCAGCGCCGTCGCGACCGGATGCCCGTCATCGGTGATCGCGACGCAGCCGGCGTCCTTCAATTCCGCGATATCGGCCAGGAGTTCGCCCTTGGAGGCGCGTGACACCGCACCGATGGGATACACCCTCGCCAGATTCGCTTCCGCAGCCTTGGCGAGGATGAATGCCGTGACGTTCGCATTGTCGTTGACGGGAGTGGTGTTCGGCATGCAGGCGACGGCCGTGAACCCACCCGCGACCGCCGAGGCCATGCCAGTCGCGACGGTTTCCTTGTGCTCCTGCCCTGGCTCGCGAAGATGGACGTGCATGTCGATCAATCCCGGACAGACGACGAAGCCCGGCGGCACGTCCACGACTCTCGCGCCGTCCACGGGGAGATCCCGACCGACCGCGGCGATCCGATCGTCCTCAAGCAGCACGTCGTGTACGCCGTCGATCCCGTTCACGGGATCGACCACGCGGCCCCCCCTAAGCAGCCGTTTCATGTGCCACTCCTCCTGCCAGCAGATAGAGCACTGCCATCCGCACGGCGACGCCGTTGGCGACCTGCTCGAGAATCACCGAATAGGGTCCGTCGGCGACGTCGGACGCGATCTCGACGCCGCGGTTCATCGGCCCTGGATGCATGATCATGACGTCCGGCTTGGCGAGACGGAGCCGCGTCTGGGTCATGCCGAAGACCCTGAAATATTCGCGCAGCGACGGGAAGAATGCACCCTGCATACGCTCAAGCTGAATCCTCAGCAGCATGATCACGTCGGCATCCGCCACCGCGTCGTCGATCACGCTCGTCGCACGGACACCGAACCTGGCGACGTCGGCTGGCATCAGTGTCGGCGGCCCGCACACCCAGACATCGGCACCCATCCTGGTCAGCAGACCGATGTTCGACCGCAGCACGCGGCTGTGAAGCAGGTCGCCGACAATCGCCACTTTCAGCCCGGCGAGTCGCTTCTTCCGCTCCCGGATCGTGAAGGCATCGAGCAACGCCTGCGTCGGGTGCTCGTGCATGCCATCGCCGGCGTTGACGATTGCCGCGCGACAGAGCCGCGACAGCAGGTGGCAGGCCCCGGACGACGCGTGCCGCAGCACGATCATGTCCGGGCGCATCGCCTGGAGGGTCAGCGCCGTGTCCGCGAGTGTCTCGCCCTTCGTCACGCTTGACGACACGCTCGCGACATTGAGCGTATCGGCGCTGAGTCGCTTCTCGGCGATCTCGAACGACGTGCGCGTCCGTGTGCTCGGCTCGAAGAAGAGGTTGACCACGGTCTTCCCTCTGAGCGCGGGGACCTTCTTGACGTCCCGCGATCCGATTTCCTGCATCGCTTCGGCCGTATCGAGAATGAGGGAGATCTCATCGGTCGTCAGATCCGAGATCGCCAGCAGATCCTTGCCGTGCAGCGCCGTCACCGCCGGCCCACCGCCGGGCGATGCCACCGCCGACCCGCTCATTCGGCGCCTCCCCCGAGCAGCACCACCTCATCGCGATCATCGCTCTCCCGCAGACAGACCTGCACGCTCTCCTCGGCGGCGGTCGGCAGGTTCTTGCCAACGTAGTCGGCCTTGATCGGCAGCTCCCGATGGCCACGGTCCACCAGCACGACGAGCTGAATGGCAAGCGGTCGTCCGAAGTCAATCAAAGCGTCAAGGGCCGCGCGCGTGGTTCGACCGGTATACAGCACATCGTCGACCAGCAGAATCTTGCGATCGTCGATGGAGAACGGAATCTCCGTGCGCCGCACGAGTGGCTGCGGCCCGACGGCCTGGCGCATCAGGTCATCCCGATACAACGTGATATCGAGTGCCCCGTTGGGCACGTCCTGGCCGGTGATATCCCGCAGGCTCTGCCCCAGGCGCTGCGCAAGATGCACGCCGCGCGTGCGCACGCCGACCAGGGCGAGGTGGTCCACGCCTCTATTTCGTTCGACGATTTCGTGGGCGATACGGGTGAGAGTGCGGGCAATCCGATCCGCATCCATGACGACGGGCATTAGGGCACCTCTTTGCGATCTCTCGGGACCGCGTTTAAAGAGTTGCGTGAGTATATCACCCGGTCTGCCGACCCACGGGGGGCTTGCCCTCTCGGAACGCCCCCGCCCGGGTTCGGGAAGATTACCCGCCACACCCGGGCCTGGGAGGTGGGGCCGTCATCCCGTCGTGACCCGGTTCCTTCATAATGGCGTGCATGCAGAGAACTGCCGTCGCCGTGCTCGTTGCTGCGGTGTTGCTTGCGCCCGCGGACGCGGACGCGTGGGGTTTCGATGCCCACAGGTTCATCGTGGACCGGGCCGTCGCGCTCTTGCCAGACGCGATCCGCCCGCTCTTCGAGGCGCACCGAGCCGAAGTGGTCGAACGCTCGATCGATCCTGACACGTGGCGGACGGCGGGGTTCGATGAGGAATCACCCAACCATTTCCTCAACATCGACTGGGAGGGATTCGGCGCGTACCCGTTCGACGCGTTGCCGCGCGACCACAGCGCCGCGGTGGCGAAGTTCGGCGTGGAGCGCATCACCCAAACCGGCACGGTTCCGTGGCGCGTCGAGGAGATGTTCGGCAAGCTGCGCGAGGCCTTCAACCGCTATGGGCGCGGGAACGGCTCCGCACGAAGCGATGTGCTGCTCTTCGCGGCCTGGCTGGCGCACTACGTTTCGGATGCGCACGTGCCGTTTCATGCCGTTGTCAACCACGACGGGCAGCTCACTGGCCAGAGGGGCATGCACGCGCGCTTCGAGTCGGCGACCTTCGAGCGATATCGGGATCGGCTTCGCATCGCGCCCACGCCGATCGCGCCCGTCGCGCGCCCGCGCGACTTCACCTTTGCCGCCGTCCTCGAGGGAACACGACTCGTCCCGACCATCCTCGACGCTGACCGCCGCGCGCTCGGTCCTGGCGGCGCGTACGACGAGAGGTACTACGACGCCTTCTTTCAGGCCACCCGGCCCGTGATGGAACGGCGGCTCAACGAATCGATCGCGGCCGTCGCCGCGATGGTCGCCGGTGCGTGGAACGCCGCAGGCCAGCCCCCGGTTCCCGCCACGTCGACGCGTCCGGCACAGCGCGGGCGCTAGGGGTCGCCAGGCGTGACGACTAGAGCGCTTTTCGTTTCAGTCTGGGGCTTCTCGCAGGGGCCAGGCCATTTCGAAAAGCGCTTTCCCGCGTTTTTCGGTCTACACCAAATCGAAAAACGCTCTACCCTGCTTCGGCCGGCGAGCAGCGCCCCGCCCGGCGGTGGACGGCCTGAGCAGCACAGGGCCGACTGATATACTCCAACCAATGCCCGTCGACGTTGAGGCACGGGTCATCGCGAACACGCGCCTCTCCCAGGACTACAACGTCATCGCCCTCGCCGCCCCCGACATTGCGTCCGCCAGCGCGCCAGGCCAGTTCGTCATGGTCAAGCTGGGTCGCGGCCTGGTGCCCCTGTTGCGACGGCCGTTCTCCGTGTTCGAAGTACTCAGAGCCGATGGGCGCATCACCGGCCTGACACTGCTGAGCAAGCGCGTCGGCGTCACGACGGACATGCTGTTTGAGGCCGTGGAAGGCGACGTCGTGTCGTGCCTCGGGCCGCTCGGACGCCCGTTCCAGTTGATCGATCCTCCTGCCGAGGCCTGGATGGTGGCGGGCGGCGTCGGATTAGCCCCGTTCGCCACGCTCACCGAAGCGCTGCTGGACCGCGGTGTCGCCGTCACGCTCATGTACGGCGCGCGTAGCGATCGCGAGCTGTTCTATCTCGACTGGTTCGAGGCACGAGGTGTGAGGGTGATGCTGGCGACCGAGGACGGCACCGCGGGAGACCGGGGAAGGGTCATCCTCCCGTTGGAACGCGAGCTCCGCGCGACAGCCGCGGAACGCGACATCATGATCTACGCGTGCGGTCCGGAACCAATGCTCGAGGCCGTCGCCAACATGGCGGCGCAGTACAACCGACCATCCCAGGTCTCGGTGGAACGCGTCATGGGGTGCGGCCTTGGCGGCTGTTACAGCTGCGTGATTCCGGTGCGAGACGATCGTGGAGGTCAGCGTTACGTCCGCTCGTGCATCGGCGGCCCCGTCTTCGCCGGCGCTGACATCGTGTGGAACCCGTGACAGACCTCTCCGTTCAGATCGGATCCCTGACGCTGGCAAATCCCGTCATCGCGGCCAGCGGATGTTTCGGATATGGCATCGAGTACGCCGACGTCGTCGACCTGTCACTGCTGGGAGGCGTCGCGGTCAAGGGTCTGTTTCTTGCCGAGCGTCAGGGACATGCGCCGGAACGGATCGTCGAAACTCCCGCCGGTATGCTCAATGCCATCGGACTCCAAGGCGTGGGGGTCCACCGATTCATCAAGGAGCAATTACCCGAACTCCGCCGGCGGCGCGCCGTCGTCATCGTGAACATCTGCGGGAGCACGCTGGACGAATACGTCGAGCTCGCCCGTATCCTGTCGGACACGGAAGGCGTGGCCGCTCTGGAACTCAATATTTCGTGCCCCAACATCAAGGAGGGCGGTATCACGTTCGGTTGTAGTCTGGCGGGCACCTTCGACGTGGTGAGCGCGGTTCGAAAAGTGACCCGCCTGCCGGTGATTCCGAAGCTGACGCCGAACGTGACTGATGTCGCCTCGTTCGCCCGCGCGTCCGAAGATGCCGGCGCCGACGCGGTGTCCCTGGTCAATACGTTCCTGGCCATGGCGATCGATGTGGAGACGCGTCGTCCCAGCCTCTCGAATATCGTCGGCGGGCTCAGTGGGCCGGCTATCCGACCAATCGCGGTGCGGATGGTCTACGAGTGCCGCAACGCCGTGAAGATTCCGGTGATCGGGATGGGCGGTATCGCGTCGGCTCGTGACGCGCTGGAGTTCATGATCGCCGGGGCCACTGCGGTGCAGGTTGGCACAGCCAACTTCGTCGACCCGTTCATCTGGACCAAGCTTCTGGAGGGTATCCGCGCGTACCTCACGAGGCATCAGATGCCCCGTGTCAGCGACCTGACAGGAACACTCGACACCAGTACGCGCGATTAGAGCGCTTTTCGTTTCGGCCTAGTGCTGCTGGCAGGGGCCGGCCTTTCGAAAAGCGCTTTCCCGCGTTTTTCGGTCTCCACCAAATCGAAAAACGCTCTAGTACCCCGTCG
>JAQBVV010000217.1 GCA_027622905.1 Acidobacteriota bacterium
AGGGCCGGCAGCAGATCCGACTGGACCAGCCGGTCATCACGGTCGGTCGCCGCACCGAGAGCGACGTCCAGGTCGTCGGGGCTGGCGTGTCGAGGCACCATGCGGAGATCGCGGAACCAGGCTCCCGGTCGATCGCCAGAGACAGTATGATCCGACCATGCGTCGCGCTGAAGTGATCGGCGCGATCTCTGCTCACCGTGAGGAAATCACTAGCCGTTTCGGGGTGCGCTCGCTGTCGCTGTTCGGCTCGGTGGCCCGCGACGAGGCCCGACCTGACAGTGACGTCGACCTCGTCGTCGAGTTCGATGGACCCACGACGTTCGACGGCCACATGGGCTTGCTCGTCTTCTTGGAGGATCTCCTCGGCCGCCGCGTCGATGTCGTGACCGCCAAGGGGCTCAAGCCTCGGCTTCGCCCGCTCATCGACCGGGATCTCGTGCGTGTCGCGTGACGCGCGGCTCTACGTCGCAGACATTGTCGCCGCCGGCGAAGCGATCCTTCGCTACACGGGCGGCGTGACCTTTGAGGCGTTCGCGGACAACGACGAGAAACGCGCGGCTGTCGAGCGTCAGGTCTTTGTCATCGGCGAGGCAGCGGCACGGCTTCCTGATGACTGGAAGCAAAAGCGGCCGGCGGTGCCCTGGCGCTAGATTATCGGTCTACGCAATCTCCTCGCACACGGCTATTGGGCGATTGACGCGGAGGAATTGTGGGACATCGCCCGAAACAAGGTGCCCGGGTTCGTCGCGGAGCTGAGAGCGCTGCTCGACAGCCCCGACCCCCAGCACTGAGCGCGGCTATCGCGCATCGGCGTTTCCGCTCTTGAATTACCCCTATAATCAGGCCCACCTTCGATCGCCGCCTTCATTGCCCGTGTGGTGCGTCGATGACCGAGTGGCAACATCGTGACGGCGCTCGCGGTCGCTGGCACGGTCTGTCGCTCTGTGAGCAATTCGGCAATGTGGGGAGCGAGATCAGCCGCGCGATCCGTTGGTCGACGAAGAATCCTGAGACCGCCCAGGCCGCCCTGTACCGCGGGCTTGAGTTGTTCGACCTGATGCTGGATGACCCGCGGCATCGGCGGTCAGGCGCGCGTCTCCGCGAAATCGCGCGCGCGCGCGAAGTGGTGGTCGATTTTCTCGCGGGGTCCAACGAGTACGGCTCAACCGGCGCGTCTCTACAGAAGTACTTCGATCATTTCGCTCTCGCTGCACGGCGGGCTCACGTCACCGGCTAGACTTCTTCTCGGTGAAGAAATGGCGGTTTGGGACGGGCCGCCTCGACAGATGAGACGGGGATGACCTGTCCGTCTGCTTCATCCCGGTTCATTTCCCTATGACTCGGTTACGCTGCCCGCCGATCTACGTACTTTGCGATGTTGATCAGATTGTCGGCGATGACGCCCAACCCGACCCATCGGTGGATGCCCGCATCACCTCGATAGCGACACCGCCGCAATCCCACGTTGCACCCGGGCGACTCCGTGGTGCTCGGCAACCTCGCGGTGCACAAACAACCGGCGGTGCAGGCCGCCATCGAACGGGCCGGCGTCCGGCTCCGCTGTCTCCCGCCGTACAGTCCTGACTTCAATCCGATCGAACAGGTGTTTGCAAAGCCGAAGGCCTTCTTGCGCGCCGCGCGACCCCGCACCTTCGATCAGGTGGTGGCACTCGTCGCGATCGCGCTGGAGCGGTTTTCGCCGCCGGAGTACCTGAACTTCGTCCGGCACTCCGGCTACCACGTACCTACGCAAGGAACCGCCTGGAGGTCTTGAACCCCGCGACGGCCGTATAATCCACCCACGTAAGGCACTGCCCCCGTGCGCGTTTCGGCCCGCATGCAATCGCACCACAGTGTGCGCGGGAAGTGGATGCCTCACTACACGTCCTAGGTCTGTATGAGTAACCCGACACCGCGACTTGTCATCACCGACGCACAGGGCCGGCAGCAGATCCGACTGGACCAGCCGGTCATCACGGTCGGTCGCCGCACCGAGAGCGACGTCCGGATCGTCGGGGCTGGCGTGTCGAGGCACCATGCGGAGATCACGGTGGAGGCCGGGGTCTGCCGGCTGCGCGATTGCGACTCCAAGCTCGGGACGTTCGTCAACGGCGTGCGCGCGACCGAACACGCGTTGGTACATGGCGACCTGATCCGGCTGGCCGAGTTGCACGACACCCGGATCGAGTTCCTGATCGGCGACGAGGACCTGTCGCGGGCCGACACGGGCGTGTCGGCCGTCACCGAGTTGCGCCAGGTGGCAGGACTCCTCGAGGGGCTGCGGGCGCTCGGGTCCGGGCGCGTCGTCCATGACGTCCTGGCGCTGGTCCTCGACTCGGCAATCGACGTGACGGGGGCCGAACGTGGCTTTATCATGCTTGCCAACACGGAGGGTCACCTCGAGTTCCGGCTGGGCCGCGCCAGGGGTCGGGTGACCCTGTCGGGACAGACGTTCGAGACCAGTCGCAAGATCCCCGAGGACGTCTTCGCGACCGGCAGGCAACGGATTGTCGAGGACCTGCTGGATGGGGCTGAGGCGGGCCAGCACATGGGCATCATCGAGATGGGCATCCGTCACGTCCTCTGCACGCCGCTGCGTCTCGTCCGGTATGTGGAGAAGGCGGAGGAGGGTGGCGAGGAGAGGAGGATCGGCGTCCTCTACCTCGACAGCCGTGAGCGGGGCAGACTGCGCTCGCAGCTCGCGCGCACGGCCCTGGAGACGCTCAGTGCCGAGGCCGCCATCGCGATCGAGAACGCGCGACTGTATCGCGCGGCCCTCGAGCGCTCGCAGCTCGATCAGGAGATCAAGATCGCAGCGTCGATTCAGCAGGCGCTCCTTCCCGCCTCGAACCGCACCGGCTCGTTCTTCTCCACGGCGGGCACGTCGGTGCCTTGCCGCTCTGTGGGTGGCGACTTCTTCGATTACACCGACCTCTCGGATGGGCAGTTCGGCTTCATCCTTGGTGACGTCGCCGGCAAGGGTCCGCCGGCGGCGCTGCTGGCGGCGATGGCGCTGGGGATGTTCGACGCCGAGTCGTCGCATCAGGCACGCTGCGCGCCCGTCGTGACCACGCTGAATCGTGGCGTGGCGAGCCGAGGCATCTCGGGACGCTTCATCACGGCGTTCTACGCGACGCTCGCCGCCGATGGCTCGCTGCTGTTTTCCAACGCCGGACACAACGCGCCGATCCTGATCAGTGGCACCGAGGTCCGGCGGCTCGAGACCGGTGGCATGGTGCTCGGGATGTTCGAGCACGCGACCTTCGAAGAGGAAGCGGTCGCGCTGGCACCCGGCGACGTCATCGTCGCGTTCAGCGACGGCGTCAGCGAGGCGATGAATGAGGCCGAGGAGGAGTACACGGATGAAAGGTTGATCGCAGCCGTGCACGCCAACCGTGGATGTGCTCCCGAGGCGCTCCTGGATGCCCTGCTCGCCGACGTCCGCCGATTCTGCGGGAAGGCGACGCCAAACGACGATGTGACGATGGTGGTGGTCCGCTACGACGGATAGAGTAGAATCTGCGGGCGTATTTCCAGGTGTGAATAGGTTCAGGAGGACTGCATGGAGCTCGAAGAACGGACGGCAGGCGACGTCACGATTGTGACCGTGAAGGGTGACATCACCCTCAACAAGGGCGGCGACGCCATGCTGAAGGACAAAGTGCAGAGCCTGATCCAGCAGGGCCAGAAGCAGATCCTCGTCGATCTGAACGGCGTGTCCTACGTGGACAGCGCGGGCCTTGGTGAGCTCGTGCAGGCGTACGCCACTACCAAGAACAAGGGCGGCGCACTCAAGCTGGTCAACGTCACCAAGCGGCTGAAGGATCTGCTCGTCGTCACGAAGCTGCTCACCGTGTTCGACACGTTCGACGACGAAGCCAGCGCGCTGGCTAGCTTCAAGGCCTAGGCCTACCTAGGCTACTTTCCGGTGAAGAAATGACCGCGTAAGTCGTTGACTGATACCGGTGGCCGGCGGCCGGTCGTGA
>JAQBVV010000037.1 GCA_027622905.1 Acidobacteriota bacterium
CGAATACCCCTGGCGGTTCTGGACAAAGCCCCCCGACTCGTTGCGGCGGGCGCCCGGCGTCAGCAGCGCCAGGTCCATCCAGTTGCGGCCGTTGATCGGCAGCTCGGACATCTGCTCCGGGTCGATGTTGGCACCGACCACCGAGGCTGTCGTATCGATGAGCGGCGCCTCGCCGGTCACCGTCACGGTCTCTTCGAGGGTGGCTGGTGCCAGCACCAGTTCGGTCTCGACGATCGCGCCCAGGAGCACCTGAACACCAGTCTGCGTCACGGTCTGGAAACCGGGCAGTGCCGCGGTTATTTCGTAGCCCCCGGCGCGGACCAGCATGCGAAACTGGCCGAAGCCGTCTGAAATCCCTTCAAAGACGTTCCCCGTTGCCGTATGCACGGCGATCACGGGGACACCGGGCAGTACGCCGCCCGTGGAGTCGACCACCGTTCCGGTCAACGTCGCTTCCTGTGCGTGACTCGCTGCGGGCAACGCGACAAATGCCGCGAGAACCAGCAGCCAACCGCAAATACTCGACCTGCTCATAAACTAATGCCTCGATCCTTGTCGCTCAAAGGAGCGTATTTGGTGAAAACGCACCGGCCTTCGAACAGCACGAAGACCCGCGTGCGCGTCGGCCCCAAGACCGATGACATCCGTATAGCCAAAAACGTGCCGGCTGAAATCTCCTAAAACATGAACAAAATGCATGATTTTTGGAGTTTCATCCAGGTTTCCGTAGAGCCAGAAAAGCTTATCTACGGAATTGTGAATTTGCCTGGCTGCCTCGATCGCCGCTCAGGACCGGCCGAGCAGGCGCGAACAAGGGCAGAACAAGGGGCAAGAACAAGGGGCAAGGGGCATGCTACCCTTCGGCGGCCCTACGCGCCCTGATGAAACCCTCCCTGGTCGTCGCAAGGAGAACCGGTATGCGAATGCTCGTGCCTGTTGCGGTCACGCTCGGAATCGTGTTGCTCTCGGGATACAGCGGAAACCGCGCACTGGCGCAGAACACCCCGGAGCCACCCCCATGGGCGTATCCGATGACTCCGGCGAGGCCCCCCGGCGCTCCACCCGCCGCGGTTCATGATCCAGACGCACTGCATACCGTCCCTGACAGCGACCTGCGGCTGACAATGGCCCAGATCCGCAGCCCCTTCGACATCGCCGACTGGCACCCGGACGGTCACCCCGCGATGCCGGAGGTCGTGAGCCACGGCCGCCGCCCGGAGCTCCGCGCCTGCGGTTATTGCCACTATCCCAATGGCAAGGGTCGACCGGAGAACGCAGGCATTGCAGGGCTCCCAGCCGCATACATCGAGCAGCAGATGGCCGACTTCAAGAGCGGGGCTCGGAAAAGTTCGGAGCCGCGGATGGTACCGCCGAACCTCATGGTGGACGTCGCGAAGGCGGCGACCGACGAGGAAGTTCGCATTGCGGCGGAGTATTTCGCAGCGCTGCCCTGGACGCCGTGGATCACCGTCATCGAGGCGACCAGCGTGCCCAGGACCACCGTCATGGGCGGCATGATCGTCCCGCTGGAAGGCCCGGACGCGGGCGAGGAACCGCTCGGGCAGCGGATCATCGAAGTGCCGATGGATACCGAGCGAGCGGAGGTCTTGCGGGACGACGCGGCATCGTTTGTGGCCTACGTGCCGGTCGGCAGCATCGACAAGGGCGAAGCGCTCGTGACGACTGGCGGGGGCAAGACCATTTCGTGTTCGGTCTGCCATGGTGCGAACCTCGAAGGAGCCGGATCCATCCCGCCGCTGGCGGGACGGTCGCCGAGTTACACCGTACGGCAGCTGTTCGATATCCAGCAGGGGAACCGCGCGGGATTCGGGGCCGAGCAGATGAAGCCGGTCGTGGCCGCGCTGACCCTCGAGGACATGATCAACATCGCGGCCTACACCGGCTCGCGCGTGCCGGCCACGACCAGCACGCAGTAGCGTAGGCGTCGACTCGGGTCAGCCTGGGCGCACCCGCGGCATCCGACTGCTACACTGGAGGCATGCACCCTGCGTTGACCGACATTCGCTCAGTCGAGCAATTCGACGAGCTGCTGGCCGCCTCCGGCGATCGGCCTGTGCTTCTGTTCAAGTACAGCACGACCTGCGGCACCAGTGCCCAGGCGCTCGACGAACTGCTCGCCCACCTCAACGAGCGCCCGGCTGATGTCGTCTACGCCATCGTCACGGTTCAGACACACCGCGAGGTCTCCAACGCGATTGCGCGCACGCTGGGCGTCCGACACGAAACGCCACAGGTGCTGGTGATTCGCGATCGACGCGTGGTGTGGAGCGCGTCGCACTATCGGGTGACGGCTGAAGCCGTGGAGGCCGCGCTGCACGAGGCATTGCACGACACCGCGGACGGGGCCGCTACTCCCCCGCAGCCGACCGTCCAGTAGCGCCCGCGTCCGCGGGGGCGACATCGCCCGCAGCTCTCCGAGCCACGCCGTTCAGCGCGCGGGCGATCGCGTGGCCGGCGACCCAGGCCGACGACCAGGCCCACTGAAAGTTGAATCCGCCCAGCCTGCCGTCCACGTCGAGCATCTCTCCGACCAGATACACACCATCGCAAGACCGCGACGCCATGGTTGAGGGATCGACGTCGTCCAGAGGGATTCCGCCGGCGGTCGCCTCGGCGACGGTGTAACCGCGGCTGTCGCGCACGTCCAGCGACGAGGACAGCAGTGCGTGGATCAGACTGCGACGCGATTGCCGTGTCAAATGGGCCAGCGGCTGCTCCGCAAGGCCCGCCTCGCGAGTCCACGTCGTGGCAACCGCGGCAGGAAGCCTCGTCGCCAGGACCGTCGCGACGTGCGCCCTCGGTCGAGCCAATGCCTGTGCGCCAAACCACGCCTCCAGCGACTCGAACGTGTCCCCCGGAAACAGGTTCACGAGCACATCGACGGCGCGGCCATCGAGACGAGCCCGATGCCAATGCCGGGACGCATTCAACACGACGGGCCCACTGGCTCCGAAATGCGTCCACAGCAATGCGCCGTCCAGATGGATGGTCGCTCCGCCCGCGACGCGAACAGTAAGCCGGACGTCGTGCGAGACCCCCGACAGCGCGGCGTGTCGACCGCCCGCCAGAACGAGCGGCGCAAGTGCCGGCGTGGTGTCGACGTAGCCATGCCCCAGCCGCGCCGCCAGCTCGTACCCGTTGCCATCGCTGCCACTCTTCGGCAGCGAGCGCCCACCTGTCGCCAGCACAACGCAACGGGTGCGATATCGGGCGTGGGGTGTCACCACCGCGAGGCCGTCCGGGCCCCGATCCACGTCAGTCACCCGTTCACCGCTCCTCAGCTCGACACCCAGGCGCCGCAATTCGCGAAGCAGCGCATCGAGGACCGTGCGGGAGCGGTTCGTGTCTGGAAACAGCTTGCCGCCCTCTTCCTCGTGCAGCGCGACACCGAGGTCGTTGAAGAAGATGGCCGCGTCCTCCGCGGAGAAGGCACGCAGGACGTTGCGCACGGCGCGGGACGAACCGCCCCAGAAATCGCGCTCCGTCACGCGCCGGTTCGTCACGTTGCAGCGCGATCCGCCACTCACGAGGATCTTGGCGCCGATGTGCCGCGCGCCATCAAGGCAGACCATGCGAAGGCCTGACGCGGCGCGCGCGGCAAAGATCGCCGTCGCGAGCCCGGCCGCGCCGGCGCCGACGACGACGAGGTCCACCGCGTCCCGCGCCGGCTCGCTCCCGCTCATCGACACGTCTGCGGGTGGGGTCGCAATCGAGCTACTCGGGCCTGGCGTGCTCGCGGCCGGGCATCACGACGACCCCTGCGGGTACGTGTCGCGCATCCGGGCAGGTGTCGCCCTTCTCCGCAATCGTGCCCACGACTCGCCCGAGAAAATCCCGCGCGGTGTCCACCTGACACCCGCACGGCAAGGTCTTACGCGTGGCGTCGGTCATAAGGGCTCGGGTCGAAATAAGAAATAAGGTTGTCAGGTTGGGCGTCGAGGCGCCCGCCCGGCAAGGCGCGAGAAGCGCGCATGCCGAGTGCATGCAAGCGACGAGCAACGCAGCCCGGCGGGATGTATCGGTGGTCAAGATGGCAAGCTTACTTCGACCCGAGCCCTTCGCCAACGGTATCATTGAGCGCGAGTATGGAAGCGGTCAGGCTACATCGGACCATCGGCGTGCGCGTCGGGCACGTCCAGATCGGCGGAGGCGCCCCGGTTGCCGTGCAGTCGATGACAATGACCGACACGGTGGATGCCGCCGCCACGGCGCAGCAGTGCATCGAACTGGCGGAAGCCGGATCGGAGCTGGTGCGGATCACGGTCAACGTGCCCGAAGCGGCTGCCGCCGTGCCGGAGATCAAGCGTCGGATGCTCGACGCCGGCTGCCGCGCGCCATTGATCGGCGACTTCCACTACAACGGCCATCAGCTGCTGACCCGCTATCCGGACTGCGCGGCCGCGCTCGACAAGTACCGCATCAATCCGGGTAACGTCGGCACGGGCACGCGACGCGACGAGCGGTTCACGACCATTTGCCAGGTCGCCGGCGATCACGACAAACCCGTCCGCATCGGCGTCAACGGGGGGTCGCTCAACCAGGACCTCGTCACCAGCAAGATGCAGGAGAACACCGACCGCGCGCTCGGCCGCACGTCGGAGGAGATCCTCAACGAGTGCATGGTGATCTCGGCGGTCGAATCGACCGCGCTGGCCCTGGAGTCAGGTCTCCGCAAGGACCAGATCATCATTTCCTGCAAGGTCTCGCGCCCCGCCGACCTGATTTCGATTTACCGGGACCTGGCGAGCAAGACGGAGCAACCGCTGCACCTGGGGCTCACCGAAGCGGGCATGGGGATGAAGGGCCTGGTCTGGTCGTCGGCGGCCATGGGCATCCTGCTCAACGAGGGTATCGGCGACACGATTCGCGTCTCGCTGACGCCAAAACCGCGGGGCGACCGGCGGGAGGAAGTCTACGCGGCGTGCGAGATCCTGCAGGCGCTTGGCCTGCGGTCGTTCGCGCCCAGCGTGACCGCGTGCCCCGGGTGCGGTCGAACCACGAGTTCGACCTTTCAGGAACTGGCCGAGCGCACGCAGGAATACATCCGCGAGCGCATGCCCGTCTGGAAACAGCAGCACGAGGGCGTCGAGACGCTGACGCTGGCGGTCATGGGGTGCGTCGTGAACGGTCCAGGCGAGTCAAAGGCCGCCAACATCGGTATCAGCCTGCCTGGCACGGGCGAAGCCCCGAACTGTCCGGTCTACGTGGATGGTGAACATGTCACGACGATGCGGGGGACCTACGACGAACTGGCCGAAGGGTTCCGCACGCTCCTCGAAGACTACGTCGCGTCGCACTATCCAGCCCGTACTGAGTAGGCGCGGCGCGCCGCACGCCTAGGGCGTTTTTCGATTCGGTGGAGACCGAAAAACGCGGGAAAGCGCTTTTCGAGAAGGCCTGGCCCTGCGAGAAGCCCCAGGCCAAAACGAAAAGCGCTCTAGTCGGCCTGCGGGCCCGCCCGGCCGGACACATTCGGCAGCCAGTCGAACCGCGGTTGAGGTACCATCCCGGTATGGACGAAGGCACCCCCACATCTCCAGACGCACCGCGCACCGTCAAGTGCGTGAAGTTCGAGAAAGATCTGCCAGGACTCGCCAAACCACCGTGGCCCGGCGAACTCGGCCAGCGCGTCTTCGAACAGGTATCCAAGGACGCGTGGAAGCTCTGGGAAGAACGCATGAAGATGATCCTCAACGAGTACCGCCTGATGCCGTGGCAAAAGGAAGCGCAGGAACTGATCGCCAAGCAGATGGAGGACTTCTTCTTCGGCGACGGCGCCGCGCTTCCGCCCGACTACGTGCCCGAGCAGTCGAAGTAACACCGCCGCCTGGCCGGTCTGACGATCGCGCCTCCTACGCCGTCACGATCACTTCGCGGTCGATCTCGAAACGCAGCCGTGCGTGAGCCTCGCGCAACGCCTCATCGACGGCCTCCGGCGTCGTGGCCCGCGCAAAGATAAACCCGAGATAGCTCTTTCCCTCAGGCAGCGGCACGATCGTGGTGTCGGCCTTGGCCGTGATCCGGATGTCTTCGATGCCCGGCACGCGCCTGGCCTCGTGCACACCGCTCACACTGCGGAACACCCCGCGTTTCGGGATCGGGACCATCATCACACCAGACGCGGCGTCCTCGCGCACGTACGACGTGACGCGTTCGCCTGTTGCGTGCCGCAGTATCACCTGTTCCAGCGACACGACCGCGCCCGTGCCTCCGGCGGCCTCCGGAGTGCTCGATCGAAAGCGCAACGCGCGCGAACAGAGCCCCCCGATCGGACGGGCCGCGACCTCGAGTACGTAGACGGTCTCCCCGAAGACGCGACACTCCGCGTGCACCGGACCGTGGTGCAGGCCGAGCGCGATGGACGCCGCTGCGACCGCCTCGCCGATCCGTTGCTGTACCTCCTCAGATGCCAGCGACGGCATCCGATAGATCGTCTCTTCGAAGAACGGACCGTCGAGCGGGTCGGGCTTGTCGCAGATCGCCAGCAGTTGCAGCGTGCCGTCCGTCAACAGGCCTTCGATGGCGTACTCGGCACCAGGGATGAAACCTTCCACGAGGGCCTGTCCGTGTGCCGCGTCTCGTTCGGCACGCAGATCCGGCGCCTCCAGCAATCGACGCAGCCGCTCGAAAGCAGCGACGAACTCCCCGGCGTCGTCGACCCGCATCACGCCTCGACTGCCCGACAGCGCCAGGGGTTTGATCACCGCCGGATACTCGACACGGACGGACTGCCATTCCGCGTCTCCCCCGATTGGCATGGAGACGAACCACGGGGTGGGTAGTCCCGCCGCCTGGAGGGCCTGTCGGGTGGTGAGCTTGTTGCCACACTTACCCGCAGCCGCGGGCGCATGCCCGGGAAGCCCGAACGCATCCGCCAGGTGCGCGGCCAGCACGGCCGGCCGATCGCCTACCGCGACGATCCCGTCCGGAGCGCTATCCCCGCACGCCGCCACGACGGCGTCCACGGAACGCGCCTCGTCCTGGAAGCGCACGGGAATCGCCTGATCCCACCAGGGGTCCTCCAACTGATCGCAGCGGTCGCTGGCAAACACCAGGCGCACGCCGAGCGCCTCGGCCGCCTCACCAAACGATCGAATCTGATAGCCGGTGGTTGTCGCGAGGAGCAACACCCGTTTCACAGGCTGTCCATCGGCTCGGCGCAGCAGTACCATGGCTCGCTGACACACGGCACGGGCGTGCCGCGCGTGACCTGGCCTGGTGTCGATGGCAGTCCCGCATGCTCGCGTGCCAGGGCCGAGATCGCGGCGAAGACATCCCCCCGTGGCGCCCCCGATGCGCTGCCGACCAGTTCCATCACCTCCGTCTGCAGGGCGTCGACGGCCGGGTCCCGATGAGTCCAGGGCCACGTCAGAGACGCTGGATCGAAGGGCGCCACGACGGCGCGAACATCGGACAGCTCGAGCAGTGGCGATCCCGAGGTCACGAGCAGCCGGATCGCCAGCTGGATCGGCGCCACCTGCTCGACGAGGTCCAGCGCCTGCAGTTCCTCCAGAAGCTCGACGTAGCCCGCCAGCGTGGTCCATGGCGTGAACGGCACGAACGTCGGCACGAGCGTGACACCGGCGTCTCGACACAGCCCGGCCACGGCGACGAAGTCAGCCCGCGTGTGGCCTTTCATCAGATGTCCGAGCACGACATCGTCAATCGCCTCCACGGCGCTCGTGATGAACAGGCACCCCGTCTCGCGCAGCACCGGCAGCATGTCGGCGTGCTTCAGCAGATGCTCGATCTTGATCGTCACGTCGTACGACACATCCGGCCACTCCGCGTGAACGCGTTCGACGAGATGGCGCGCGTGCGTGGGTCCGTTGAAAAAGTCCGGGTCGGCAAACGAGATGTGCTGCGCCCCGGCGGCGACCTGCCCGCGCACGTCCTCCATCACGACATCGAGCGGCACGACGCGAAACTGGCCCTGATAGATAGGGACAATCGGGCAATGCCGACACAGATGCTTGCAGCCACGCGTGGCGTCGGAACTGCCCATGACGCGCCGGGAGCCGTCGGGCATGCGTAGTGACGCGTATCGCTCGAGCGCGGGCAGTCCCACGCGATCCGGCGTGATGAAGCGAAGCCTGGGAAGCCCCTGAAGCGTTGGGTCGGGGATGGCCGACTGCGGCTGTCCCGTCGAGGTCGGGCGGCTCGTGACCTTCGGGCTGACGAGACCGACCAGCTCCGCTTCCGCTTCAGGACCGATGATCTCGGTGACGCCGCGCTCGCGGAGCCAGTCCGCATTGAGCGGGGCATACAACCCGTAGGCGCACATCCGCGCCGAGGGGTTGACCCGTCGCGTCCGTTCGATGAGCGGCGCGGCCAGCCTGGTCGCGGTGTGCATCGGCAGGTAGAACGCGACGAGCGTCGCCGCCGCGATCTGTGTGTCCTCGAGTTCCGTGCGCGACGTGTCGACGCATTCGACGTCGGCCCCTGCCTCTCTGAGCCATGCGGCAGGCGATGCCAGACCGAACGGCTGCCGGCCGAGGTCGTACGTCGAAATCAGCAGCACGCGCATCGCACCATTGTATGGAAAAGGGCTACTCTCTGAGGCCATGGCTGGCGGCGACGCGACCTTCTTCGGCCACCCACGGGGGCTCTCCACGCTCTTCTTCACCGAGATGTGGGAGCGCTTCAGCTACTACGGCATGCGGGCGCTGTTGATCCTCTTCATGACGGCGGCTCCCGCCGTCGGCGGCCTTGGCTACGACGCCGGCACGGCCGGCTCGGTCTACGGCTTGTACACCTTCGGCGTCTACGCGCTTGCGCTCCCGGGCGGGTGGATCGCGGACCGCCTGATCGGCCAGCGGCGCGCCGTCCTCTACGGCGGCGTGCTCATCGCCCTCGGCCACTACTGCCTGGCCGTCCCCTTCATGCCGACGTTCTACGCCGGTCTGCTGCTGATCGTCGTCGGCACGGGTCTGCTGAAACCCAATATCAGCGCCATCGTCGGCGATCTGTATCAGGAGGACTGGGCGAAGCGCGACGCCGGGTTCTCGATCTTCTACATGGGCATCAACCTCGGTGGGCTCTTCGGGCCGCTCGTCTGCTCGTGGCTCGGCGAACCCCGCGCCGGGGCGACCTGGGTGAACTGGCATTACGGGTTCGGCGCCGCCGGTGTGGGCATGACGCTCGCGCTCATCCAGTACGTCGCGGGACAGCGCCATCTCAGGGGCGCGGGGGAACTCAAGCAGGACGCGACGCAGCCCGGCCAGGTCGACAGGGCCTGGTGCCAGTTCTATGCCGGACTGGGTGCCGTCATCGCGCTCGGCGCAGCCGGCTGGGCGCTGAGCAGAACGGGCACGTTCTCGATGGCTGACGTGGCCGAGAGCGTCTTCTACGTGGTGGCAGCGCTGTTTCTCATCTACTTCGCCGTGGTGATCCTCTTCGTCGCGCGCGACACGGTCGAACGGCAGCGACTCACCGTCTGCTTCCTGCTGTGCCTGGGCGCGGCCATGTTCTGGTCCGGATTCGAGCAGGCAGGCTCGGCCCTCAACTTGTTCACGCGGGACCTCACGGACCGAACGCTGTTCGGCACCGAGATCACCGCTGGCGCCCTGCAGAGCGTGAACCCGATTCTGATCATCATTCTGGCGCCACTCGTGGGCATGACCTGGGTGGGGCTTGGTTCCCGCAACCCGTCGATGGCTGTAAAGTTCGGGCTTGGCCTGGTGCTGCTGGCCGTGGGGTTTCTGGTCATGGCGTGGGCGTCGATGTCGCTGGTCGACGGCAAGGTCGGCATGCAGTGGCTGGTCGCCACCTACTTCTTTCATACCGTCGGCGAACTCTGCCTCAGCCCCGTCGGGTTGAGTAGCATGACGAAGCTGGCACCGAGCCGCCTGGTCGGGCAGATGATGGGCACCTGGTTCATGGGCGCGGCGATCGGAAACCTCGTGGCGGGCCTTGTCACCCGCTTCCTGCCGCAGACCGAGACGGTGGAGGCGGCCGTGGCCAACGGCGTGCAACTCTTCGGCACTGTCGCCGTGGTGGCCGGCGCCACGGGTTTGGTCTTCATGCTCTTTTCGGGGCCGATCCGGCGGATGCAGGCCGGCGTGAACTGACCGCGGGTGGGGAGCGCGTACTGACGGATGGCACTCGACAAGTATCGGGAGAAGAGGGATTTCGCGAAATCGCCGGAGCCCGTTGGCGCCACACCACGAACATCGCCGACAGGCCGTACACCCAGATTCTTCTGCGTGCAGAAGCACCTGGCCAGCCACCTGCACTACGACTTCCGCCTCGAGCACAACGGGGTGCTGTGGTCGTGGGCCGTGCCCAAGGGGCCGTCGCTCGACCCGGCCACCAAGCGGCTGGCGATGCACGTGGAGGATCATCCGCTCGAATACGGTGAGTTCGAAGGGGTGATCCCGTCCGGCTACGGCGCCGGCATCGTGATGCTGTGGGACCGCGGCACGTGGACTCCCGAGGTGGACGACGTGGATGCCGCGTTGAAGAAGGGCGACCTCAAGCTCACGCTCGACGGCTACAAGCTCAAAGGCTCGTGGGCGCTGGTGCGCACCAAGGGCGCCCGGTGGTCACCCGGCGGCGCTGACCGCTCCTGGCTCCTGATCAAGCACCGCGACCAGTGGGCCGGCGATGTGGACATCGCCACCTTCGCTCCGCTCAGCGTCAAGAGCGAGGGCGACTTCGCCGACATCCTGTCCAGGGACAACCCCGACATCTGGCGAACCGAGCGCCCCGCCAAGGGTGGCGAGGCCGGGGCGATGTACACCCGGATCGTCGCTCAAGCGATGGACATGCGATAGGGGGTGCCAGCACGTGGCGCGGACTCGACGCCAGCGAAGAAACCAGCGAACAAGCCAACGAAGACGCCGACGAGAAAGAGAGTCACGAAACGAACGTCAGCCGGAAAGAAACCTCGATGACAACCGGTCTATCGATTGCCGCGATATAGACCCCACGTCCTGATCGCCGACTCTGCTCCCGCGCTGCCGATCACCACGTAACCGTTGCGCTCATAGAAGGAAAGATGCAACGGTTCCTCCGTCCTCACCGTGACACCCGTCGATGAAGGGGTAAACACCGACAACTCTTCCGCCGCCTCCAGGAGTGCCTCCGCGCAGCGACGCTCCTGCCCGGCACGTCGCACGCCGAACATGCTGACATACAGGTGGGGCGGGTCAACGTTGACGCTGCCCGCGACCGTACGAAACGACTCGTAGCGCTCCTTTGCGGCGTCACCCAGCTTGGCCCACGTGCCATCCGGGTCACTGGTAGTCTCGGGTGGGACGCCCCCATCTTCCGGGTAGCTCACGACGGCGACTGCATCGAGCCCATCGGCTCCGCGCACACCGAGCACGACTTCGTTCCGACGCATCCTGGACATCACCAGGAAGTTGACAAACAGGCGGAGGCGGTCGGAGTAATCCTCACTGGCGCCAAGCACGAAACGCATCAGCGGGTAATCGAAGAACACCTCGCTGAGCACGGAAACGGCCTGAGGCACATCGGCCGAACCCAGTGCCTCGACTGTTGGAGACACCTCCACTCGCGGCCGCTCGTTGATCCCCACCATTTCGAGCGAAGTTTAGTAACATCGCCCTGAAATGCAAGTCCCATTCAGACCGATAACGCCACGCGGGCCTCTAACGTTTACCTGTCGTTTCGCCGCCGCGTTCGGCCAGCGCCCCTCGCCACGCGCCGAGCTTCTCGGTAAACGGCATCCCTGCGTATGCCGGGCTTGTTGATGGCATCGTCAATAGATTGACGGATCGAGATGATGGTCCAAGAGACGGTGCGACCAGCCGACGGAACATCCTGGCGGCGTTCGTTCCGTTGAAGCAAATCAGACGCACTCGGTGATGCCGCAGAAATCTGGCAATATCGTTCGGCCGCACCGACTCCGACCGAATTGCCGCGTCCAGACTTCCTGACCGGTAGGCGCTGGCGCACACGTCCCAGAGCGCGATTCGGTTCGCGACCAGTCGCCGCACGCGATCGGCATAGGGGAGCGTCGGTGCCGCTCCTACCAGTGCGCCCATGATCCCCCAGAAGGCATTGCGAGGGTGCGCGTAGTACTGGCCGGCGGCAAGCGATGCCATTCCTGGCAGCGTGCCCAGAATCAGGACCCGAGCATTCGGACCGGCGATCGCCGCAAAGCCCGACGCTCTCATATCGCCAACCAGTGCACCGAGCCGTCCCGTTCGTGCGCGACGCACGAAGAACGCCTGCGCGCAGCGCGAAGACAGGCACTGCGCGTCGCGCTCAGGCTGGCACTGCGCGTCGCGCTCAGACATGCACTGCGCGTGGCGCCAAGGCGTCCACTGTGCGTGGCGCTCAGCACGCACGCACGGTGCGTCCGGCGTGGCGGCGGGGTCACGCTCCCGGTGCCTCCATCTTCGAGCCGCAGTCGGGGCCGATGAGGTGTGTCACCGGCTCGGATCGCCCGACATACTCGTGCAGCAGGGACCACGACCCGTCAGGATTGCGGATCTTCCGGCACCACGCGCACATCGGAAGCATCTGTTCCACCACACGGAAATCTTCCAGCGCGCGGCGCAACTCGAGCTGCGTGACGACTGCCTCCCGCAGCGTCTTCAGTGCATCCAGCTGGGCCTCGGTGAGCCTCCTCGGCTTGCTATCGATCACGCAGAGGGTGCCCAGGGATAGCCCCTCGGCTACAACCAGTGGCGCCCCCGCGTAGAAACGAATCGATGGGTCCGACGTCACAAGCGCATTGTCAGCAAAGCGCGGGTCGGTTGAGGTATCTCCTACCACGAGCACGTCGTCCTGCAGGATCGCATGGGCACAGAACGCAACATCGCGGCTCGTCTCGGTCGCGCTGAGACCCACGCGCGACTTGAACCACTGGCGATCTTCGTCGACGAGCGTGATCACGCTCATGGGCGTCTTACAGATCGCCGCGGCGAGGCGCGTGAGATCGTCGAACGCCTTCTCGGATCCCGAGTCAAGAATGCGAAAGAGACGAAGCGCGCGCAAACGCTCCGTTTCGTTTGTCGGCAACGGCGCCTTCACGGCCTACGGCTCCTCGCTCCACATGGTTCCACTGCCCTCGCGCTCGCGCTCTCGCTCTCTTGCGCTGATACGCGCACGACCGCTATGCACGTGCACCCGCAAGACCACCGGGCCCGTCTGCACTCGCGGCCTGGCCGAGGAGGCGCTGACTCAGCGTCGCCCAGACGGCAAACGCGAGCTTCCGGCGATCGTGTCGGGCGATCCTGCTGTGCCAGAAGCTGCCCAGCACCGGTTCGGTCGCGGGGTCCAGTATCCCAAGCTCCAACGGGTGCTTGTGCTCGATCGCATACCGCGCCACCGCCTCATCAGACGGCCGCCCGGTATTGGCGATGACGACATCGACAGGACGACCGATCAGGCGAGCGATCCATCGCGCCGCGTCACCCGCCGACGACCCGGCGACGCCGCTGCCCTCGGTCAGGAGATTTGTGATGAGAATGATCGGTCCCGGCATCTCTGCCAACGCTTCCCTGACGCCTTTGACGAGCAGCGGCGGCACGAGACTGGTGAAGAAACTACCCGGCCCGATGATCACCGCATCGAACTGCGGAATCGCCTCGGCGACCACCGGGTGAATGGCGACCTCGGGCTCGAGCCAGACGCGCTTCACGTCGTGCCCACGCGATTGCCCGGCGTCCACTTCCACCTCACCGCGCGTCTCGGAGCCGTCGCCGTATTCCGCGCAGATCGACGCGGGCTCGACGCTGACCGGCCACACGCGCCCCGTGCATCCGAGCAGCGCCCGCAGGCCATCGACGGCCGCGATGAAGTCGCCGCTGTACTGCTCCATCATCGACAGCAGCAGATTTCCGCTCGTGTGCCCGCCCAGGCGCTCATGGTGCTCCAGCGTCGGCAGGCGCGACAGCAGCACGCGACGGGCCTCTCTCTCATTCCGGGCCAGCGCCAGCGCGCACTTCAGCACGTCACCCGGCGGGAGCACGCCGAGTTCGTCGCGCAGCTGCCCAGAGCTCCCGCCGCTGTCGAACATCGTCACGATCGCACTGAGCCTGAGCCACGGGTTGCTCTTCAACCCGCCGAGCAGACTGGGAAGGCCCGTGCCGCCCCCGACGCATCCGATGTTCAGTTCGCGAAGTTCCATCACTTCGTTCGTCATTCTAGTGCACTAAAATTGGGAGACGCCGACAGAGTTTAACCACGGCTGCTAAGAGGGAGTTTCCCATCATGCCGATCGCTGACGGGCTTCTGCCCGAGTTTGACCACGAGACGACCACGACGAGGAAGGTGCTGGACCGGGCTCCCGAGGACCGGTTCGACTGGACACCGCACCCAAAGTCCTTTTCGCTTGGCGCCCTGGCCTCCCACGTGGCGAACCTGCCGGCCTGGGGCGCCGACGTACTCACGACCACGGAATTCGACGTCGCGGCTGAGCAGCCTCCCGTGGCGCCGACCTCGAAGGCTGCGCTTCTGGCCACGTTCGACGACAACGTCGCTGCCACACGATCCGCGCTCGTCGGCAAGACCGACGAGGAGTTACAGGTGATGTGGAGCCTCACTCGAGGCGACACCGCCATCTTCTCGATGCCGAGGGCGGGCGTCCTGCGCTCCTTCGTCCTGAACCATCTGATTCATCATCGCGGCCAGCTCAGCGTGTATCTCCGCCTGCTGGATGTCCCGGTCCCCTCGATCTACGGACCGAGCGCCGACGAGCCGTCGTTCTGATTTGCCTGATCCACACCTGATGGCGCCGCCGTCAGTCAGGCGACTGCTGTACGTGATCGGCGGCGTGGTGTTCGTCCTGCTGGCCACCGCCAACGGTGCCGGCTACCGCTACGGCGTCTCCGACCAGGCTTTCTACATTCCCGTCGTCGCACGATCGATCGATCCCGCGCTCTTCCCCCTCGACGCGTCTCTGATCGATGCGCAAGGGCAATTGATGATCGTCGATGAAGCGATGGCCGCTGTGGCACACGGGACGGGGCTGTCGCTCGACATGATATTTCTGGGGGCCTACCTTGCCACACTCGGCGTCATCTGGGCCGCACTGGTCCTGATCGGACGACGGGCGTACGACAGCCCCTGGGCGATCGTGGCGCTCGGAGCGGCGTTCACGATGCGCCATCGCATCCCTCGGACCAGCGCCAACTCCTTCGAGCCGTATTTCCACCCGCGCCTGCTGGCCTTCGGACTTGGAGCGCTTGCCGTCGCCGCCGTACTGAGACGGCGCGCCTGGTTGGCGATCGCGCTGGTGGCGACGGCGGCGGCGATTCACGTGACGACGGCGCTCTGGTTTGCCGTGCTCATCGGTGTCGCACTGGCGGTGCGGGAACCACGGCTCCGCCGCACGGTCGCGATCGGCGGCATGGTTGCGGCAGCCACGCTGCTGTGGGCCGTCTCCGTCGGGCCGCTCCAGGAGGCGCTCGTCATCATGGACGACACGTGGTTGCAGGCTGTCGCCAGCAAGGATTCGCTGTTCGCCACCGACTGGCCCGCCTGGGCGTGGGCGGCCAACCTCGGGCTCCTTGCCCTGCTCTGGTGGGCACACCGCACGCGCGTCCGGCGCGACGAGGCCACGGCTGAGGACCGTGCCCTCGTCTGGGGTGCCTCGGCGCTGGTGGCGCTGTTCCTCGTGACGCTCCCGTTCGTGGCAGCGGGATTCTCGCTCGCTGTGCAGTTTCAGATCTCGCGTGTCTTCTGGCTGGTCGACTTTCTCGCGCTCGTCTACGTCGTCGGCGCCGTATCCGGGCCACGGGCGTCAACGATCCGTGCGGCGGTGGTCGCGTGTGTCTTGCTGGCGCTCTCGATCGGCCGCGGCACGTATGTGCTCCTGGTCGAGCACCCCGAGCGATCGCTGTTCGCGGTGCATCTCCCGGATCAGCCGTGGGATGAGGCGATGCGCTGGTTGGCTCTCCAGCCGTCGGACGTACACGTATTGGCCGATCCGGGGCACGCGTGGAAGTACGGCACGAGCGTTCGCGTGGCGGCGAGGCGTGACGTGTTTCTCGAGGAGGTCAAGGACTCCGCCCTGGCGATCTACTCCCACGATGTGGCCGTGCGATTCGTGGAGCGCGCGCCACTGCTGGAAGGCTTCCCGTCACTGACCGCGGAACGCGCGCGTGCGCTCGCCACCCGCTACGATCTGGACTACGTCATCACCGAGGTCGACCTGGCGCTGCCTCTTGTGTACCGCAACGCGCAGTTCGACATCTATTCGTTGAGATAACGCCCTTCACTCACGCTGACCGTCCCCATGCCGTACGTCCCGTTCAAGTACCGACCGCGCTTCATCGGCGGTCACGCGCAAACGTTGTACACATGGGCGCGCCCGCGTCATTTCCCACAACTACCTGCACCAGTCGAGCGCCATTTCGACGTCGCGGCTGACGCGCGCGTGCTGGCGCACTGCCACTGGCAGGCCAGCCCGGCCGACCATCCAACGATCGTCCTGCTGCATGGGCTGGAAGGGTCAAGTGCCGCGCACTACATGCGCGGCATTGCCGACAAGGCCTGGGCCGCCCGCTGGAATGTCGTGCGTCTCAACCAGCGTAACTGCGGCCACACGGAACACCTATCGCGGGGCCTGTACCACTCGGGGCTGACTCACGATCCCCTCTTCGTCATGCGAGAACTCATCGAACGCGATGGCCACACCGGCATCGTGATCGCCGGCTACTCGCTCGGGGGGAACCTGGCGATCAAGCTCGCCGGCGACCTTGGCGACGAAGCCCCCCCCCCGCTGAAGGCCGTCTGTGCCGTCTCGCCGACGCTGGACCTGGCCAGGTGCGTCAACGCGCTGGAACGTCGCGCCAACGTGGTGTACCAGTGGAACTTCGTGCGCCAGCTCAAGGCACGCATGCGGCGGAAAGCCGCGGCGTTTCCCGGTGACTTTTCACTCGAGGCGCTCGACAGCGTCCGGACCGTGCGCCGATTCGACGAGCTCTACACCGCGCCGCACCATGGCTTTGCGGACGCCGCGGACTACTACCACCGTGCGAGCGCGCTTCGGGTCACCGACCGGATTCGCGTGCCAGCCCTCATCCTGACGGCCGAGGACGACCCGTTCGTCCCGACAGTTCCGTTCCGCAGCGCCGAGATCGCAGGCAACGCGAACGTCACCGTCGTGGTCACCCCGCACGGGGGCCACTGCGCCTACCTGGAGCGTGCCGCCAACGGCTACGACGGCTACTGGGCCGAGCGCGAGATTCTTCGCTTCGCCGAACTGCACGCGCGCGGGTGAGCGCGCAGATGCGCCGCGGCTGCCGGCGAGCCTTGCAGCGAACGGCTTTCGCGTCTGGTTCAACAGCGTCGCACAACCCGCTGCCACACAGCCCCCTCCGGCGGCCGTTCGCAGCCCGGAGTCTCGGGGCGAGGCTGGACGTTGAGGATCACGCCGCACTGGCGCACGGGCCGCCGACTCAACAACGCCGCGTGGATACCGGACGGCGGACGCCGTCGGAGCATGCCGACTCGGAGATCCGGAAATCGCACGGAGCGAGTCTTCCGTGTCGACTTCCGACCGTGTGCACACAGATGCACGAATCACTACAGGAGGTCCGATTGCGCCTGACGGACTCCGTCACGAATCAGCTGATAGTCGACGCGAGACCGTAAGAGTACCGAGACGGAGGGTGATTTCCTCGGCATGCGGAGCCGGCGGCCGCTGGCCGGTATCCCCGCGGCGGTTGGGCGGTGGGCGCGCTTACTGCTAGCGCAACAGGGCGTCGAGTAGGGCGCGGGCGTATTCCGGGCCCGTCCCCGATTCTTCATGCTTGAAATACACGAACACGTCGCGGCAGTGCCCCGTCTTCTCGAGAATCACCGTCGCCCAGTGCTCGATGTCCTCCGGCGTGTATCCCTGATCCCGCAGCCGGAAGTACCCATAGTCTGCGGTGATCTCAACCGGCGTCGACAGCTTCTCGCTGTCGGCCACGCACAGCGCGAGGTTGCGCGCCCGCAGCCGGGCGTAGACCTCTTCGTCCAGCCACGACACGTGCCTGAACTCGAATGTGGCACGGACGTTCGGCGCGAGCATCCCGAGAAACGCGTCCAGCACCGCGATGTCCTTCTTCAGATACGGCGGGAGTTGAAAGAGCAGCACGCCGAGCTTCTCGCCAAGGACCTGTGCGGTCTCGACAAAGTGTCGCACCACGTCCTCGCAGTCGCGCAGCCGGGCAGCGTGCGTGATGCGCTTGGGCGCCTTCAGCGTGAGCTTGAACCGGTCCGGCGTTGCCGCGTCCCACCCCTGCAGAATCGTGGTCGTGGGTGCTCGATAGAACGTGTAGTTGATCTCAACGGTCGGAAATCGCTCGGCGTATTACGGCAGCATCTTCGCAGCAGGCATCTTCTCCGGATACAAGCTGCCCTTCCATTCCGGATAGTTGTAGCCCGACGTGCCGACCCAGATCATTTGGTAGAGTTAACCATATGTCCTGCCTTCGAGGAATCGCCATGCTGGCTGCGCTGACAGCCGCGGCGTGCAGTCAGACGCCGGAATCGAGGCAATACGAAGTCCATGGACAGATCCTGCGTATCGATGCCGAGCGAGAGGAGGTGTTGGTCGATCATGACGACATCGAAGGCTTCATGCCAGGGATGGTCATGCCCTACAAGGTGCAGGATGTCGACTTACTCGAGGGGAAGGAACCAGGAGATCTCTTCACGGCAACGCTCGTCGTCGAAGAGGTCAGGGCATACCTCTCGACGCTGACCACCACGGGGCACGCTCCGCTTCGCACGGCGGCGGCGGGCCCGGTCATCACATCGGTAGACCTGCTCGAGAACGGCGACGAGGTACCGGACGCCGCGTTGGTCGACCAGCAGGGGACGCTCATGTCGATCGCGTCGCTGAGGGGCCACCGAGTCGCACTCACCTTCATCTACACCCGCTGTCCGCTCCCCGACTTCTGCCCGCTGATGGATCAACACTTCGCGGCGCTCCAGCAGGTGATCACGCAGTCGCCGGACCTCGCCGACGTGCAGCTCGTCTCGGTCACGCTCGACCCGGAGTACGACACATCGGACGTGCTGCACGCGCACGCCACCGAGCTGGATGCGGACCCGGAACGCTGGCATTTCGTGACCGGCGACCCCGACGAGGTGCTGGGGTTCGCGAAGCGCTTCGGCGTCGTCACCGAAGCGGGGGCCGACAGTTCCCTGCTGCACAACCTGCGCACCGCCGTGATCGACCCGGACGGCCGTCTCGTCACCGCCTACTCCGGCAACATGTGGACACTGGCCGAACTCGTTGCGGACCTCACAGCGGCTCCCGCTCCCGCGCGCTGACCGGGTCGAACAACCTGTCGTCCGGTTCACGCCGAGGGAGCAGCGGCTCGTCGCGGCGCTGAGAACCCCGAGTGCGGTGCAAGGCTGGCTGAACGACCTCCCGTACAACAGTGAACCCGACGGGCCGACGCTCCGATGCTTCAGGGGTGTCGTGCGCGCTGGAACCGCGCATTGCCTGGAAGCCGTCCTGGCTGCAGCAACGATCCTCGAACAGCATCGGTACCCGCCGCTCGTGCTCAGCTTCGAGTCGGTCGATCTGCTCGATCACGTGCTCTTCGTCTATCGAGGCCCTGGTGGATGGGGATCGATCGCGCGCTCACGCGACCCCGGGCTGCACGGCCGCCGGCCCGTGTTCGCAACGCCGCGCGCGCTGGCGCTCAGCTACTTCGAGAGTTACGTCGATTTCACGGGCCGGATCAAGGGCTACGCCGTCGTGGATCTCCGCGTCCTGGGCTCCTACGACTGGCGACTCGCAACGCGCAACGTCTGGAAGGTCGAGCGCGTGCTCATCGACTGGCCACACCGACCTGTCGCGTCATCCGATCGTCGGACCGAACGCCTGCGCCGGCGCTATCGCGCCTTCCGCGATGCGCACGATTACAAACCGTGGAAGTTCTACGCCGGTCGCGACAGGTGGACTGCCCTGCCGAAAGAATTTCGCGGCCGCGGCTAGCGCGTACTCGCCAGCGGGACACCTGCACGAATCCACGTTCGGCAGAGCGTCGGGCGCGTCAGTCCAGATCGAAGTCCCGCTCCGGCCGCGTGATCGGTTCCTGCTTCGCCTGGCGCAAGGCCTCGTCGAATCGCCGATCCAGCGCGTCGCCACGCCCCTTCTCGGCCTTCACGGACTGCTCGAACAGCGCGTCCCGACGCGCCGCCTCGGCGGCCAGTATCCGAGTCGCCTCATCCAGTTCCGGTTTGTCGGTCCGTTCCGGTTCGCGGTGCGAGACCACGCGGCGGAGATTCGTATCCACCACCAACGATGCCCGGCACGAGGGGCACGTCAACTCGAGCTCGCTCCCCAGCTTTGTCATGGAACTATTTTAGCTGCTCGCGTGACCGCGAGCGATCGTGGCAGGACAGGGCTACTAGCCCTCTTCTTCGTACTCTTCTTCTTCGATCGAGAGGGTTCGGGTCGGCGGGCGCAGCGCCTCGCGGAAGTCGTAGACGGGCAGGTTGCTGACGTGAAACGACATCGCGCATTGTCCGCCCTTCCTGTCGATCACTACCGTCACCGGGCTTCCCTCGACGCCCTCGCGGAAGGCCAACTGACAGCCACAAGCGAGGCGCGCGTGCGAAAAGCCCTTCAACATGTGGCGATCATACTACAGCAGTGACGTGATCTCGTGTTCGAACTGTGCCTTCGATGCGATACCAGAATGCTTCTTGTGTATGAGACCGTCGCGCGTGACAAAGACCGTCACCGGGATCCCCCAGAACGGACCGTACGCGTCCTGAAAATCCTGTCGACCGTTGCCAACAAGCAGCGGGTAGTTCACGCTCATCTCCGTCGCGTACGGCATCAGTTGCTCTGCCGTGTCATCGATCGACACGCCAAGCACGACGAGATCTTCCCCGTACTCTCGCTGCAACTCAATCAGGTAGGGAATCTCGACCCGGCATGGCCCACACCACGTCGCCCAGAAGTTGATCAGAATGACCTTCCCCTTGAACGACGCCAGGCGAACGTCGATGCCGTTCATGTCTTTGAGGGTAAAGTCCAACGGCGCGACCGTACCGGCCGCGAGGTTCTCGTCAGCATCGGCGGTGCTGCCGTCAGCCGCCGGGGGCGGCGCGTCCGGGTCGAACCCATCCGGTCCCGACAGCAGACTCAACATCACCAGCGCCGCGGCGACGGCAGCCATGCTGAACCACGCCGTGTGCCGTCGAGCGGGAGCCGCCACGTCAGGCTCGCCGGAGGGCGGACCCGAACCGGGCCGTGACGAGGTGACGGGATCGTGACCAGAGGCGACGACGTCCGAAGGCTCCTTCTCCATCAGGGCTACTTTATCATCGAGATGGGACGGCCGTGCACCGCTGAGAGGACGGCGCGCCGCGGGCCCCGGCGATCGTGGCGGGCTGAACCCACAACATCTCGCAGCCACGGAACCTGCGCCTCCCGGCACGTCCCTTGCACGACCGACTCGTGAGTTGGCCCGGGAGAGTCTTTGCGGCCGTAGACCTGTCGGCGGTAACATGGCGCGCATCGCTGCCAACGCGAAACCGGCTCGTTACTGACAGGGGGCAGCGCACCCCTGTCCTCAGATTTCTGCAAGGGAGAGTCCTCATGAGCAGCCGCACGCGACGCGTGGCCAGGCTTTCGGTCGTGGCCGCAGTCTTGGTCTCTGCGCTCGTCCTGGTGCCGTGTCTCGCATCGGCGCAGACACCCTACATCCCGTACTTCGGGAAGAACCAGATCCGCTACGACCATTTCGACTGGCAGATCTACGAGACAGAGCACTTCGAGATCTTCTACTACCCCGAGATCGAGCAGCACCTGGAACGGGTCGCCGGGTACGCGGAGAGCGCGTATCAGCACATCAGCGATGAGCTCAAGTACGATCTCGCGTTCAAGGTCTCGCTCATTCTCTTCAAGACGAGCAGCGAGTTTCAGCAGCAGAACGTCATCCCGGGAGCCGCCCAGGAAGGCGTCGGCGCGTTTGCCGAGCCGATGCGCACCAGGATCGTGATGCCGCTCGACGACCCGCCGGATCTGCTGTATCGACTGGTCGTGCACGAACTCACCCACCAGTTCGAATTCGACATCGTGCCGACGTCGCTGGTTCGGCGCAACGTACCGCTCTGGGTCAACGAGGGATTGTCGGACTACATGACCGGCATCTGGCGCCCGATCGACCTGATGACGGTGCGCGACGCGGCCGTCGCTGACATCATACCGAGGATGACCGAGCTCGAGGGGTACACGAACGTCGGCAGCGTACGTCTCGTCTACAACCTCGGCCACGCCGCCTTCGAGTTCATGGAGTCGCGCTGGGGCAAGGAAGGTATCCGGCAGTACCTGTTCTCCCTGCGCAAGTCGGTCATCGGTGGGGGCGAGGACGCATACCAGGAGGCGTTTCGCATCTCGCCGGAAGAGTTCGACGACGAGTTCGACAAGTATCTGAAGGATCGCTTCAGGGGCTTCCGCGACAAGGAGCGTCCGGCCGACTACGGCCGCAACCTGGCACCGAACCCCGAACGATCCAATTTCAATAGCGCAGTATCGATTGAAGCCTCTCCCTCCGGCGACCTCATCGCACTGGTCACCGGCAATCGCCGGGATTACGAGATGGACATCGTGCTGGTGTCGTCTGAAGACGGCTCGGTCGTGCGACATCTGACCAATGGATTCGATCAGGATCGCGGCTACGAATTCCTCATTCAGCCGGGTATGCGATTCAATACCGTGCCGTGGCTGTCGTGGTCACCCTCCGGTGATCAGATCGGGTACTTCGTTCGCTCGGAGAAGTCTCGTACCCTCGTGCTCCAGAACGTCCTGACTCGAAACATCGACAAGCGTGTCGCGCTCGAGACCGTGGATGATCCGGAGTCTCCCGATATTTCGCCTGATGGCCGACGAGTGGTGTTCAGCGCGTTGCGCGGCGGGGTCGGCGATATTTTCCTTCTGAATCTCGACACCGAGGAACTCACGAACCTGACCAACGACGGCTTCGCCGACTCGGGGCCCACATGGGCACCCGACGGCCAGTCCATCATCTACGTCGTGCGCGTCAGCGGCAGCGAGAAACTCTTCCGGCTGGACGTGGCGAGCGGACAGAAGACGCAGATCACGTTCGGCACGCATGACGACTCCGCTGCGCAGTTCATGGACGCTGACACCATCGTGTTTTCATCGACGGCGACCGATCCGACGAAGCCGACCACCGTGGAGGAGGCCAGCAACGGTAACGTGTACAACATCTGGACGCTCAGCCTGACGACCGGTGAGCTGCGACAGTACACCGACGCGCTCGGCGGCAACACGTCAGCGATCGCACTCAAACGAGGGGATGGCGAGCCCCAGATTGCCTTCGTGGGCTACTACAAGGGCGAGTACGAACTGCATACGCTCGATCGACCAGACCCGATCACCGTCGCATCCAACGAGGACTTCGGCGGCCCTGGCCCCATCATCGACTTCCAGGCCCCCATGGCCCACACGCTGGTCACCGCGAACTCGCGACGGAAGGGTACGTTCGAGAAGATGTATCTCGATGGCCGTCCGCCTTTGAACGTCGGGGTGACGAGCGGCGGAGACGTCTTCGGTGGGTCGTCGGTTACCTTCAGCGACGTCCTGGGCGACAAGCAGTTCAATGTGTACGCCGCCTCGATCTCGCAGTACCGAACGTACTCGGGCTCGTACGTGAACCTCGCCCGCCGCTTCAACTACGCAGTGCAAGGATTCTCGCAGACCCAGTTCTTCTTCGGGCAGACCGGGGGCGTGTTCTACGACCCGGCGTTTGCCAACATCATCGATCGTGACCTGGCGGTCGCCACGCGTACGGTGCGGGGCGGCACCGTGTTCGGCATCTGGCCGTTTGACCGGTATCGCCGGATCGAACTGACGGCCGGGCTGATGCACTACAACGAGCGCTTCAACGATCCCGGGCTCGAGCAGGTCTCCAGCGGTTTCCAGAACCAGCAGTTCGGACGTCAGCTCTTTCAGTCCGGCACGTACATGCCGCTCGGCGTCAACTACGTCCAGGAGACGACGATTTTCCGTGAGTTCGGGCCGCTGGCTGGCAACACGATGCGGCTGTCCTACGAGTTCTCACCCGCCATCGGCAATACGCTGAGCCGGCAGACCGCCGATGTCGACGCGCGGTACTACTGGCGGCTCAGCGGCACTGGCCTCCTCGCGCTGCGAGCCAAGGGATTCAAGAGCTGGGGTGACGCGCCGACATTCAACTACTTCGGTGGCAACTCCGAGATGCGCGGCTACGAGTACCTGGAGTTCATCGGCTCGGAAACCGCGTTCCTCAACGCTGAGCTGAGATTCCCCGTCATCGAGGCGATGCTCACGCCGATCGGGGTGTTCGGTGGCATCCGCGGCGTGTTCTTCGCGAACATGGGCGGCGGCAGCTTCGACGGACAGCCGTTCAGATGGTGGTCCAGCAGTCCAGAGACGGTGTCACCGGTCATCGGCTTCGTGCCGGGGGTCCTGACGCAGGTGCCGATCGTCGGCCCTCCGACCGAGATAAACGGGTTCCGCCTCATCGATGCGCGCGCGTCCTACGGTCTCGGCCTTGAGACGTTCGCCCTTGGATTCCCGGTCCACTTCGACTGGGCGTGGCGTACGCTGCTGAACAAGGACTGGGAAGACGTGCGGTTTGCGGCCGACGCCGCCGCCGCTGGCGTGGGCGCGGGTGGGAGCGCCTGGTTCCGAAAGCCGCAGTTCTCTGTATGGATCGGCTACGACTTCTAGGAGCCCGACCGAGTAATCGTTGTGAGGGTCACATTCCCTCGTGCTGCGCGCCCACTATGGCGGC
>JAQBVV010000038.1 GCA_027622905.1 Acidobacteriota bacterium
GGGTCGACGACGCGGTCCGACGGGACGGCCTTCACATCGACGCGGCTGTCGGCCGAGTAGATCGAGCAGCCATTCTCGCCCCGCGTCACGACCAGCGCTTCGGTGACCGCCAGAATCTCGCTCTCGCCCATCTCCGTCTTTTGACGAATCAGTTCGAATTCGTAGTCGTTGCAGATCAGAATACGCGCGCCGACCAGGCCGTCCTTCAGCTCGGGCCCTGACATGCGGGCGCATTGCTGCCCCGGATCGAAGATGAACGGAATCTCGAGCGTCCGGCACTCTTCCGCGTACTGCATCATGGCCGCCGGGTCGTTCGGCGAGATGATGACGAGGCCCGGATCGGACACGGTGCGAAACGACAGTTCCCCTGCCTGTTCCATCGCCCCTGTGTAGAAGGACGCGATCTGGTTATTCTCCGTGTCCGTGCTGCAGAAAAACGACGCGGTGAACTTGTCGGGGACCTGCTGCACGAGCGACGTGTCGACGCCGGCGGCGTCCAGCCACTGGCGGTACTCACCGAAGTCCTGTCCGGCGGTGGCCATCAGAAAAGGGCGCTGCCCGAGCAGCGCCAACGTATAGGCGATGTTTGGCGCGCAGCCGCCACGCCGCTTGTCCATCGAATCAACAAGGAAGCTCAGGCTGACCCGCTGCATGTGTTCCGGAAGGAAGTGCTCGGTGAACTTGCCTGGAAACGACATCAGATAGTCATAGGCTATCGAACCGGTCACGATGATCTTGCTTGCCGTCACGAATGAACCTCCACGTACTTGCCGATCAACGGCGCCAACTCATGTTTCACCTGGTCCGACATCGCGTCTGGCCTGGTCAGGAGCGCGTACTTCAAAGCCGACGCGCACTCGCAGCTGCGGACGTACGGCAGGCGCGACACGGCCTCGGCGATGATCCGCTGGGCCGTCTCAGCGTTCTGCATCAACGTGGCCACGACCATATCCACGGTGACCGAGTCGTGGTCCGGGTGCCAGCAGTCGTAGTCGGTCACCAGCGCGATGGTCGTGTAGCAGATCTCAGCTTCCCGCGCCAGCTTGGCTTCCTGCACGTTCGTCATGCCGATGATGTCCATACCCCAGGCCCGGTAGAGCCTGGACTCGGCCAGCGTTGAGAACTGCGGCCCTTCCATGCAGACGTACGCGCCACCCTCGTGCACCGTCGCGCCGGCCAGCCGTCCGCTCTCCACGGCCAGGCCACTGAGCACGCGGCAGAACGGATGCGCGAAACCGACGTGGGCGGCCAGTCCCCGGCCGAAGAACGTGCTCGGACGCCCTGTGGTGCGATCGAGGAACTGATCCGGGATCACGATATCGAGTGGCTTGTATTCCTCTTTCAGGCTCCCAACGGCGCTCGCCGACAGGATGTACTCGACGCCCAGCAGCTTCATCCCGAAGAGGTTCGCGCGGAAATTGATCTCCGAGGGCAGGATCCGATGTCCGGCGCCGTGTCGCGCGAGGAACGCCACTCGCTGGCCCCGCAACGTGCCGAGCAGGTACGGGCCTGACGGTTCGCCGAACGGTGTGGTCAGCGTGACCTCCTGACGATCGGTAACCTCGGCCATATCGTACAGACCGCTGCCGCCGATGATGCCGATGCGAACCTTGTCCATGTGTACCTTCGGGATGCGTGATCCGTGACTCGAAGTAGTCGAGTTTACAGTACTTGCTCTACGTATCGGCGGCCCTGCTCTTCCCGGATGTATCCCGCCGACACGCGCGGATCGTGCTCGAAGAAGATCAGGTATTCGCGATCGATGGCCTCGCGAATGAAGCGCGTCTTGTACGCAAGCGTCTCCATCGGAAACAGGTCGTAACCCATGATCCAGGCGTCGCGCACGTGTGCCGTCGTCGGGATGAGGTCGGCGACAAAGACCGCCGTCTTCCCGGCGGACTCCAGAAAGACGATCTGGTGTTCCGGGCAATGGCCACCCGTCCGAACGACGCGCACGCCAGCTCTGATCTCGCCATCCCGACCATGAAAGTCCACCACCCCTGCCTCCGCGAGTGGAAGAAAGTCATCCGGTCGGTAGCTCGCCCGACTGCGCGCGTGTGGATGCGTGGCGTCTTCCCATTCGGCTGCCCGAACGAGATACCGGGCTCGCGGAAAGCGGGGCGTGAGTGCATCACGCTCGCGCACCGTCGCGCCTCCGATGTGATCGAAATGGAGATGGGTCGCGAGCACGAGATCGATCGCGTCAGCGTGCAGGCCCACGTCGGCGAGCGCGTGGTCGAGATGGCGGGCCCGATCGAGGCCGTAGCGGTCACGCTCGTCGACGCTCATCTTGTCGCCGACTCCGCAGTCGATGATCATCCGCCCCCAGTCGGCCTCCACGACGAGCGGTCGGATCCCGAGGGGGATACGGTGACGATCGTCCGGCGTCGCCTGCGCCTCCCATTCGGGTCGTGGCACCACGCCGAACATCGCCCCACCATCGAGTCGAAACACCCCGTCGTGCACGCTCACAAGCTCGAGGTCGCCCCACGGCAACCGACGCGACGCCAGCGTGACGGACGCCGACGCGTGCTGCTTCAGTTCCACCAGCACACCGTGCGAAGCGGATGGGTGAATGAAGGCGATCAGCGAGGATTGGGCTCCCGGCCTTGGCTGCTCGTCAATCAAGCGAACGCCTCGGGCTCGGAGGTGGTCGAGCGTCGCGCGAACGTCCTCGACGCGAAGTGTCACGTGATGGATACCGGGACCGCGCTTGTCCACGTACCTGGCAATCGGCGAGTCCGGCGCCGTGGCTTCAAGCAACTCCAGCGCCCCCTGCCCTGTGGGGATGATGTGTGCCCGAACGCGCTGCGATTCGACGTCCTCTGCCGCCTCGACCTCAAGACCGAGCGCGTCGCGATAGAAGGCCAGCGCCTTGTCGATGTCCTGGACGGCGATGCCGACGTGGTCAAGAATCGCTTTCACGCTGACCCGGGGAGCGTTGGCTCCGGAGCGTGCATCGCCCGCTCCATCAATTCGGCGGCAGCACTGTACGGGTCGATCTCCCGCGCGGCCATCCGATCGATCACGCGCTCCCACTCTCCGGCTGGAAGCACACGATCGAGGCGCTCCAGGAACCGCTGCGACAGCAGCTCCCGAAGACGAAACGCCTGCCGGCCGCGCATCCGGCTCCCCGGCGTGGCCGCCGCGTGTACCTGGAATCGCGCGATTTCCGCCCGCAGCTCCGGGATCCCCTCGCCTGTCGTCGCGACGGTCTTGACGATCGGCGGGCGCCATTCGTCTGGCGCGGCCGTGCGCAATGCCTGGCTTGCGGCGATATTCTGGACCAACCGATCCGCGCCGTCGAGATCGGACTGGTTCACGACGAAGATATCGGCAATCTCCATCACGCCAGCCTTCAGCGCCTGAATGCCGTCGCCGCTGGTCGGGACCAGCACCACAATGGCCACGTCTGCGGTGGCTGCGATCTCGACCTCGCCCTGTCCGACGCCCACCGTTTCGATGATGACGACGTCCTTGCCGGCGGCGTCCAGAATCAGCGCTGCGTCACCGGTCGCGCGCGCGAGCCCCCCATAGTTCCCGCGCGTTGCCATGCTGCGGATGAACACGCCCGGATCGGAAAAGTGACGGCCCATCCGCACGCGATCCCCGAGCACCGCGCCGCCGGTGAACGGACTGGTCGGATCGACAGCCACAACCCCGACCGCCTGACCATCCTGGCGAATCTCTCCCGTCAGTCGGTCGACGAGCGTGCTTTTGCCGGCACCAGGTGGCCCGGTCACGCCGAGCAACTGCGCGCGTCCTGTCCTGGGGAATATGGCCCGCAGCAGGCGGACGCCAGCGGGAGTCTCATCCTCGACCAGCGACATGGCGCGCGCCACCGCCCGGGGATCACCGGCGAGCACACCGGCGGCCAGAGAGGACCCGGTGAAGGCTGCCGTCATGCGCGCAGGCCTGCGGCCGAAGGCTGGCGGATCCCGCAGCCGTACTCACAATTGTCGATCGATGGCAGTTCCATGGCAGCGCGCGACCCTGCAGTGATCGTATCATTCGGTATGCCATTCGACGCGACAACCGACCTCCCACGCCCGGCGACGCGCCCACGATTCCCGACTACGCACATGGCCGCGGCGGTGCTGATGATGCTGACGGTCGCCGCCACACCGGCGTTTGCGGACGTGACAGCCTTTATCGGCAGCACCGCGACGCCAGCGAACCGGCAAGTGAAGGGAATCGCGCTTGGCGTCGGCCTCCTCATCCTCGGCTTCGAGCTCGAACTCGCGCAGACGGGCGAGACCCCTGAGGAAGCGGCGCCTTCGCTGACTACCGGCATGGGCAACGTGCTGCTGCAGACGCCGATCCCGGTCGCGGGCATCCGGTTCTACGTGACCAGCGGCGGGGGTGTGTATCGAGAGCGCCTCGGCGCGAGCGAGGAAACGCACTTCGCCGTGAATGCGGGCGGTGGCGCGAAGATCACGCTGGTAGGACCGATTCGCGCCAGGCTCGACTACCGCGTGTTCCGGCTTCGCGGCGAACCGCTCCATCCGGTCGTAAACCGAATCTACGCCGGCCTGAACATCGCGTTCTGACCTCCGAGATCTGACCCTGCTTGTGGCGTTCTACGGCGCCGGGGGGGCCGGGCGGGGCGCCACCGGTGGTGTGGCGTTCGTATCGGTCGCGGCTGACGGCAACGGCGCAGGCTCGACCGGCGTCAGATTCAACAGACTGCCGCCCCCAGCCAGCGCGCCCGTGTACAGCTTCCAGATGTTCTGAATCTGATCGGGGTACGCGTCACTGAGTATGCGTCCGAGGCCGTAGTCGGCCCCGGGGGCGGCCGGATCGATGAGAAACACGTATAACACCGTGCCGTTGGGCCCCGGCTCGGTGGCCTTCAGGACGCGCCACCCTTCCGCCTGAGCACGAACGACAGGATCCGTCGACGTCTCGAGCGCCGCCTCCAGATACCCGATTACCATCTCGAAATCGACGACCCGGTCGGCGCGAACGGCCGTGAAGATGGCCCCGGTCGGAGCGGTAAACGTGCGCGCGCCCAGCGGTACTGGCGGCACGACCGGCGCAGGAATCACCGGACCTTCTCCCGGCGCCGCCGGCGCTCCGATCGACGGTGCTGCCTGCCCGGGAGCAGGTGGCGCGGGCAATTCCTGGGCAGCCGGCTGAGCTTGCTCAGGAGGCACCTGCGCCTGGGCAGGATCAGGCACCGGCATCTGCGCATGTGCCACCGACGCCAGATACACGGCAGCCAGTCCTATCAGTACGGTTCGCATCAACCCTCCACACCTCTACGCCGATCCGAGAATTCGCCCCGACAAAAAGAGAGCCACGAACGGCGACGCCGTTCGTGGCTCGGATCGTGCCAGCCCGATCGCGAGTGCGACTACGGCCTGGAGAGGTCCACTGCGACTGAGTTGTCGCTCCCCCCAAGAGCGGCACCGAAGGCGCCACTGTACAGTTCGTACAGGCGCGTGCGCTCCGCCGGGTCCTCGAACGCCTCGTACAGAATCGTCATGATTGCGTAGTCCGCACCTCTAACGACGGGACTGATCACGTGGGTATACACCGCGTTGCCGTCCGGCATCGACGTGCTTGACTTGACGACCTTCCACCCCGCTGCCTGCTGCTTGCGCTGAGCATTCGGGGACTGCAACAGCGCCTCGCGGACCTTCATCATGACCTGCTCGAAGTCTGCGGTCTTGTCCGGCTTGATCGCGATCGACAGAATGGCTACGTCACCATTGAACGTCAACGCGTCCTGAGCGTGCGCGGTACCGAACGCCGAAAACGCTGGCAACAACATAATGGTACCAGCCAGTAAGAACCCGGACAGTCGTCGCATCTTCAAGCCTCCTGAAATAGCGGAAAAGGGAGTAACTCTACCGTACACTTCAACCGATGAACACGGCCATCATTTCGTGAGCGACAAGCATCCCCTCCCGTGGCAGCCGTAGTGAACTCCCATCATAAGACAGAAGACCCCGATCGAGGAACGGTTGGAATTGTTCCCCGTATCGGGCCCAGACGTCAACGCCGTATCGCTGGCGTACGATCCCCACGTCCAGACCGGCGTTCAGCCGAAGTCCCGTGAACAGCGCATCTTCCAGGCGTTGGTCCGCCGAGAGGACTCGTCGGTCCGTCGCGGTTGGTGTGCCGCGCTCGACCGCCGAGATGTAGTCCTCCGTGTCGGACAGGTTCTTCCAGCGCGTGCCGGAGCGCGTCGAGTGCGCTCCGCACCCGAGGCCGATCCACTCGCCGTCGGTCCAGTACTTCAGATTGTGGCGTGCCTGGCGACCCGGGCGCGCGACATTCGATATCTCGTACTGTTCGTATCCCGCACTGTCCATCCTTCCGAGGCCAGCGAGGTACATCTCCGCCACGTCGTCTTCGGGCGCAACGGACCACCGCCCGCGCGCCATCGCGTCACGAAGGGGCGCGTTGGGATAGATCTCCAGCATGTACAACGATGCGTGATCCGGCCCGAGTGCAATCAGCGCGTCGACCGACTCCAGCCACTGGCTGACCGCCTGCTGGGGGAGCCACATCATCAGGTCGAGGGAAATGTTGTCGAACCCGGCGGCGCGAGCCATCGCAAACGCCTCGGCGGCTTTCGCAGACGAATGGAGTCGACTGAGGCGCACGAGTTCGTCGTCACGGAATGACTGAACGCCGTAGCTGAGTCGATTGACGCCCGCCCCCCGAAAACCGGCCAACCTCTCCGGCGTGACCGTTTCAGGATTGGCCTCGAGCGTGATCTCCGTATCGCCGTTCAGGTCCCACCCCTCGGCGCAGGCATCGATCACGGCCTCGATCTCGAACGGTTCGAGCAGCGATGGCGTACCGCCCCCGAAGAAGATCGTATCGGCGCGGGAACCGTCGCCTTCCTGTCGAATCTCGGTCAACAGGGCTGACACGTACCGCTCCTTCAGCCCCGGCTCGAAGAGGCCACGATTGAAGTTGCAGTAGTTGCAGATGGCGGAACAGAAAGGGATGTGTACGTAGATGCCGAGCACGCTCGCTAGGACCCGGCCCGGCCCCCGGTCCACCTCAGATCGGCCTTGCCGTCGCGACCCCGAATCTGAGCCCGTGCCTGGCCGGCCGCGCGCGACGGCAACGTCGCCTTGCGCGACCCTTTGCTGCGAAGCTTCCAGAGCATGATCAAGTCGTCGACACCGCCGTTCGGCGGCAACTGGCGATAGTCGGCACCGTCCAGATCGAGCAAGTCACACATTTCATGAAGCCGTGAGCGCATCCGGTAGCCGATACGGAACAGCAGCGAATCCGGATCGGTCGTGTCGTCCCCTTTTTCCTCGTGATTCGACGTAAACACGGTCGTCCGTTGAGCGCTATAGCGGGCGTTGACGATGTGGTTCAGCGTCTCCTCGACCCACTCCGAGGTCTTCTCGGCACCCAGATCGTCCAGCACGAGCATGTCCGCCTCGATGACCGGCCTGAGCACATCGATCTCCGCCACTTGGTTAACCGGATCGTACGTGCTGCGGATGACGCGAAGCAGATCGCGCGTGTCGTAAAAAATGCCGCGCGCGCCCCGCGTCGTGATGACCTGCCGAAGGATCGCCACAGCCAGGTGGGTCTTGCCCACACCCGGAGGTCCGAGGATCAGCAGGCCACGATCGACCACCGGAAACCCCTCCGCCAGGGACGTGGCCTGCCGCAGGGCCTTCGTCAACTTCTCGTTGTACGCTGTGTAGTTGGTGAGGTCGCAGTGCTGATAGCGACGTGGGATGCGTGCGTCCGCGAGCAACCGGGCCGCCGCCGACGCTCGTGTGCAGTCGCAACGCGTGACTCGCGAGACACCATCGACGTCGACTGTCTTCCAGCCGGTGTCATCACACATCACACAGGTCACGGACGCGATCCTAGCGTACTTGCCAGCCGCCGAACGCGCGCCTATTTCTGGTTCCGACTCTTGACTTTTGCGGTCGGTTCGTCAACGTGCGGGTCGCCGGTCGAACGCTTGACAAGATCCGTCGGTGATGACTTGACGAGCGCGGTGCCGAGCCGCTGCTCCCAGTCGTCGAGGCCACGGGCCAGCTCTCGCTTCACGTAGTCCATGAACTCGTTGACCTCATGCTGCATGCCTTCAATTTTGTGGCGCATGTGCAGAATGATCTCGACGCCGGCCAGGTTGACGCCAAGGTCGCGCGTGAGCGCGAGAATGGTTTCGAGCCGCTCGAGGTCGTCGTCCGAGTACAACCGCGTGTTTCCCTCGGTCCGTGACGGGGACAGCAACCCCTCTCGCTCGTACAGCCGCAGCGTCTGCGGATGAATCTTGTACTTCTGCGACACCGCGCTGATCATGTAGTGCGCTTTCCCCTGCTCGGCACGCTTCGCCATCACTTACTCCAGATGCCCGCGTACATTTTCGCCGTTGATGCGACCGAACTCCCGAAGCAACTCCTTCGAGCGCTCATCAAGCAGCCGCGGCAACATCAGCCGCACTTCCACGACGAGATCGCCGCGGCGCCCGTCCCGTACCGATACCGCACCGCGCTCGCGCACGCGGAATCGCTGCCCGGACTGCGTGCCAGGAGGCACCCTGAGGCGGGCCTTCCCGTCTGGCGCAGGCACGTCGATGCGCGCGCCCAGCCCCGCCTCGTGGACCGCGATGGGAAGCGCGATGTGCACATCGTAACCGTCGCGCCGAAACAGTGGATGCGGCGCCACGTGCGCCGTGATGTACAGATCACCGGACGGGCCGCCGCGGATGCCCGCGTTGCCGGCGGCTTCGACTCGAACGCGATCGCCGTCGCCAATACCTGCCGGTATCGATACCTGCACCGGCTCACTCCGCGTCTCCTGTCCCGAGCCACCGCAGGGCGCGCACAGCGCGGGCCGTTGGTGTCCCGAGCCACCGCAGCCGCTACACGCGCGGGAAAACACCATGTGCCCGCGCACGGCCCGCGCCGTCCCGGTCCCGTCGCACACGGGGCAGTGGCCCGGGGCCGTTCGTGTTCGTCCACCGCCGCCACACGCGCGGCACACGCAATACCGCGTCACCGTGATCGGACGGGCTGTTCCGGCAAACGCCTCTTCGAACGATAGCTGCACGTCCTGGTGCAGGTCGACGCCCCGTTCGGGCGTCGCCCGTGTTGCGCGTTCGGTCAATACGTCCGCAAAGAGGTCCCCGAACGTGGTGGAATCGCTGTCGCCGCGTGTCGAGAAGTCGAAGCCCTCGAATCCACTGGTTCGCTGACCAGTCGATTCCGCGGCGCCGGCCCCCGAGTCGTGCCGCACGCGACGGTCCGGATCAGTCAGAGTCTCATACGCTTCGAGCACCTGCCTGAAACGACGCTCCGCGTCGCGGTCTCCCGGATTGATATCAGGATGACACTGCCGAGCGAGGCGTCGATAGGCCCGCTTGATCTCGGACTCGGTCGCTCCGCGTCGCACACCGAGCACCACGTAGAGGTCCATATCCGAGTTACTTCTTCTCCTCGTCTACGACTTCCGCATCGATCACATCCCCCTGGGCGTCGGCGGATCCCTCCGCTGACGCTGCCGCACCCTCGGCCCCGCTCGCATCGGGCTGCTTATAGATCGCCTCTGCCGCTTTGTGCTGCGCTTGGGTCAACTTCTCCATCGCGCTGGTCATGTCAGCCGTGTTGTTCGCAGCAATCGCGGCCTTGACCGCCTCGACCGCAGACTCGACGGCCGACTTGTCGTCCGCAGTCAGCTTCGCGCCCATGTCCTGCAGCAGTTTCTCAGCGGCGTAGACGGTCTGATCCGCCTGGTTCCGCGTCTCGATCTCCTCACGCCGCTTCTTGTCCTCGTCGGCATGGGCCGACGCGTCCTTCATCATCTGGTCGACCTCATCTTTACTGAGGCCGCTCGATGCGGTGATCGTGATTTTCTGCTCCTTGCCAGTCCCCATATCCTTGGCTGACACGTTGACGATACCGTTGGCGTCGATGTCGAAGGCGACCTCGATCTGAGGTACGCCTCGAGGCGCTGGAGGAATCCCCACCAGCTGGAACCGACCCAGCGTGCGGTTGTCTTTCGCGAGCGGACGCTCGCCCTGGACCACGTGTACTTCGACACTGGTCTGGCTATCGGCAGCCGTGGAGAACGTTTCGCTCTTCCTCGTCGGAATCGTCGTGTTGCGGGAAATCAACGGCGTCATCACTCCACCCAACGTCTCGATTCCCAGCGAGAGCGGCGTCACGTCCAGGAGAAGCAGGTCCTTGACATCACCGGCTAACACACCCGCCTGAATGGCGGCACCAATCGCGACCACTTCGTCGGCGTTCACCCCCTTGTGGGGATCCTTCCCGAACAACTCCTTGACGATCTGCTGCACACGGGGGGTCCTGGTCGAGCCACCAACGAGCACCACTTCGTCGATCTTCGATGGGTCCAGGCCGGCGTCGGACAGCGCCTTCTTCGTCGGGCCGACGGTCCGCTGCAACAAGTCCTCCACGAGCTGCTCGAAGCGCGCCCGCGTCAACTTCATCTGCAGGTGCTTCGGACCTGACTGATCAGCCGTCACGAATGGCAGATTGATATCCGTCTCCATCACCGTGGACAGCTCCATCTTGGCCTTCTCTGCCGCCTCCTTCAGACGCTGCAACGCCATCCGGTCCTTGCCGAGGTCGATCCCGTCGCTGCTCTTGAACTCCGAGATGATCCAGTCGATGACGCGCTGGTCGAGATTGTCTCCACCCAGGTGGGTGTCACCGTTTGTCGCCTTGACCTCGACGACTCCCTCGCCAACCTCGAGAATGGAGATGTCGAACGTGCCGCCGCCGAAGTCGTAGACGGCGATCGTCTCCTCCTTCTTCCTGTCCAACCCGTAGGCCAGCGCCGCGGCTGTCGGTTCGTTCACGATACGCATCACTTCGAGGCCGGCAATCTGACCCGCTTCCTTCGTCGCCTGGCGCTGCGCGTCGTTGAAGTACGCGGGCACCGTGATGACAGCCTGCGTGACCGTCTGTCCGAGATAGTCTTCCGCCGACTGCTTCAGTTTCTGGAGCACCATCGCCGAAATCTGGGGTGGTGCGAAGTCCTCGTTGACAACCTTGATGCGCACGTCTCCGTTGGAGGCCGCGACGACGGCGTACGGCACCATCTTCATCTCGTCGGAGACCTCGTCGTGGCGACGCCCCATGAACCGCTTGATCGAAAAGACCGTGTTTTCGGGATTGGTGACAGCCTGACGCTTGGCAACCTGACCAACCAGTCGTTCGCCAGTCTTGGTGAACGCCACAACCGACGGCGTCAGTCGATTGCCTTCCGCATTCGTGATGACGACGGGCTCGCCGCCTTCCATGACAGCCACCACCGAGTTGGTCGTGCCCAGATCGATACCGATAATTTTGCTCATGTCGTCGCGTCCTTTGACTTTCTTCCGCGGCAACCCTGATGAGGGGGTCGAACCGGCGAATAGGCTTATGTTTCAAGCATTATAAAATCTGAGTGTGCTCACGTCAATCAATAAGATACGCACAGACACGCCGAAACTAAATAAGGCGAGCACAGACATCGAGTTGCGACTGGTATACTGGGGCACAGGAAACGGTTGGTCCGGGTCAGCCCATGAGCACATATCACTCCTCCAGAGCATGGAAACTAAGACTGCGCGGCGTAAGCCTCACGAAAAACGCATCGTCATACGCGTAGCCCGGCAGGCGGGTATCGTCGCCCTCTTTGTCGTTGTCGCCGCCCTCGGCGCACTGAGCGGCGTTCTCTTTGCCTACGCAGACGACCTGCCGGGAATCAGCGCCCTGGACAGCTACCAGCCCAACACGATCACCCGGGTGTTCGCCAGAGACGGGGAGGTCATCAGCGAGTTCGCGACGGAACTGCGTGTCGTGATCGACTACGACGACATCGCCCCCGTGCTGCGGCAGGCGATCCTGGCGAGCGAGGACGCGGACTTCGAGCAGCACTTCGGTCTCAGCGCCTCTCGCATCGTCATCACGGCCGCCCGAGACGTGCTCTATCAGCAGCGGGCGGGCGCCAGCACGATCACGCAGCAGGTGGCGCGCATGCTGTTTCTCTCCGGGTATATGCGCGGGGGCGTCTTTGAACGGTCTTTCGAGCGAAAGATCAGAGAAGCGATCGTCGCGGTGCAGCTGGAAAAGCGATACACCAAGCCCGAAATCCTGACCTTCTACGCGAATCACGTCACGATGGGCCACGGCGCCTACGGCGTCGAGGCGGGCGCCCAGCTGTATTTTGCAAAGTCCGCCCGGGACGTCACGCTGGAAGAGGCCGCGACGCTCGCCGGCATCGTGCAGACACCCGCGCGACTCAGCCCGTACGTCAACCCTGACCAGACACTCGCACGACGCAACGACTACGTCCTCCGGAGAATGGCGGACGAGGGCTTCATCACGCGCGAGGAAGCGGAGGAGGCCGCTCGACGCCCCCTGGTGGTACGGGGACAGTCGGCCAGGACCCCGTCGATCGCGCCGTATTTCGGGGAAGAAATCCGCAAAGTGCTTGAGCGAGACTACGGCGCAGACGCACTCTACGAGGCGGGACTCCGGGTCCAGACGACACTGGACGCCGGGCTCCAGCTGGCGGCGAACCGAGCCGTGGACCAGGGCTTGCGACAGATCGACAAGCGTCGGAGTGGGTACCGGAAGCCGACGCGTAACGTGGTCGCGGAAGGGCTCGCCGTGGACGCCTTCTCCGTGGCACGCTGGAACCAGCCGATGCGAGTCGGAGATATCGTCCCTGCGGTCGTCGTGGCCGTGCCACCACGAGGCGCCGGTGCGGCGCGCATCCGCATCGGACCGCACGAACTGGAACTCCCTGCCGGCGCCTTCGCCTGGACACGGCGAACGGACGCGGCCGATCTGTTCGAGGTCGGAGACCTCATCGACGTCGCCCTCCGGACCGTGGGCGACGATGCTCCCGAGACCGTCACCCTCGAGCAGGAGCCAGAGCTTGAAGCCGCGCTGGTCGCGATCGACAACCGCACCGGAGAGATTCGCGCGATGGTCGGCGGATTCAGCTTCGAGCGCAGCAAGTTCAACCGCGCGACGCAGGCGCAACGTCAGCTCGGATCGATCTTCAAGCCGATCGTCTACACGACCGCCATCGATCGCGGCTTCACGCCGGCATCCGTCTTTATCGATGAGGCCGTCTCCATCGAGGTTGCCCCGGATCAACCGCGGTATGAGCCGATGAACTACGACCGCCAGTTCGTGGGCCCCATCACGCTCAGGCGCGCACTGGAACAATCCCGCAATATCCCTGCGGTCAAGGCCATGCAGGAAGTAGGACCGCAGCAGGTGATCGACTATGTCGCTCGGTTCGGCATGCAGGGCAACTTTCAGCCATTCCTGTCGCTGGCCCTGGGCGCGGCCGAGACAACGCTGATCGACGCGACCGCCGCCTACTCCGTGTTTCCAAACCGCGGCGTGCGGATGACGCCGTACGCGGTGGTCAGCATCGCCGACCGCGAGGGCAACATTCTCGAGCAGCACCGCCCCCAGGCGCGGGAGGCGATACGCGCAGACACGGCCTTCGTGATGACCAATCTCCTGCGCGGAGTGGTCCAGCACGGGACGGGCATCGCCGCGTCATCACTTGACTGGCCACTCGCCGGAAAAACCGGAACAGTGGACGACTACACTGACGCCTGGTTCATTGGCTTCGACCCGGACATCACCGTGGGGGTGTGGGTCGGCTATGACGAAAAGAAGCCGATCGGCGGGAGCAGCAACGGCGAGACCGGGGCGTCAGCTGCCTTGCCGATCTGGCGCGACTTCATGCAGGTGTATATCGACACGTACGGTGACCGGGAGCAACGACCGGTCTTTGAAGCACCAGGGAACATCGCCTTCGTGGCGCTCAGTTCTGGCGAAACCGAGGCGTTCATCAACGGTACGCAGCCTCAGCCCGAGTATCCGGGCTATCTCATACCGGTCGTCGAATAGGCGGCGCTCCCGCCAGGACTTCGTCGCAGACGTCGCCCACCCGTCGGCGGCAGGCCGGTCCGCGAGCGATCTACTCCTCGTCGGTGACCGCTGGCGAGCCAAGCGTGCCGCTCGCCTTCTTCAGCAGATACGTCTTGATGAAGGGGTCGAGGTCGCCGTCAAGAATGCGGTGCACGTCCCCGACCTCCATCTTCGTGCGGTGATCCTTGATCATCTGATACGGCTGCAGCACGTAGCTCCGGATCTGGCTTCCGAAGCCAATGTCCATCTTGGCACCGGCGATTCGCGCCAGCTTCGCCTCCTGCTCCTTCAGCTTGAGGTCGAACAGCCGCGACCGGAGGACTTTCATCGCCGAGGCGCGGTTCTTGTGCTGTGACCGCTCGTTCTGGCAGGACACGACGATTCCCGTCGGGAGATGCGTTATCCGCACCGCCGAATCGGTGACGTTGACATGTTGACCACCGGCACCGCTCGATCGATACGTGTCGATTCGAAGGTCCTTCTCATCGATCTCGACCTCGACATCATCGGGCAGTTCCGGCCAGACGAACACCGAGGCGAACGATGTGTGACGCCGGGCCGCCTGATCGAAGGGCGAAATGCGCACCAGGCGATGTACACCCGCTTCAGCCGTCATCAGCCCGTACGCGTAGTCGCCGGCAAGCATGATCGTCGCGCTCTTGATGCCCGCTTCATCGCCTGGCTGGTAGTCGATCACCTCACGCTTGAGTCCACGCTGCTCGGCCCATTTCAGATACATCCGCAGGAGCATCTCGGCCCAGTCCTGCGACTCTGTTCCGCCGGCACCGGGATGAATCGTGACGATCGCGTTGGCCAGATCGTGCTCACCCGAGAGCATCTTCTTGGTTTCGGCCGCCTCGACTTCGTTCCGAAGGTCGTCGAGTCCGCGCGCGAGGTCCGCACTCACATCCTCCCCCGCGCTCGCCCATTCGAACAGCACGCCGAGGTCGTCGGCGCGGCGCTGCAGTGACTGCAGCAACGCTTGGTCGTCCTCCAGGCGCCTGCGCGTCTGCATCACCTTCTGCGCGTCCGCCTGATTGCTCCAGAAATCTGGCTCGCCGGCGCGGCGTTCGATGTTCGCTAGCTGTTCGTCGAGTCTGGCACCCTCAAAGATGCCTCCGTAGTTCTGTCGCGCGGCGCCCAAGATCGTCGTACTCCCGAACAAGGTCTTCGAATTCAACTGCCACTATCTTCTCCTTCAGGGTCGGAATCCACGCCGGCGCGTCGGCACGGCCAGCGACACGGCGGTCAGCACAATCGACAGATAGGCCACCGCGTCGCCGATGATCGAATAGATCGTGCGGCCCGTGCGAAGACGGACCTCCGCGACGATACCTTCCTGTTCGAAGATGGCCGACCGGCGCACCACTCGCCCGTACGGATCGACCACGCCGCTGATGCCGGTGTTGGCCGCTCGTGCAAGATACCGCCCTTGTTCGATCGCGCGCATCGACGCCATCTCGAAGTGCTGATACGGCGCTGATGATTGTCCGTACCACGCGTCATTGGTGATGGTCGTCAGGAGCTGGCTCCCGTCCGCCACCGCCTGCCTGATCAGCGCCGGGTACACGACTTCGTAACAGATCGCGGTGCTCACGGGATGCCCTCCGATGGGCAGCAAGACCACCGAGGTACCGGGTGCGAACTCGGCAAGCTGATCGACCAGTGGCGACACGAAATACAGCCATTCCTTGAACGGCACGTACTCGCCAAACGGCACGAGGTGCATCTTGCGGTAGACCGCCGCTGTATCGCCGTCCGGCGTCACCATGAAGGCCGCATTGAACAGCCGCAAGACATCCCCGGAACGATCGAGCTGGTCGCTGCCCAGCAGGATCGGCACGCCGAGCTCCTGCGCGAGCGCGCGGACCGTGCCGCCCCCAACCTCGTCCTCCTCGAACATGAACGGCGTGGACGACTCCGGCCACATCACGAACTCAGCACCACGCCGTACCGCATCGCGCGTCATGGCGACGTAGGTCGTGAAGATCCGTCGCGCCTCGTCTGGGTTCCACTTGTCTTCCTGAGCGATGTTCCCCTGGATCAACCCGACCCGCAGCGGTGTGCCGTCCCGCGCCAGCGATCCCTCCGCCACCCGCAGCCCGCCCCAGACGCCGATGCCTGCCAGCACCACGCCAGTCGCGAGAGCGGTCGCGACCTTCGTCCTCGGCTCCGAAAGCAGGGCGTACGCCAGTGCTGCATTGACCGCCGCCACCAGGGCGGAGAGGCCGTAGACGCCGACGACGCTGGCCACCTGTGCCACCGGCAGGACCGTGACCTGCGTGTTGCCAAGTGGCACCCACGGAAATCCGCCGAACAGAGAACCCCGCAGGAATTCGGTGGCCACCCAGGCCGCCGGCACCACCAGCAAGCCACTCCGACCGGTGCGCGTCAGGAGGCGCGCCGTGCACAGCGCCGTCACCGCAGGAAACAGCGCCAGATACGACGCCAGTAGCAGCATCGCCAACAGCGCTATCGGCCACGCCAGTCCTCCGAATGTCCCCACGACGGCACCCGTCCAGTAGATCGTGCCGGCGAAATAGACCGCTCCGGATGTCAGCCCAAGCAGAAACGCCCGCAGCGGAGGCTGGCCCGGCAGTCGCTCGACCCGGCCGCGCCAGCCGCTCAGCGCGACGATGAGAGGCACGAGTGCAATCCAGGCGAACGCCGGATGGCCGTACCGTGGAAAGCTGAGCGCGAGTAACGCACCGGACAGAAGGGCGAGAGGGTAGGGCAAGGCGATCAGGCTACAACACTTTGGCGGCAGGCCGCCGGGCTGGCGCAATCCGGCACCCGCGGCGATGGCGCACGCAGGACCTGGTACGCATCAGCGGCCGGAACACCCAGTGACACATCCGGGCACCCACCGTCGGCGGCTACGGCGCAGCGGCTATCTCGTAACCCAGGGTTCGAACCGCTCTTCTCGCGCAAGCCGGCTGGCGACGGAGTCCGCCTCGCTGCGGTCGGCGTACTTGCCAACCCGAACGCGGAAGTTGGGTCCCGACACGGCGACAAACGCCGGATATCCCTTCGCACTCAGTCCACTCGCGATGGCGTCTGCCTGCGCGCGCTGGAGCACGGCGGCGACCTGGACGACGAAACCGGAACCGGGCGGCTCTGCGAAGGCGGCTGGCCGACTCGCTGGTACAGCGGCCACCGGTGCAGCCGCAGTCGAGGGTCCAGCCGCGACGGCCTGTGGATGCTGCCGGGCAGCCGCTGGCGGAGCCGCGATGCCCGCTCCGGACGGTGTTGCCGACGGTGTTGCCGACGGCGTCGGAGTCGGCGCGACCGGCTCCGGCGCCACCGATGCGGGTGCCGGCGCTGGAGCGAGCGTTTCGGCGAGCGGCTCCGGATCTTCGAGCAGTGACGAGTAGGTCAGGGTCTCCTGCGCCGTCAGCTGAGCATCGCCGTCCATGGAAGCTGCCCGCGCGGGCGAGGGATTCTGACTGGCCGTGCCGGGATAGAACGTCGCTTGTTCAACCGCGGCGACCAACGATCCCTGGACACCACGACCGACCATCACGCCGCACAAGAACACCACGACTGCCACCACCGTGGCGGCCATGAAGAGGAAGACGAGTTGCTTGCCTTGTAGCTGAATCTCCCGAAATTCTTCATCTGCCATGGTTTAACCGCTGCACATTTTAGCACGCCTCCGATCGGCGATGCTATCCAGCGTCAGCCAGGCCGAGTGTGCCCCCGTCGTCCGCGGGTCGCACGCTGACCTGCATGAGACAGTCTGCGCCTCCGGTCGCGAGGCATCGTTCGGTCTCCACCGAAGCATCGAGCGAAAACAGCCGCATCAGACGGCGAATCGCCGCCGCGTAAAACTCGCACAGGGGAGCCTCCACCGGCTGCCGCACTCCGCAGAAAATTGACGCCTTGATGCGCACGCCTCCCCTGCCCTGACGCCACCGAACGCCGGCCCGGCTGGTCCGACACGTACGGCGCACCAGCGAACGCGCAACCCTCGCCACCAGACGGGCTCGGATACCCGGGGGCGCCGCCTTGATCACGCCGCGCGTCAGCCCGGACAGGTCGGCGAACACCCATTCAGCGGTGTACTCCCCAGCCTGTGCCATGACACGCTGGTAGGCCTCCCCTTCCAGACGCAAGAAGCTGAGCACCGCGGCCAGCGGTCCAAGACCGATCCGACCATCGCGCAGCCCCGTGGGGTTGAGCCACTCTTCGTAGAAATCAAGCCGCGTCGGCAGAATCTCCGCGATCGACTGATGCAGGCTCGCCACAAGTAGCCGTCCGATACTGGTCTCAATCATGCTTTAATGAAGATATCTCTTGGACAGCGGCCATCCTTGCGGGCGGACAGGCCCGGCGACTCGGCGGCGTCGACAAGAGTGCCCTGCTGGTTGGCACACAGTCGATCCTCGAGCGGCAGTTATCACTGCTGCGCCACCTCACCCCACATATCCTGATCGTCGCACGCGACCGATCGCGAGGCGCGGTCGACAGCACCAGGATAGTGATTGATCGGATCCCCAGCGCTGGAGCGCTGGGTGGTCTCTACACGGCCCTGATGGAGGCGCCGACCGAACAAGTGCTCGTCGTGGGCTGCGATATGCCGTTCCTGAACGCACCGTTTCTGACGTACCTGGCGGAGCGAGGCACCGATGCCGATGTCGTGCTGCCCCGCGACGAGCACGGCCGTCATCCACTCTGCGCGTCGTACGTGCGGCGAGTCGCCACTCATCTGCACGACCGCATCACGGCCGGCGAGCTGCGTATTAACGAGGCGATTTCGGAACTCGAGGTAACGGAACTGGGACCGGAGCAGCTGGCACCGTACAATCGCGACGGTCGGCTGCTGCTGAACATCAACACGCCAGACGACTATACGCGGGCGCGCACACAATGAATCGGCAGCCACACGCCACGTGAAAAGCGTACCGCAGCACAACGTCAATCGCAAACACGCAACGCCCCTATCCTTATGATTCTGCCCGTTCACGAACGCGTTCGCGCGCACATCGCCGGCCTGGTGACGGGCCTCTACTCGCTGGACCCGGTCAGCGCCGTCACCACGGTGCTGGAGTACCCGCCGAATCGGGAACTTGGCGACCTCGGCACCCCCATCGCGTTCGAGCTGGCGCGTCGGCTGCGGAAAGCGCCCCGTGTCATCGCGCAGGACATTGCTGACACGTTCGGCAGTCTGGAAGGCGTCGAACGGGTCGTGGCCGCGCCGAACGGCTACCTGAACGTCTTCCTCGAACGGCGCGGGTTTCTGCTGCACCGACTCACGCAGGACGCCTTCGCGGTTGCGCCATCGACCACCAAGGCGATCGTCGAGCATACGGCGATCAATCCCAACAAAGCCGCGCACATCGGCCATCTGCGTAACTCCGCTCTCGGTGACACCCTCGTCCGGGTGCTGCGTTTCCGCGGTGTTCCGGTCGAAGTGCAGAACTACATCGATGACACCGGCGTCCAGGTAGCCGATGTCGTGGTGGGCTTTCGTGTCCTGCAACAGAAGACGCTGGACGGGATTCGCGCCATCGCCGACGAGACGCGGTTCGACTACTACTGCTGGGATCTCTACGCGCAGGTCACCGAGTGGTACAGCGGCGACAAGGACCGGCTCGCGCACCGTGCGGAGACGCTCCACGAGATCGAGCGCGGTGGAAGCGACGCGGCCGTCATCGCCGAATTTATCGCCGACCGCATCGTCCGCTATCACCTGAAGACCATGGCGCGGATGAACGTGGACTACGACCTGCTGACCTGGGAAGGCGACATCCTCAGACTGCAGTTCTGGGCCCAGGCGTTCGAGGTGCTCAAAGCCAGTGGCGCGGTGTACCTGCAGACCGAAGGTCGCCTCGCAGGATGCTGGGTCATGGCGATCGAGGACGGCGAGGATGAACCTCAGGCCGAGGGTGCGCCGGAACGCGAAAAGGTCATCGTCCGCTCGAACGGCGTCGTCACCTACGTTGGCAAGGACATCGCCTATCAGTTCTGGAAGCTGGGTCTGCTCGGCAGGGACTTTCGGTATCGCGTGTTCGTGGATCGTCCCGGGAACCCACTCTGGGCGACGTGCTCGTCTGGCGGCGAAGACGATCATCCGCCGTTCGGACGTGCGGCATACGTGTACAACGTCATCGACGTCCGCCAGTCGTACCTGCAGAAGCTGCTCAAGCAGGCGCTGGTGGCCGCCGGGCACACTGAGGGCGCGGAACGCTCGCATCACTTTTCATATGAGATGGTGGCGTTTTCGCACGCGACGGCTCGCGAACTCGGACATGCGCCCGACCCGTGCTCCGAGGACGCCAAGCGTCCGTTCGTCGAAGTCTCCGGACGCAGGGGGCTCGGCGTCAAGGCCGACGACCTCCTGGACACGCTGATGCAGAACGCGAGCCGGGAAGTGGCCGCGCGTAACCCGGTGCTCACTGGAGGCGACAGCGAGGACATCGGTCGAATGATCGGTATCGCGGCCGTCCGTTACTTTCTGATTAAGTTCTCGCGCGGCAAGGTCATCGCGTTCGACCTCGAGGAAGCGCTCAGTTTCGAAGGCGAGAGCGGACCGTATATCCAGTATGCCGTGGTCCGCGCAAACAACATCTTTCAGAAGCTGCTGCAGCGCGACGGACTGGACGAACGGTCGCTCCTGACGTCACTGAAGGACCTTCCCGCCGCGGAGATCGAAGGCGAGAACGGCAGTCACGAGATCTGGGCCCTGGTGCTCGACGCATCGCGTCTGGACGAAATCGTCGATCAAGTCATCCGCACGCTGGAGTTCTCTGTCCTGGCCAAGTACGCCTTCTCGCTCGCACAGGCGTTCAACGCCTTCTACCATCGCTCACAGATTCTCAATGAAGAGCGCGACGACGTTCGGCGGTGGCGAGCGGGCGCGGTGATCTACGTGCGTAACCAGTTGACGCGGGCGCTCGACCTGATGGGGATCGCTGTCCCTCCGCGAATGTAGCGCCTGGCGGCCGTGCGCCCGCCGCTGAGAAATCTGCTGACGACGCGGCCTTCGAGGTAAGCGAAAATCGCGACGGCTGAACGCGCGGCGCGGCTCAGCAGCGCGACGCGAAATACGGTGTGGTACGACCGCCTTCACGTCCCGCGCAGAGAGCGCGCCACGGCAAGCCGGGGGCCTTCTGCAGCGCCCGGGCTGTGACCGCCAGCCACCACGCATGATCATCGCTGTCGGGGAAGGCGCGTGACCGACGCCGGCCGGCTACTTCATTCTATGCGTCAGGGCCACCTCTTCGGGACCGGTGATGCAGACGTCGAGGTCCCTGAGGACTCCATCGCCAATGCCGTAGATCCAGCCGTGAACGGTGACCGGTTGTCCGGCTTTCCACGCGTTTTGCACGATGGATGTGTGGCAAACGTTGGCGACCTGTTCGACGACGTTGAGTTCGCACAGCTTGCTGTGCTTCTCTGCGTCGGTGGCGCAGGCGTCGATCTCCGCCTGCCGGAGGCGATAGACGTCCTTGATGTTGCGAAGCCAGTTGTCGATCAGGCCGTTCTCCCGGTTGTCCAGGGCGGCCTTGACGCCGCCGCAACCGTAGTGGCCGCAGACGATGATGTGTTTCACCTTCAGCACATCCACGGCGTACTGAATGACCGACAGGCAGTTCAGGTCCGTATGGACGACCAGATTGGCGATGTTGCGGTGAACGAAGACCTCGCCCGGCATCAACCCGATGATCTGGTTCGCCGGCACGCGGCTGTCCGAACACCCGATCCACAGATACTCGGGGGTCTGCACCTTCGAGAGCTTGTTGAAGAAATCAGGGTCGGACTCCAGCATTTTTTTCGCCCAGGTCCGGTTGTTCTGAAAGAGAGTTGGAAGGATTCGCATGGTTGATGTCCAGTTCTTCAGGATAAGAGAAACGAGGGGAGGCTAGGCTTTCTGATGCTCTGATTTCAGCCAGGCGACACACTCGGCGAAACGGTCGAAGATGTGGCTTTCCGGCAGAAGGGTGGGAATGATACCCATTCGTGTCAGACGGTCTCTGGACACATCATTCAGGCCGGTCAGCGCGACAGTGATGCCCTTGTCCCGGAGATCGACAAGCGCTTCTTCCAGCGCATAGACGCCGCTTTGATCGATGTACGGCACCCTTTTCATGCGAATGATCACGTGATCGACATCCGGCATCGCGGCGACGAGATCCTTGAATCCGAAGGCGAATCCGAAGAACAGCGGGCCGTAGAGGCGCTTGATGTAGGCCCGTTCGCGAAGTTCATCCGGCAGGTCCATTTCATCGGCCCAGTCCTCGCCTTCGACGACGGCTCCCAGAAGCGCTGTCTCAGACTCCTGCTCGCCCAGATCACCGGCCTTCTTCATGAACGTGACAGCGGCAAGCACGAGTCCAATGGCGACCGCAAACAGGAGGTTCCAGAACACCGTTAACGCGAGGACGGTGATCAAAATAAAGGCGTCGGACCGCGGAATATGGGTCAGCTGGCGGAAGCCCTTGTAGTCGATGATGCCGATTCCGACGGTGATCAGAATTCCGGCGAGCACGGTCAGCGGAATCTGCTCGGCGAGAGGGCCCGCGCCAAGAAGCAAGGTCAGCAGCAGGACGCCGTGAACGACACCCGAGAGTCGGGTGCGCCCGCCGGCCTTCACGTTGACGACCGTGCGCATCGTGGCTCCGGCGCCCGGCAGACCGCCGATGCAGGCGGATGCCATGTTGCCGAGGCCCTGCCCGATCAGTTCCTTGTTGGAGTCGTGCCGCGTCTTCGTGATGTTGTCGGCGACCACCGAGGTCAGGAGCGAGTCGATGGCGCCCAGAGCCGCGAGCATCGCGCCAAACTGGAGGATCAGACCGAGATGTTCCACGCCGATCTGGCCGAGTGTGCCCAGCTGGAAGGCGGGAAACCCTTCCGGAACATCGCCGATGACGGGGATGTCCAGCGCGAAGACCGTCGTGGCGACGGTCATCGCGACGAGGGCGACCAGGGCGCCGGGCACCGTCTTATCGACCTTGGGATAGAGGTAAATGATCGCGACTGTTCCGGCACCGACAAGGGCCGCCACCCAGTTGGCGCCGCCAAAGGCGAACGGCAGCGACAGCAGCACGTTGAAGGCGCCCATGGGAGACACCTGCCCCAGAAACGGGAAGATCTGGATGATGATGATGATCGCCCCGATTCCCGACATGAAGCCGGAGAGAACCGGATACGGGATGTAGCGGATGTAGCGGCCAAGCCCGAGGACGCCCATGACGATCTGAAACGCGCCGGCCGCAAGAAAGCAGGCGATGATCAGTCCCCACGCGTTGTCCAGCGAGCCGAACGTGGCGATGGCGGACGCGACCACCAGCGCGGAGACAACCGTCATCGGACCAGTGGGGCCGCTGATCTGGGAGGGAGTGCCTCCGAAGAACGCGGCGACGATACCCAGCGCGAAGGCGCCGTAGAGACCGTAAATGGCGCCCAGTCCGGAGGACACGCCGAACGCCAAAGCCAGCGGAATCGCGACGATGCCCGCCGTGATGCCGCCAAAGATGTCGCCGCGCAGTGTTTCTTTGTTTTTCATGTTGTTCAAAACTCGACCGAGGTTTGTTCGGCAAAACGGATGGCCCGTTCAGGAGGCCGATACCTGTCGTTCACATCAAACTTGGAGGATACCGTGTGGACTTGGACATAGATAGATTAAAACAATGAATGTATATACATAGAATAAATCTATGTCATTGAACTGGCTTAACTATCACCATTTCTACTATTTCTGGACCGCGGCGAAGGAAGGCAGCATCGGGAAGGCGAGCAAGGCGTTGCATCTTTCCCAGCCGGCCGTCAGCGCGCAGATCAAGTCCCTGGAATCGAGTCTGGAGGAGGCGCTGTTCCACCGGGACAAGGGCGGTCTCCGACTGACGGACGCCGGCCGCATGGCGTTCGAGTATGCCGACGAGATCTTCCGGCTCGGCAAGGAATTCCGGGAGAACTTGAAAGGCGTCCGCTCGGAGGGACCGACCCGTTTGCGGGTGGGCATTTCCGACGCGCTGCCCAAACTGATCTCGCACCGGCTCCTGGCGCCGGCCCTGGAGATGGAAACCCCCGTCCAGTTGATCTGCCAGGAAAATAGGACCGAGGCGTTGCTGGCGGATCTCTCCATTCACCAGCTGGATCTGGTGATCGCGGACACGCCCATCGGCGGAGCCGCGCGGATCAACGCCTTCAATCATTTTCTCGGTTCATGCGGCGTCACCTTCTTCGGCACCAGGAATCTTGCCCGGCTCTACCGCGAGGACTTTCCTGCAAGCATTTCCGGAGCTCCCCTGCTGGTCCCTTCCGAGGGAGTCCTGCTGCGGCGGTCGATCGACCGGTGGCTGTCGGCCAACCGCTATGTCCCGCGTATTCGTGCGGAGTTTCACGACAGCGCTTTGCTGAAGGTGTTCGGCCGCGATGGCGCGGGACTCTTCGTGGGGCCCACGATCATTGAGAACGAGATCTGCCGTGAGTTTCACGTCGAGGTCATTGGACGAACAGATCAGATTCTTGAGGCGTTTTACGCCATCACCGTTGAGCGTCGAGTGCGACACCCCGTTGCGCTGGCCATCACCCGGACCGCGCGCGAGAAACTCTTCGGCGGTTAGGACCCGGGCAGGAATAAGTTGATCATCGTGGGCGTCGAGGCGCCCACCCG
>JAQBVV010000218.1 GCA_027622905.1 Acidobacteriota bacterium
CCCGCCTGTCGTACCCAGGTCGCGGCGTGAACCCATCAAAACCACTGCGACGGGGTACTAGTCTCGCGGAACCCAGCGGCGTGGCATCAGCCGCGTCCGCTCTTGGTTGGAGGGCGACCACCGACGGGCGTGGCATCCGGCACGTCGGGCGACACCCCTCCGCTGCGGAACAGCGTCATCGCACGACCCAGGCTGTCCGCGTCGCCCACGAGCACGACCGTGTCCCCGACCCTGTAGGTGAACGCCGCGTCTCGCTGGTAGATGGGTGTGCCGTCCCGCACCACGGCGATCTGCACGGCGCCGGTCCGGCGACGCAGTTCCAGCGAGGTCGGGTTCGCCCCGACGACCGCTGACCCTTCCTCGATTTCGATCAGTTCCAGCGCCTCGTGAATGCCGAGATGCTTCAGTGCGTCAAGTGTGAGGTTCGGGGCCGTCGTGCCGCGCAGGAGGCCGTAATGTTCCGTTCTCACGGATTCCACCTCGCGCCAGATCCGGTTGATCGGGATCTCGTAGCTTTCGAGCGTCTTGGCGAACAGCACCAGCGACGCCTCGAACTCCTCGACCACGACGTCGGTCGTCCCGAGCGCAATCAGATCGTCGATCCCGCGGACATAACGGGTGCGCACCAGAATACGGACCGACGGGTTGATGTCGCGCGCCAGGGCCACGCCTCGCCGTTCGTCGATCGGCGAGGAGATGGTGAACACGATGATCCGCGCATGCGCCAGCCGCACGTGTTCGAGGACGGCATGTCTCGTCCCATCGCCAAACGATACGGAGACGCCGTCTTCCCTGGCGCGCCTCACGAGTTCGGCGTTCTGCTCGACCACCAGACACGAGATGCCAGCCGCCTTCAGAACACGCGCGAGATATCGCCCCGCCAGGCCGTAGCCGACGATGACCGTGTGATCGTGGAGCGCCTCGACGGCCGGCGCCTCGTCAGTCGTTTCGGGTCGTCCGATCCACGCCCCGATCTGCTCGGCTGCGGGACGTGAGAGCCTGATCAGAAAGGGCGTTGCCATCATGGACAGCACGGCCGCAGTGAGAAACACTTGATAGTCGCCGTCGCGGAATAGTCCGAGCGGTCCGCCGACGGCCGCCAGCACGAAGGAGAACTCGCCGATCTGCGCCAGGCTGAGACCGCTGATCAGCGCGGTCTTCAGCGTCCCGCCGACTGCCAGGACGCCGCCGCTGACGAACGCCACCTTGACAACGAGCAACACGCCCGCCAGGGCCACCAGCATGAAAAACTGATCGAGTACCGTCGGAATGTCGAGCAGCATGCCGAGCGAGGTGAAGAAGATGCCGCTGAAGAGCGCGCGGAAGGGGAGGACGTCCGACAGCGCCTGAAGGCCGTACTCCGATTCCGAGATGATGAGTCCCGCGATGAAGGCGCCGATGGCGATCGAAAACCCTGCCGTCGAGGTCACCAGCGTGACGCCGATGCCGAAGAATCCGATGCAGAGCGTGAAGAGCTCGCGATCGCGCAGGAGGACAACGCGATCCAACGTCCACTTGACGACGAGGCGCCCCACGGTTACCAGCAGCGTCATGATGGCCAGCCCGCGGCCGAGTTCCAGCGTCAGGGTCGTCCATTGCGCCTTGCCAGCGTCGGCCAGGAGCGGGAGCAGCAGGATGAGCGGCAACACACACAGATCCTGAAACACCAGGATCGAGAGGACCGACCGGCCGTGCGGCGTGTCGAGCTCGCCGCGATCGGCATAGGCCTTGGTCACGATGGCCGTCGACGACATGGCCACCAGCGCTCCGTAGAACAACGCCTGGGACAGCGGGATCCCCACGGCGAGTGCGAGGGCGGACACGCAGGCGAGCGTCGCTCCGACCTGTAGCCCGCCTCCAATGAACACCGAGCGGGCCCACTGGCGCACATGCGCGAGGGACAGTTCGAGACCGACCGCGAACAGCAGCAGCGCCACGCCGAGTTCGGACAGCGTCTCGATTTGGTCGGGACCGTCGATCAGCGCAAGACCGTACGGTCCGACGACGAATCCGGCCACGAAGAACCCGACCAGCGGCGGCGCGTTGACACGGTGCGCCAGGGCGACGATCGGAATGGCAAGGCCGATCAGCAGCAGCAGGTCGCGGAGGAGTCCGACTTCTGGCATGGTTGGGGGCGCGTCGGGAACGCGGAATGATCATTCTATTCGGTCTGCCAGGGCAGCCTGCGGCGGCGCTGCTGGAGAGACGTCTCAGGGAGTCGCTGAGTGGACTCGAACCGACCTGCCAGGTTGTCGGTGTGGCCGGCTAGGGCAGATTCGGTCGTTCGCCAGCACGGATCGCGTTCCCTGCCAGGCACTCCAGCATCTGTCCGGTCGCCATGACCGTCACGCTCACGCACGCGCCACCTGGGTCGCCGTTTCTCAGAGGATGCAGCGTGACCTCGACTTGATCGTCCACGTTCAGTGATCGTCGAGTCCACCCGGTGCGCGTCAGGTTCCCTGGACTCGACAGTTCGATGTTCCATGTCGCCTGGTCCTCGCCATCCCTGGCCGCCGGGATGATCGACAGCACCGAATGGGGGTTGACCCAGCGAAAACGCGTCACGGTTCCCCTGATGACGACATCCTCGTTCATCGCGTACATCGCGAACGAATGGTGCGCGGTGGCCACTGCACCGGCCGATGGGGTCAGCAGCATGGCCGCCACGAGGGAACACAGCACAACTCGTCTCATGGTGCCTCTATCGGATTGATGCAGGCGTGCCATCCTGCGGCTGCGTGACAGGCACGAAGATCGCGTTGCCGTCGTCATCGGTGTCCTCCAGAAACGAGCCGTGGAGACACACGGCTTCGACGATATCGTACTGTCGCGCGCGCTGTCGAAAGTATGAGCGCGTCGTGCGCCACGGTTCGGTCAGGACAGCGGGTGCGATGATTTCCAGCTCGTCGTGCAGCTCATCCGGCCCCGCCAGGTGTATACGTTCGATGATGCGGATGTCGCCGTTGTGGGGCAGGCCCACGGCCTCGCTGATGGCGATGTAGGTCTGGGGCAGAATGCCGACAGTGTCCACGACGAGCGTCTCGTCTTCCCAGTGCCCGATCGAGTGGCCGTGAAACGTCGGGTCCGGGTCGGCGGGGTGCTCGCGTCCATCCGTGTAAATTCTGCGCAGGCGGTTGCTGTCGGACTCACCGAGCATGGTGACGCGGCCCGGCGTGAACAGGATTTCCATGGCGTTGTGGCTCACGAGCATCCAGCTCGGCATCGCCTCCGGCAGGCAGTTGACGAACAGTCCCTTGGGTCGACCCGCTGCCGCCTCGGCCTCGAGGCGCTGGATCTGGGCGGCGGCCGCAGGTGTCCAGGGCACCGGGTTCGTCTTCATCTGGGCAAACTGATCCGTCACGTTGGGCGTCCACACGCCGCTCCAGTCTGGAAGCTCGGCCAGTGCCGCCCAGTCGCTCGCCGTCGGCGCGGGGTTGATGGCCGGATCCTGGGCTGATGCGGGGCGAGCGGCTGCGAATATCGACAGGGCGAGCCAGAGCGCCAGCGTCGAACGCTGGTAGATGTGATGGCAGTGTCTCCGCATTCGGGCTCCTTCGGATCTGGACCAGGGGAGTGACCAGGAAAGTATAGTCGGGCGCGGCGTGGCGGACCGTGATGGTCGAGTCGTGGGCCGCAACGCGGCCAGGGAGGCTGCTAGTCCCCTGGAAACGAAGTGCCTCACCGAATTCCCGGGCGGGGCATCCCGGCTCGCGGCGTTGCTCCTCCCTCGCATACGCCCAGTATTCTCGGTCGTCGCGCCTGGCGATCCGGGCGCCGCGCGCCGGGACTTCGGCAAGGAACCACGTTTCCAGGGGACTAGCCCTGATGTGACAAAAACTCAGGCGGTGTCGACAGTT
>JAQBVV010000219.1 GCA_027622905.1 Acidobacteriota bacterium
CGAACGATCCAGCTGCGGCTCGCCGCTCACGAACTCCCCGCCTTGCAACCGATCAAAATCACTGCGACGCGGTACTAGTATACATAGGGAGTCTGCGCACCGGGGTTCCGCAGTCACAAGGGGTACAGACATATGAGGTTGGTTCGAGTCGGCTGCGTCACGGCCATGGTGTTCACCCTGAGCGTGCCTGCCGCGTCGCAGGCGCCATCATCGGAGACGCGTCGCCTCACCATCGAGGACGCGGTCGACATGGCGCTCGAGAACAACCTGGGAATCCGGGTTGCGCGCGTCGAGCCACAGTTGCAGGACCTGAGCGTGGCCCAGGCACGCGCCTCCTGGTTCCCGACCTTCACGAGCACGTTGCAAGGTGCGAGCGCCGACTCCCCCAACAACAGCTTTCTGTCGGGGGCTCAGGGCACGAAGACCAGCGACGCTCGCGTCAACAGCAATGTCGGGCTCGCGCAGGCGCTTCCGTGGGGCGGCAGTTACAGCGTCGGGTGGGACAGCGTGCGCTCGACGACCAACAACATCTTCTCCAACTTCTCGCCGCAGCTGCGCTCGTCGCTCGCGCTCAGCTACCGGCAACCGTTGTTACGCGGGTTCCGGATCGACTCGGCGCGCCAGCAAGTGCTGGTCTCGGAGAAGAACCGCGAGATCGCCGATGTCTCACTGCAGGAAACCATCGCCCTGACGTCGAGAGCGGTCCGGCACGCCTACTGGGACCTGGTCTACGCCATCGCATCGCTGGATGTGCAGCGACAGTCGCTGGAACTCGCCGCCGAATCGCTGCGTAACACCCGCGCCCGGATCGAGATCGGCACGCAGGCGCCCGTGGACTCCCTCGAGGCGGAAGCGGAAGTGGCGCTTCGGGAGGAGGCCGTGGTCCTTGGCGAGGGTCAGGTGGCGACCACCGAAGACGCGCTGCGTGTGCTGGTCTACGACCCTGCGGACGAGGACTTCTGGACGATCCATATCGAGCCGGCGGATCCGCCGACCTTCACGCCCTTGTCCGTTGACGTGGAAGCAGCGCTCCATGCCGCGCTCGAACGGCGCAGCGATCTGCAGCGATCACGCAAGGCCCTGGAGACCCAGGACGTCAATATACGGTTCTCCCGCAACCAGACATTGCCCGATGTCACCGCAGGCTTCGACTATGGATTGACGGGGCTGGGTGGCACGCAATTCGTGCGCGGCCAGGGCTTCCCCGGGCCGATCATCGGCCAGACGGAGCGAGGCTTCACGACCGTGCTCGGTGACCTGTTCGGCAACGAGTTTCCGAGCTGGACCGCATCGCTGAACGTGAGCTACCCGATCGGCTCAAACCCTCAGGGGGTGGCACTGGCACGGACGCGACTGGAGTACACCCAACAACAGGCGCAGCTGAGAAACACCGAGCTCCAGGTGGCGACGCAGGTGCGGGAGGCAGGACGCCAGGCACGCACGAACCAGCGGCGCGTGGAGACGGCCACCATCTCCCGTCAGCTCTCCGAGCGGCGCCTCGAAGCCGAGGAGCGTAAGCTGGCGGCCGGCACCTCCACCACCTTCTTCGTGTTCCAGGCACAGCGGGATCTCGCTCAGGCGCGTAGCAACGAGCTGCAAGCCATCATCGACTACCAGCGATCGCTGGTGGACTTTGAAACCGTCCAGGAGGCACCGCTCAGGTAAGATCCCCACCGTGCCGAAAGTCTCGGTGACCATCATCACGCTCAACGAGGCCGAACATATCGGCGCCGCCATCGACAGTGCGTCCTGGGCCGACGAGATCGTCGTCGTCGACAGCGGCAGCACCGACGGCACCGAGGGCATCGCGAAGCAGAAGGGCGCGACGGTCCTTTCCCGGGAATGGTCCGGCTACGTCGACCAGAAGAATTTCGCGGCCGAGCGGGTCTCGAACGACTGGATCTTCTCGCTTGATGCCGACGAGCGCATTCCGACGGCCCTGGCCGCCGAGCTGCGAGCAGTGCTCGCGAGTGAACCCCCGAAGCGCGGCTACCGCGTCCCGCGCGTCACATTTCATCTTGGACGATGGATCCGCACGACCGACTTCTACCCCGACTTTCAGACCCGTCTCTACGACCGGCGGGCCGCCAGGTGGCGCGGCAAGTACGTGCATGAGTCGGTGTCGGTCGATGGCCCGGTTGGCCAGCTTCGGCACGACCTCGAGCACTACTCCTACCGCGACCTCCGCGATCATCTCGACCGCATCAATCACTACACCTCACTGGCCGCGCGCAAGATGCACGAGGCCGGCCGCCGCGCCGGACCGCTGGATCTGGCTCTGCATCCGCCGGCCGCGTTTCTGCGCAACTACATCCTCCGGCGTGGAGTGCTCGATGGCACCGCGGGACTCACGATTTCGATCGTCAACGCCTTCTCTGTGTTCCTCAAGTTCGCGAAGCTGTTGGAACTGCAGCAGTCGGCCGACGGCCAGGGACCACCGCCGTCACCATAGCAGCCCGTGGTACACGTTCGCCTGCATTCGACGAGCCACGCCGGACGTTCACCACGGACTGTTAGATTCAGTCCGGACATGGCCTATGCGAGCGTGACGTGTTCTCCCTCCACATAGACACCGCGGTAGGGTGGCACGGCGAACAGAGCCTCGTGCTGCACACCGTGCTGGGCCTGCGGGCGCACGGGCACCGCGCTGCGCTCGTGGCACATCCGGACGGCGAACTCCTGCGACGCCTGAGCGAAGGGTACGACCTTGTTCCGCTGGCTCCGCGGGGCGAGGTGGACCTCTCAGCCGCATGGCGGCTTTCGCGCGTCCTGAAGCAGCTCGCACCCGACGTCATTCACGCATACGACGCGCATGCGGTGGCAATGGCGTCGACGGCGCTCTCCATCGCCGACCCCACTCCGAAGCCGCCACTGGTCACGTCGATCCGCACGGAGGCCCATCTGTCGCACAGCTCGTTCTCGCGCTGGAAGTATTCGCAGATCGACTGCTTCATCGCCAACAGCACGTGTGTGCACGATCGCCTCGTCGCCGACGGAGTCCCGCACGCGAAGACCGCGACCGTGAACCAGGGAGTGGACGTCGAACGCATCGTGCAGATGGAGGCGTCCAACGTACATGCCGCCTTGTACCTCCCGACGCATTCGCCGGTGATCGGCAACGTCGCGACTCTGGCACCGAACAGAGGACACCACCACCTGATCGACGCCGCGCAGCTGGTGGTCCGCGAGGTCCCCGACGCCCGATTCGTGATCGTGGGCGACGGGGAGTTGCGGGAAGGGCTCGAAAAGCACGTCCGGGACACGCACCTCGAGCGGCACGTCTTTCTCGCGGGCTTCCGCGCCGACGCCGTCGAACTGATCAAGGCGTTCGACGTCTTTGCCATGAGCCCGATTGCCGGAGGCCTGTGCACCGCCTTGATCGAATCCATGGCCGCCTCGAAGGCCGCCGTGGCCACCAGCGTCGGAGCAATTCCAGAAATTGTCGTCGACGGGGACACGGGGTTCTTGACGCCGGCTCGGGACCACGCCGCCATGGCGGCGAAGCTGATTCTGCTACTGAAAGATCGATCACTCAGGGACACGATGGGCGCCGCGGCACTCGCACGGGCGCGTGACCGATTTACGGTGGAGCGCATGGTCGCAGAGACATCAGCGTTGTATGACCGGCTCACAACGCGGTGACGTGCTCCACGCCCATGGACCCCGACCGATGTCCGCGCGGGCCGTCGTTGACTTTCGGTAGCAAGCCTTCGACAATCCTGCTTTCGATGAAGGGGTCCACCTAACCCTGATGTGACAAAAACTCAGGCGGTGTCGACAGTTTGAGATTGAAAAAGGCCTTCCGTTGTGG
>JAQBVV010000220.1 GCA_027622905.1 Acidobacteriota bacterium
TGCGCGGGCCACCGTCGGGCGAACCGGTGGCCGCGGTCGTCGCGCGCGGCGAAGTGGCGATCGGCTTTCAGCAAGTGAGCGAGCTGATACACGTCCCCGGCGTGACCTTCGTCGGGGCGATTCCAGCCGAACTGCAGCCCGGAAACTCCTTCGCCGGAGCGGTCACGAGCGACGCGCGTCAGCCGGCAGCGGCTGCCGAGTTGCTCCGGTTTCTCGCCTCGCCCGAGTGGGACTCGGTACTGGTCGAGGCGGGATTGACGCCGGTCGATCGACCGTAGAGGGGCAACCACGGCAACCGGATAGACACCCCGGCAATGGGGTGGCAAGGAGAACGGATATGAGAGCCCGCATGCCGGTCGCATCCATCCTGTCCATCGCTCTTGTCGTGAGTGCCGGGGCGACTCTGCGCGCGCAAGCACGCGTCTACGTCGACCAGTACATGCCGCTGCGCTCGGAGCTCTTCATCGCCTACGCCGACGGAGCGAACCCGCACAAGCTCGTGCCGGGCACGGAGATCGATTACAACGCGTCGTTTTCGTCCGATGGCCAGTGGGTGGTGTTCACGTCGGACCGCAGCGGATCGGCGGATATCTTCCGGGTGCGCGTGGACGGGACGGCGGTCGAGCGACTCACCGATTCGCCGGCCTTCGACGACCAGGCCGTGTTGTCGCCCGATGGTCGCTCCGTGGCCTTCGTCTCGAGCCGGGGGGACGGTTCCACGGATATTTACATCTTGGACCTGGCGAGTCGTACGGTTCGCAACCTCACAAATGCCCCGGGCGGGGATTTTCGTCCAAGCTGGTCCCCCGACGGCGGCACGATCGCGTTCAGCTCAGACCGGGGCACCGGATTTCCGCACCAGGCCTTCCCCGCTCGCGCTGGCAGGTGGGAACACGTCCAGGCGGCGAGCATCTACCTGATCGGGGCCGACGGCATGGGACTGCGCACACTGACCACGGACCCGGCCATGATGACCGGATCGCCGAGCTGGTCTCCCGATGGTCGCGAGGTTGTGTTCTATGAAATGGCGGTGCCGGACACCTTTCGGGCGCACTTCGGCGAACGGTCATCGAGCATCGTCTCGGTCGACGTGGCCTCGGGTGCGCGCACGGTGCATGCCTCCGGCCCGGGGCTCAAGGTGTCGCCGCAGTTCATTGCGCCTGGCCGCATCGCGTATCTGACCAGGTCCGCAACGAGCGCGACGCTGACGTTCACCACTGGAGACGGGGGCTCCCCCGCCGACCTCGCCAACCCCGCCTGGTCGACGGACGGCACGCAGGTTGTCTACCACGCCGGCCAGATCGTCGGCATGCACCACTACAGCAATACGCCGGGTAAGAAGCTGCTGGGTACCGTCGATGACCCCGACTTCGAACTCGTACACGCCAGCGGCTGGCCGGCCGCGTCGCCCGACGGCCGGACGCTCGTGGTGAGCGAGCGAGCGCCGAGCAGCGACCGCATGGCCCTGGTGATGTGGGACGCCGACGGCACCAACCCGCGTCGGGTGTTTTACAGCGACGAGGTGACGTTGATGGGCCTGGAATGGTCGCGCGACGGGAATTGGCTCACGTTCGGGGCGGGCTTCTTCTTCGAGCAGCGCACCAGCAAGCCCGCCCAGATCATGATCGTCAGACCCGACGGCACCGGCGCGCGCGCGGTGACCAGGGGACCGGGGAACGCCGGGTTCCCGAGCTGGTCGCCTGACGGCAGCATGATCGTGTATCGATACTGGACCGACAACGAGCGCGGGGAGGGTCTGCGTATTGTCGACGTCGCCAGCGGAACGTCCCGCGTGCTGACCACCGAGTACGACACGCTGCCGCACTGGTCGCCCGCGGGGGACGCGATCACGTTTACCCGCTATGCCCCTGACGCGCGCTTTCCCTACGACGAGTTCGACATCTACACCATTCACCCCGACGGCACGGGCCTGAAGCGACTCACCAGCTCGGAGGGGAACGATGCGCATTCCTTCTGGTCGCCGGACGGGAACCATATCGTGTGGAGCAGTTCGCGCTTCGGCTACAAGGACGAGTCGCCACTGGTGATCAATCAGCCGCAGCCGTACGCCGAGCTGTTCATCATGGATGCCGACGGTACGAACCAGCGGCCGCTCACCGACAACCACTACGAGGACGGTACGCCTGCGTGGCTACCCGCTGTCTCGGCGCCCGAGTAGGACCGAGCGGTGGCGAGTCACCGATCCTTCGCGACTCTCGCTGCTGGCGCCGCTGGCGCTGTCGTCGCTGCTCTCACTCTGACGCTTCTTTCGGTTCGCTCCAGGCGCGCGCGCCACGTCGGACGTAGAGCAGCGTGCTGACCAGCAGCGCTGCCAGCGTCAGGCACCCCAGCGGATCGAGCCCGACCCGGTCAAGGGCGGGGATGCCGTATCCGACCTGAGGCCAGAACGCCTGACGGAGCAGGTAGACCGAGAGGAGCACCGTGGAGACCTTGCCGGTCACGTCTGCCTCGGGCACGACGTTGCGGGCCATGATGATGGCGAGCGCTCCGCCGCCCACGATCAGATCCCTCCCGACGAGCAAGGCCCAGAACCAGGCGGGCATCTGGTCGATCAGGACCAGCGTCAGGCCGAGCACGACGACGACGAGCTTGTCGCCGAGCGGGTCGAGGACCTTCCCCCAGTCGCTGGCGATGCCGCTCCACCTGGCCACCGCCCCGTCGACGGTGTCGGTCAGCAGTGCAATGACCATGAACACCAGTGCAGGCACCCGCGCACCCGATACGAGGAAGGCGATCGAGATCAGCGCCAGCGGGACGCGGCTCAGCGTGACGGCGTTTGCCGGGGTCCAGAACGGGCCCGTGATCCGCGGGCGCCAGGCTCGTGTCGGCTCCGTCATAGAAGCTCCACGTCCGCGATGAGCGGAAGGTGGTCGGACGCGTGTCGCGCGACGCGTAGCCTCGCGCTTTGCACATGGCGGAGCGCCATGTCACCCCTCACGTAGATGGCGTCCAGTGCCCGCACGGGCGCGTAGGCCGGAAATGTCCGGATCCGTTCCGGCGTGGTGCGGAACCCGGACGGGACGAGGTGACGCCTGCCGAGGCTGCCGAACACGTCGTTGAAGTCTCCCGCCACCACGATCGGTGTTCGGCGATGCAAGCGCTCGAACGGATGGCACTCCAGGAAGCGCACGAGCTGGCGTCGACGTTCGCGTTCCGAGAGGCCGAGGTGCAGCGTGAAGACGTGGATCGTCCGCGACCGGCCGCCAGTGCGGGCACGTAACTGGGCATGGAGGACGCTGCGTGGCTTGCGTCGTCCGACCGTCAGGTCGATGTTCTCGGCATCGACCAGCGGAAATCGACTGAGCACCGCGTTTCCGTAGTGTCCGCCACCGCGTACGTCCACGTTGGGAAACCACGCGCGATGATCCAGGCCGAGCACGTCGCCCAGAAGGTTCACCTGCGCATGCGCGCGCGATCGGCGCGCGCCGGAGTCCACCTCCTGGAGCAGCACGATATCCGGCGCGTAGTGCTGGAGGACATCGCGCACGCGGTCGGGTCGATAGCGGCGGTCGATGCCCCCGATCGCCTTGTGGATGTTGTAGGTCAGGACCCGCAGGTGCATCGACGACTCTCCCCCATCCATGTTCCTCCTTTTGGGCCGTGGGGCGAAGGGAGAAGGGGGTCTGGAGAGGTCGTCGGGAGGGCGTGGGGACGGAGTCGGGAGGGCGCGGGGACGACGGTCCCCACGCAGGTAGCGAGCGCCGAGGCCTAGACTACTTTCCGGTGAAGAAATGACCGCTCGCGCGCTGGAATGGCTGCGATCGAGCGGCCGGTTCG
>JAQBVV010000221.1 GCA_027622905.1 Acidobacteriota bacterium
CGTAGTAGTCGTTGGTCACGAACGCGTCGGCGCGACTGATCAGAAACGCCCGTAAGGTCGGCTGGTTCGTCAACGCAGCTGCCTCGCGGCACAGCGCGGCCACCTGCGCCAGCTCACCCTGATACTCGACGGCATAGGGCACCGTGATGAATCCGCCGTCCGGGTCTCGGCGAATCGTCGTGAAGAAACCTGTCGCGCTGGCACGATCGGCCGGAGACAGCGTCCGCATCCAGGCCTCAACCTCGTCCCTGGTCGCGCCCGACGGATAGAAATTGGCCTCCGGCGGCTTGGCGGGAGCGCCAGCCACGAACGGCGCGTTGGCGTCGAGCCTCGACCACGGGCCTCTGTTGATCAGGAAATAGCGGAGCCGGGCTCGACCCGGCGGTGAGGTGTCACCCAGCAGCGCCAGCAGCATCGACTCGTTGCCGGCCCACACCTGTCGCAAATACAACGCATCGAACACGCTCGCCGCCCTGACGAGCAGCGCCAGCGCTCGCCGCTCGTTGTGCGGCAGTCCGGCCAGATCCGCGCTGAGATCGACCGGCGCAAAGCGCGCCGCCATGTCTCCAAGCTGCTGCAACAACGGTCTCTACTGCACCCCGGAGCTGGTCTGCAACGCCGCGGGATCGGCACCGATACGTCTGATCGCGGTTTCCCACATCTGGTCCGGCGCGACGCCGAAGATCAACGCGGGATCGACATCGGCGGTGAGCCACGCTGACTCGGCGAGTTCCTGGTCGAGCTGTCCTGGGCCCCAGCCCGCGCACCCCACGACCAGGCGCGCGCGGGACGATGGCGCCTGCAACAACGACAAGGTGAGCGTCTGTGATGCCGACAGCACCACGCCCGGGCAGATCTCACGCTGCTCATCGCCAGACCCTTGCGCATCCGCCATCAGGATCCAGGTCCGCTGGGGATCGACCGGGCCACCGACCCAGAGTCGCAGTTCCGGATCGACGCGCACCGGAGGGTCGGTCTGCACGAGCTGCCATGCCGGCTCGCTCATCCGGCGGTTGACGACGATGCCGAACGCCCCCTCCTCGGTGTAGTCGCACAGCAGCACCACGGTCCGCGCGAACCTCGGGTCCGCCATCTGAGGCATGGACACCAGGAGAATCGGAGCGCTGCCGGTGCTCACGGGCGGATCGTTCTCAGGGTTCACGGCGACTCCTCCGACCGGCGACGCAGGTCGCGCATCGGGTGTGTGAGGGCTCGGGTCTCAGTTCCGGCTCACGAGCTGCCGCACGACGTAGGGCAGGATGCCGCCGTGCTGAAATGCCACCAGTTCCTCCGGCGTGTCGATGCGCACCCGCGCGTTGAACGTCTGCGACGTCCCGTCTTCACTGGTCGCCACGATACGCACCTGCCCCCGAGGTGTCAATCCTTCCGCGACCCCACTTATGTCGAATACCTCCGTGCCAGTCAGCCCCAGCGACGCCGCCGTGTCGCCGGTTGAAAACTCCAGCGGCAACACGCCCATGTTGGCCAGGTTGCTCCGGTGGATGCGCTCGAACGACTCGACGATCACGGCCTTGATCCCGAGCATCGCCGTTCCCTTCGCCGCCCAGTCGCGTGACGAGCCGGAGCCGTACTCCTTGCCCGCGATGACAAGCAGCGGCACGCCCGCCTCCCCGTAACGCACGGACGCGTCATAGATCGACATCTGCTCTCCACCCGGCCGGTACTGCGTCCACCCGCCCTCGGTGCCGGGCGCGAGCTGGTTACGCAGCCGCACGTTGGCGAACGTGCCACGCATCATCACTTCGTGGTTGCCGCGCCGAGCACCGTAGGAGTTGAAGTCGGAGGCCTTGACACCCTTCTCGATCAGATACGCTCCCGCCGGAGTGTCCGCCTTGATCGAACCCGCCGGCGAAATATGGTCGGTGGTCACGCTGTCACCCAGCACGACGAGCACGCGCGCGCCCGTCACGTCCTGCAGCGCCGGCACCTCCATCGTCATGCCTTGCAGGAACGTCGGCGCCCGCACGTAGGTGGACTCCGGATCCCACTGGAAGCGATTGCCGTCGGCGACCGGCAGCGCCTGCCAGCGTTCGTCTCCGGTAAACACCTCCGCGTAGCTCTTCTTGAACATCTCCGCATTCACCGCGCGCAGCATCGTCTCCTGCAGTTCCTGCTCGGTCGGCCAGATGTCCTTCAGGTACACGGGACTTCCGGTCTTGTCGGTGCCGAGGGGCTCGGTGGTGAGGTCCGTGGTCATCTTGCCGGCAAGCGCGTAGGCCACGACCAGCGGAGGTGACGCGAGGTAGTTGGCGCGCACTTCCTGCTGGATCCGACCCTCGAAGTTACGGTTGCCGCTCAAGACCGAGCACACCACCAGGTTGTTGTCCCTGATCATCGAGGACACCTCCTCGGGGAGCGGCCCGCTGTTCCCGATGCAGGTCGTGCAGCCGTACCCGACCAGGTTGAAACCGAGGGCATCGAGATGCTGGCTGAGGCCGGCGGCGTTGAGATACTCGGTCACGACCTTCGACCCCGGTGCGAGACTGCTCTTGACCCACGGTTTGCGGGTCAGGCCCTTCTCCACCGCCTTCTTCGCGAGCAGGCCGGCGGCAATCATCACGCCCGGGTTCGACGTATTGGTGCAGCTGGTGATCGCGGCGATCACCACCGCTCCATGCTCCAGCTGCTCGAGCGCCGGATCGGCGACCGCAACCGCGGTGCCCCCTTTTGCCGGTTTCCCCTGGACCTGCATCGATGGCAAGGCCTTGGCGAACGCGGCTTTCGTGGCGGTCAACGCGACCCGATCCTGTGGTCGTTTCGGGCCCGCCAGGCACGGCACCACCGTCGACAGGTCCAGTTCCAGCGTCTCGCTGTACACCGCCTCCGGACTGTCGTCGGTACGGAACATCCCCTGCGCGCGCGCGTAGTCCTCGACAAGCTGCACGCGGGACTCGTCGCGGCCGGTCAGCCGCAGGTAGTCGAGCGTCATCGTATCGACGGGAAACATCGCCACCGTCGCACCGTACTCCGGACACATGTTGCCGAGCGTGGCCCGGTCGGCGATCGTCAGATGCCGAAGCCCCTCGCCGAAAAACTCGACGAACGTGCCGACCACGCCGTGCTTCCGCAGCGCCTCGGTGATCGTGAGCACGAGGTCGGTCGCCGTCGTGCCTTTCGGTAAGCCATTGGTCAGCCGGAACCCGACGACCCTCGGCAGCAACATCGACACGGGCTGACCGAGCATCGCGGCCTCGGCCTCGATGCCTCCCACGCCCCAGCCGACCACTCCCAGTCCGTTGACCATGGTGGTGTGCGAGTCAGTACCCACGAGCGTGTCGGGGTACGCCACGGTCTGGCCGTCGACCGTGTCCGAAAAGACGACGCGCGCGAGGTACTCCAGGTTGACCTGGTGCACGATGCCGGTCTCCGGCGGCACCACCTGAAAGTTGCGAAACTCGTTCTGTCCCCAGCGCAAGAAGGCATACCGCTCCCGATTGCGCGAGTACTCCAGCCCGGCATTCAAGGCAAAGGCGTCCGACCGCCCGAAATGGTCCACCTGCACGGAGTGGTCGATGACGAGCTCGACCGGCTGGAGCGGATTCACACGGTCGGGGTCTCCCCCCAGTGACACGATCGCGTCGCGCATCGCCGCCAGGTCCACGACACACGGCACGCCAGTGAAGTCCTGGAGCAGCACGCGCGCCGGCATGAACGAGATCTCCGTCTGCGCGGTCCCCTTTGCGTCCCACTGCGCCACCGCACGGATGTCGTCGGCCTTGACGAACGCGCCGTCCTCCCGCCGTAGCAGGTTCTCGAGCAGGACCTTG
>JAQBVV010000039.1 GCA_027622905.1 Acidobacteriota bacterium
AAATCTTCCTTGGCGGGGACCATGGGCGCCAGCGCCCGTTCTGCCAGCGCGCCGTGGCCTTCTTCACGTCGGCCGGGGCCCCGCAGGAACTTCACTTCGCCCACCGAGAAGGGCGGGAAGTTGTAGTGCAGCATGAAGCCCTTGTAGAACTCGCCGGCCACATGCTCGATCTTCTGTTCGTCGTCGGCTGTCCCGAGCGTGCACGTGACCAGTGCCTGTGTTTCGCCGCGCGTGAAGACGACGGAGCCGTGGGTCCTGGGGAGTACGGTCGCCTCGGTCCAGATGGGCCGGATCTCGTCGAACCGACGCCCGTCGAGTCGAACGCCCCGCTCGAGCACCTCGTCTCGCAGCACCTTCTCTTTCAGCCCGCCAAAGATCTTCTTGGCTTCGGACTTTCGGTCGGTGTCGTCTGCGGGCAGCGAATCGACGAAGTTCTTGATGACCTGATCGACGCTCTCGTAGCTTGCCAGCTTGTCGGTGATCCGCATCGCGTCGGCAAGCGGACCGTAGAGCGCTTTCTCGACTTCGGCCGCGAAGTCGCTGCTGACGCCCGCCTGTTCCGGCGCCTGCACCTTGGGCTTGCCCGCGGCCTTTCGCAGATCGTCAATCGCGTCCACGAGTTGCTTGATGGCCGCGTGGGCGGCCTCGAGCGCCGCGACGACCTGGGCCTCGTTGACCTCCTGCGCTCCGGCTTCGACCATCACGATGCCGTCCTGCGTGCCCGCCACGATCAGGTCCAGCAGGCTGGTCTTCCGCTCCGCGAAGGTCGGATTGATCACATAGTTCCCGTCGACGAGGCCAACCCGCACCGCCGCGGTGGTCTTCTCGACCGGGATGCCGGACAGCGCCAGCGCCACGGACGATCCGGTGATCGCAAGGACATCCGCGTCATTCTCGGTGTCGGCCGAGATCAGGAACCCGATGATCTGCGTCTCGTATCGCCATCCCGATGGGAAGAGGGGACGGATCGGCCGATCGATCAGCCGGCTTGTCAGCACTTCCTTGAGGGAGGGCTTGCTCTCGCGCTTGAAGAACCCGCCGGGGATACGACCCGACGCGTACGTGTATTCGCGATAGTCGACCGTCAAGGGAAGAAAATCGATTCCCTCGCGTGCACTGGACGCGCGGCAGGCGGTGACCAGCACGACGGTATCGCCCGATCGGACGAGTACCGCGCCGTCTGCCTGCTTGGCGAGCTTGCCCGTTTCGAATGAGATGGTGCGACCACCGATCTGGATCTCGCGCTTGTGAAAATTGACGTTGTGCATATGTTGTCTGTCGTCGATGGTCTCGGGAACCACGAGCGGGGAGCCGTACGTCCCGTATCGCTCGATTCCCGGTTCCGGGTTACTTTCGAATGCCGAGGCGGCGAATCAGTTCCGCGTACCTGGCTGAATTCTTGCTCTTCAGGTAATCGAGCAGCCTCCGCCGCCGGCCCACCAGCTTCAGCAGGCCGCGTCGAGAGTGATGGTCCTTCGCGTGGGCCTTGAAATGCTCGGTGAGATAGGTGATGCGCTCGGTCAGCAGCGCCACTTGTACTTCAGCAGATCCGGTATCGCCGTCGTGTGTCTTGTATTCCCCGATGATCCCGGTCTTGCTGTCTTTGGTAAACGCCACGACGATGGTCCTCCACGAACGGCCCAGACGTGATCCGCGTCACGGATCCACCAAACCGTCGTACTGTCGCTAAATATGAGTCGCGAAAAGAGTTAGATTCTATACCAGCACGACAGATGGATGCAACGAGCCAGGGGTCTGACCCGGTGTCGCCATGGCCACCAGTGCTCCGGTGCCGTCGAGCAGGCGCACCCAGGCGGCAGGCAAGGCTCCAGCCGCCGGGCCCTCATGGCGGGCGTCATGTCCCATGACGAAGTCCTCGGGGCCGAGTTCGCGGCCGTGCGTGACGTGGAGACGTCCACGGTCGGTGAGCGCCGCGGACGGGAAGCTGGGGAGCAGCCTCTCAAGCGCGACAAGACTGTCGCCGAGCCCGGACGGAGGTCCCAGGCGGTCCATCGAGCTTGCAACGGAGAGATCGAACTCTCCACTCCTGGTCCGTCGCAGCGCATCAAGGCACGCACCCGTCCCCGTGAGTTCACCGAGCGCGTGCGCGAAGGACCGCACGTAGAAGCCGGCCGAGCACGTGAGCGTCACGCGAGCGGTATCGGCAGTCAGGTCGAGCAGCGTCGCGCGCGACACGCGGACCGGCACCGGGGTCAACGTCACCGTCTGGCCGAGTCGTGCCAGGCTGTACGCCCGACGGCCATCCGTCTTTTTGGCCGAGAAGGCGGGCGGGAGTTGCAGGTAGTCGCCGGTCAGGGCGTCGATCGCCGTCAGGAGCGCATCGCGGGTCGGCACGCGGTCCGTTCGGCTGGTCTCGACGCCAGTGGCGTCAAAAGAGTCCGTGGTCAGCCCGAAGCGTATCGTTGCGTCGTAGTCCTTGTCAGAGGCAGTCAGGAATCGGACAAGACGCGTGGCACGCCCGACGGCCAGGGGGAGGACGCCGGTGGCGAGCGGATCGAGCGTGCCTGTGTGCCCGATGCGTTTCTCGCCGAGCGCGCGTCGAGCGGCCGCGACCACGTCGTGCGATGTCAGGCCCTGGGGCTTGTCGACGACCAGCACGCCATCCGCCGTGACGGTCGGCATTGCCGATCAGTCGCGGCGGAGCGCCGCGTCGAGCTGTGTCGTGATCTTCTGGCGAAAGAGCGCCTTCAGTTCCTCGATCGATCCAGAGGCGCTGCAGCCCGAGGCGTTCTTGTGGCCCCCGCCGCCAAACTCCCGCGCCACGGCGTTAATGTCCACGCTGCCCTTGGAACGCAGGCTCACGCGCCATTCGCCGGGGCCGGCCTCCTTGAAAAACACCACCGCCTGAATCTCCTTGGCAGTGAGAGGCACGTTGATCAGCCCGTCGGCATCCTCGTCGGTCGCATGGCACGTCGCCGCGAGTCGCTGATCGACCAGGATCGTGGCGAGCCGTCCGCTGTCGTCGACCTGCATCTGATTCAGGACCGCGCCAAACAGTCTGAGCCGTCCCATGTTGCAGCTGTCGAACACGCTGCTGGCCACGGCCGACGGTTGCACGCCCGCGAGGACGCACTGGCGGCAGATGTCAAACGTCCGCGGCGCGATATTGGAATAGTGAAACGACCCCGTGTCGGTCAGGATCGCGATGTAGACATGCAGGGCGATCTCGTAGGTCAGCGGCACGCCGAGTGCCTCCACGACATCGAAGACCATCTCCCCGCATGCCGCAGCCGAGGTCTCCAACCAGTTGACATCACCGAACATCGTGTTGCCCACGTGGTGGTCGATGTTGATGACGAAACCCTGCTCGAGGCCGGCGACGCCCGTCCGCACCAGGCTGCTCGACTCCATCACGATCACCGCGTCGCCTGTGGCGTCCACGCGATTCGTGATCTCGATATCGGAGACACCGGGGAACACGAGCAAAGGCGGCGGAGCAGGGTCCCGGCTGATGACGCGGACCTCTTTACCGAGGTGTCGGAGGGCGTACGCCATCGCCAGTTGCGAGCCCACGGCATCGCCGTCCGGGCGCATGTGCGCCGCGATCACGAATCGCTGGTGCGGGCGAATCGCCTCGGCCACCCCGGCGCACGTCCCGGCAGCGGCGGTGGTCTCAGCGCTCATCGTCATCGGGAGGGGTGTCGCGTGGGCCTGTGTCCGTGTCTCCGTCTGCGGGCGACGACCGGTTCGTCTCCTCGTCCCGGAGGTCACGCAGAATCTGTTCGATACGGTCCTGATGCTGGATCGCCTCGTCAAATCGAAACTCGATCAGGGGCACGCGCCGAAGCCGAAGCCGCGTGCCGATCTGTCGGCGGAGAAACGGCGTGGCCCGCTCGAGCGCCTTCGCGGTGTCCGCCCTGGCCTTGGCGTCGCCGAGCGACGTGTACAACACCCGCGCGACCTGGAGGTCGGGCGAGACCTTCACGCTGGTGAGCGTGATGAAGCCGATACCAGGGTCGCGAACATCGCCACGGGTGAGCATCTCGCTCAGGTCCTGGCGGATCTGGTCACCGACGCGATCGGGGCGATGTCCCATGGCCATTGATGTGTCGTCGCGATCGCGTCGCCGCGAGGCGACGTTCAGGCTGTGACCGCCTCGCGTTCCATGGTGAAGACTTCGATGATGTCGCCAACCTTGATGTCGTTGAAGCGATCGAGGCCGATGCCGCACTCGACGCCGGACTTCACCTCCGAGACGTCATCCTTGAAGCGCCGAAGCGAGCCGATCTTTCCCTCGTTGATCACCTCGCTGTCGCGAAGCAGGCGAGCGACGGTGTTGCTCGAGCGCGTGATGCGTCCCTCGGTGACGATGCAACCGGCGATCGCACCGGCCTTGGGCACCTTGAAGACTTCCCGTACCTCGGCGGTGCCGACGCGAACTTCCTTGAACGTCGGATCGAGCATGCCGGCCATGCCCTTTTTGATCTCGTCGGTGACGTTGTAGATGATGGAGTGCATGCGGACGTCCACGCCTTCACGTTCCGCGACGCCGGCGGCATTGCGATCGGGGCGGACGTTGAAGCCGATGACGATCGCATTGGAGGCGGATCCCAGCAGCACGTCGGATTCGGTAATCGCGCCGGCACCCGACCGGATGATACGGATCCTGACCTTCTCATCGGACAGCTTGGTGAGCGTGTCGGCGAGGACCTCCGCTGAACCCTGCACGTCAGCCTTGACGATGATCGGGAGGTCCTTGATGCTCCCTTCGGCGATCTGCTCCTTGAGCGACTCGAGGGTCAGGCGGCCGCCCTTGGCACCGAGGGCGCGCTCCTTCGCCTGCGATTGCCGGAACGTCGCGATCTGACGGGCCTTGGCCGGGTCGGCCACGGTCTGGAACGGATCGCCGTTCTGGGGAAGACTCGTCAGGCCCAGCACTTCGACCGGCGTTGACGGACCGGCCGACTTCGTCGGGCGACCACGGTCGTCGATCAGCGCTCGTACCTTGCCGACGACAGGCCCCGCGATCAAGTTGTCGCCGACTCTGAGCGTGCCGTCCTGCACGAGCACCGTCGCGACCGGTCCACGACCACGATCGAGTTTGGCCTCCAGGACCGTGCCAGACGCGGGTCGTTTCGGATTCGCCTTCAACTCGAGGATGTCGCTGGAGAGCAGGATCATCTCGAGCAACTGGTCGAGGTTTTCTCGCTTCTTTGCCGAGACCGGCACCATGACCGTGCTGCCGCCCCAGTCTTCTGGCATCAGCTCCAGTTCGGCCAGTTCGCGCTTCACGTTCTCGGGATTCGAGCCTGGCTTGTCGATCTTGTTGATGGCGACGACCAGCGGCACGTTGGCGGCCTTGGCGTGGTCGATGGCCTCTCGCGTCTGCGGCATGACCCCGTCGTCAGCGGCCACCACGAGCACAACCACATCGGTGACCTTGGCGCCTCTGGCGCGCATCAGGGTGAACGCTTCATGACCAGGCGTGTCGAGGAAGACGACACTGCGGCCCGCACCCACGTCAACGTGGTACGCACCGATGTGCTGCGTGATGCCCCCCGCTTCGCGCTCGGCAACGCGTGTCTCGCGGATGGCGTCAAGCAGCGACGTCTTTCCGTGATCGACGTGGCCCATCACCGTGACGACCGGTGCCCGCGGCACGAGGTCTTCATCGTTGGCCTCTTCGATCTCGGCGGACACCAGCTCTTGCTCGAAGCTCCGCATTTCAATCTCGGCACCGAAGTCGCGGGCGATGTCGCGCGCCGTGTCAATGTCGAGCGTGCTGTTGATGGTCAGCATGACGCGTTTCATCAGCAGCTTGGCCAGCACGTCCTTGACGCGCACATCCAGCTTGTCAGACAGGTCCTTGACCGTCATACCCTCGGCCAACGTGATGCTGCGGGTGATCGGCGGCGGCGCGGCCGGTGCCGTCGGTATGACCGGGGCTGTTGGTCGCGCGCGGCGACGGCCCTGCACGGGCCGTTGCCCGGGGCGATGCTGTCCGAATGGCGGACGGCCGAACGCCGGACGCGGCGACGGCATGCCTGGACGCCCCGGGGGACGCACCGGCTGAGCAGGCAGCGGTCGCGGGCCGCCCAGCATGCTGGGCGTTGTCGGGCGCAGCGGTGGCGGATATCCAGGGCGCCTGACGCCGCCCGGCGGGGCGGTGCGAGAGGGAGGTACAGCCACGGGCTCCTTCACCATGCGCGGCTTCGTGACTTGCGGTCGTTTCGCGGGGGCGCGCGGGCGTGGCGGCTGGAGTGTCTGACCCGGTTCCTCGATCCGGAGCCGCAGCGTCGGCGGGATGAACCGTCCGGCAGGCGGCGTATCTGTCGTCGAGTCCTCCACGGTCGCGTCCGGCAACTCGCTCACGTCATCGTCGGCGACGCTGGTCTCCTCGGTATCTGTCGAGGCCGCGACTTCGGCCGGGGACTCGATGGCTTCGTCCTCGGGCACGTCGGTCGGCGTGGCGACGGACTCGCCGTCCGGAGCGTCGTCGGCCCCCTCCTCGGCTGGCGGAGGGGTGGGCGGTCGAATGGTCTTGACGAGTCGGGGTGGGCCAAGCACCGGCACGACCGGCTGAGGCGGTTCCGCCTTCTTCGCCAGCGCGGCCTTCTTGCCTCCCTTGCCTCCCTTGCCCCCTTTGGCGGCTTTGGGCGCTGCCTTGGCGGAGAAGATGTCACCGGCGGGAAGGCTGATCTTGCGCTCTCGTGCCGTCCGTTCGATGAACGAACGCGCCACGACTTCCTCGAGCGTGCTGGAGGCGCTCTTCAACTCGATGCCGTGATCGCTCTTGAGCAGTGCCAGCACTTCCTGGCTGGGCACGCCGAGCACTTCCGCGACCTTGTAGATCCGAACCGTTGCCAAATGTGAATCCTTGCCCTTGTTCGAGTCCTGTGACCAGCCCAGCGAGCTAGTCCTGTTTGTCTCCGACTTCCGCTTCGACGACCGCGGTGGCGGTGACCTCGTCCGCGACCACTGCGGTCTCCTCCTCAGGCGCGTCGTCGGCCGCGACAGCCGCGGCTTCTTTCTCAGGCATCGCGTCCGGAGCATCGCTGTCTGGCACCGCTGAGGCGATTGCGTCTTCTGCCGCGCCTTCTGCCGCGCCTTGTGCATCAGCGCCCTCTTCAAGCTCCAGGGCCCCGAACTGTTCCTCGACTTCGCGGCGCTTGTCCTCTTCGCTCTTGATGTCGATACGCCATCCCGTCAGCTTGGCCGCCAGCCGGACGTTCTGCCCCTTCTTGCCAATCGCGAGGGAGAGCTGCATGTCCTCGACGACGACCTCCATGATGCGCTCTTGGTCGTCGACGATCGTCACCCGCTGGACCTTCGCGGGACTCAGCGCTTTGGTCACGAACAGCACCGGGTCATCGGACCACTCGACGATGTCGATCTTCTCGCCGCGGAGTTCACGGATGATGCCCTGCACGCGGGTGCCCTTCATGCCGACGCAGGCGCCGACCGGGTCGATGTCCCGCTCACGCGAGTAGACGGCCACCTTGGCGCGGTCGCCCGCTTCCCTTACCGCCCCGCGAATGATGACGGTGCCGTCGTAAATCTCTGGCACCTCCTGCTCGAAGAGCTTGATCAGCAGGGCCGGATCGGTGCGCGACATCACGACCTGGGCGCCCTTTGCGCCGAGATTCACGCCGGTGATCACGGCACGGATACGCTCTCCGGGGCTGTAGCTTTCCGCCCGTGACTGTTCCTTGCGCGGGAGCACCGCCTCGATGCGGTCGACTTCGACGATCAGATCCCCGTTCTCGAACCGCTTCACCGTGGTGTTGACCACCTCGCCCACGCGGTCGTTGTACTCTGCAAAAATGTTCTCGCGCTCCGCTTCGCGTACCTTCTGGAAGATGACCTGCTTCGCGGTCTGGGCGGCGATGCGGCCCAGCACGTCGGTGCGCTTTGGAAACTCGATCTCCATGTCGACTTCCGCCTCGTCGCCGTAGATCGCCTGCGCGTCCTTGAGCGAGATCTGCGTGGACGCGTCGTCCACGTCCGCGACGATGTGCTTGATGGCGAAAAGGTCGACCTGCCCGGTGTCCTGATTGAACCGAGTCTTCAGGTCTTCGGTGGTCTTATAGAACTTGCGGGACGCGGTGAGGACCGCGTCCTCGATAGCGGCGATGATCGTGTCGGGCTCGATCCCTTTTTCCTTGGCGAGCGCTTCGATCGTCTGCAGTAGTGGGTTTTGCATTTCTCTCGTTCCCGGACACCCGAATGTGCCCGACTATCCCAACAGTCTCAGAATTCAACGTCCAACCGGCCGCGCGTGATCAACCGACAGGGCAGCCGATGCAGTCGACCGTTCGACGCTTCGAGCAATACATCACCCTGATCGACGCCCCGCAGTCGCCCCTCAAACGCCTTCTGGTGGTCAACTTCTTCGCTCACGACCACTTTCGCCAGTCGACCGGCGAAGCGGCTATAGTCGCCGGAATCCCGCAACGGGCGGTCGAGGCCTGGCGACGACACCTCGAGCGTGTAGGCAAACGGGAGCGGATCCTCGACGTCGAGAATCGTGCCGATCTCGCGGTTCACCTGCGCGCAGTCCTCGATGCCGACGCTGTCTTCCGTCGATGCCGCCGGCCCTGGCCGATCGATCACGATCCGTATGACATGCCCGACCGCCTCGCGGCGGCTCTGGATATCCCACACGTTCAGCCCGTGCGACGCGGCCACGCGTTCAGCGACGGCCCGAATCTGTGCGATCGGCTCCATCTTTCTGCGGGAAAACCAGTTAACCCGTTCTCAAACAAAAAAAGTGGGCACCAGCCCACTTGGAGTAGCACTCCACCTAGGTAACGACCTGTGAGGCTATCACACAGTTGTCGTTACGGACAACGGACGGGCGATGAGGTCGTAGCTCTGACTGCCGACGATCTCGGCCTCGATGAACGTTCCGGTGGGGATGTCCGCGGGATTGCAATCGGTCAGATACACGACCGGGTCGATATCGGGTGCCTGACCCTCCAGGCGGCCTCGCAGGACCAGTTCGTGTTCGTCGGAAGGACCGTCCACGAGGATGCGGACGTGCCGACCGATGCGCCCGGCCTGCGCGCCGGCCACGTGGCGTTGCTGCGCTTCCATGAGCCGCTCGTATCGTCGCTGCTTGGTCTTCGCCGGCACGTCGTCGGCCAGCGCGTGGGCCGAGGTGCCGTCCTCGTGGGAATACGTGAAGACGCCGATGTGATCGAATTTCACGGTGTCGACGAAATCCTGTAGCTCCTGGAAGTCATGCTCGGTTTCGCCCGGGAACCCGACGATGAAGGTCGTCCTGAGTGCGACGCCTGGGACCCGCTGGCGAATCCGATCCAGCAGGCGCTCGTAGCCGGCGCGCGTGCCCGGGCGCTTCATGCGCTTGAGGACCGAGTCGGAGGCGTGCTGCAGCGGAAGGTCGATGTAGCGGCACACCTTCGCGCTGTCGGCAATCGCGTCCAGCACATCGTCGCCGATGGTCGTCGGGTACAGGTAGAGCATGCGGATCCACTCGAGGCCGTCGACGCGGTCGAGAGAACGAAGCAGTCGCGCGAGGGCGCCGCGCTCCCCCCGATCGATGCCGTAGAAGCTCGTATCCTGGGAAATGAGGAGCAGTTCCTTGACGCCGTTGGCGACCAGCGTGTCGGCCTCGCGCAGGATCGACGGTGCGGTCCGGCTTCGGTAGTGCCCGCGCAGCGTCGGGATGATGCAGAAGGCGCATTTGTAGTCGCAGCCCTCGGCGATCTTCACGTAGGCGTAGTGGCGGGGCGTGGCCAGCAATCTGGGCGTGTCGGCGTCATAGATGTAGCTGGGCAGGGCCTGTCCGGTGTGGAGTGGGCTCAGGGCGCCGACCGGCTCGCCGTTGGCGCGCAGCAATGGAATCACAGCGGGCCCGCCGCCGCCCGGCGCGGCGCCGCCGAGCACACTGACGATCTCCGGCACTTGCCCCGTGCCGATGATCGCGTCGATCTCGGGTATCTGCTCCTGCAGCTCCGCTCGATAGCGCTCCGCCATGCACCCGGCCACGACGAGCGTGCGGCAGCGGCCGGATTTCTTGAGTTCGGCCATCTCCAGGATGGCGTCAACCGACTCCTGCTTGGCCTTGTCGATGAACGCGCAGGTATTGACCACCAGTACCTCCGCGTCGGCGGCGTCACGGGTCAATTCGTGGCCAGCCTGTTGCGCCAGGCCGAGCATCACCTCGGAATCGACGAGGTTCTTCGGGCAGCCGAGGGAGATCAGGCCGATTTTCATCAGGGATACAGTCTATGCAGCATACGCGGGTACGGAATCGTTTCGCGCACGTGTTCGAGCTTGCAGATCCACGCCACGCAGCGTTCGATCCCCATACCGAAGCCGCCATGCGGTACGGTGCCGTAGCGTCGAAGGTCGAGATACCAGTCGAACGCCTCCTGCGGCAGACCGTGCGCCTCGATGCGTTCACGCAGCAGGTCGAGGTCGTCGAGTCGCTGGCCACCGCCGATGATCTCTCCGTATCCTTCGGGGGCCAGCATGTCGACGCAGAGCGCCTTGTCCGACTGCTGCGGGTCCGGCTGCATGTAGAACGCTTTGATTCGGCTCGGATAGTGGGTGACGCAGACGGGGCGGTCGAACTGCTCGGACAGCACCGTCTCATCGGTGCCGCCGAAATCCGTGCCGTACGCGAACGGCTGCCCGTGGTCCTTGAGCAGTTGTGCCGCGCGGTCGTAGGTCAGGCGTGGGAACGGTGCCTGGATGCTCTCCAGCTTCGAGACGTCGCGCTCGAGCACCTCCAGTTCCTGGCGGCGCCGGTCCAGCACCCTCGAGACGACGCTGACGATGAGGCCCTCGGCCAGCTCGATGACGTCGTTGAGATCCGCGTACGCCATCTCGGGTTCAACCATCCAGAACTCGGTGAGGTGGCGTCGGGTTTTCGACTTCTCGGCGCGGAAGGTCGGCCCGAAGCAGTACACCTTGCCGAGCGCCATGGCATTGGCCTCGTTGTAGAGCTGACCGCTTTGGGTCAGGAACGCTGTCGTGTCGTCGAAATACTGCACGGGAAACAGCGTGGTCGTGCCTTCGCATGCCGCGGGCGTGAAGATGGGCGTGTCGCACAGGATGAAGTCGCGCGAGTTCAAGAAGTCGCGAACCGCGTCGATGACCTCGTGGCGGATGCGCAGGATCGCTGTTTGACGCTCGGCGCGGATCCAGAGGTGCCGACGGTCCAGCAGGTAGTCGACGCCATGCTCCTTCGGTGTGATGGGGTAGTCGTGCGCTGCGCCGTGGACCTCGACCTGCGTGACGTCGATCTCGTATCCGCCCCTGGCTCGGGCGTCCGCGCGTACGGTACCCGTCACCGACAGCGATGTCTCCTGCGACAGGTGATCGGCCTGGGTGAACGCCTCGTCGCCGACCGCGGCCTTCGACATCACGGTCTGCACGAATCCGGTGCCATCGCGCACGATCAGGAAATGGATCTTGCCGCTTGACCGGCGGTTGTGCAGCCAGCCCTGAATGGTGATCTGCTGGCCATCGTAGGTGGCGATGTCTGCGATTCTGATGCGCATGGATCTATGCAGTCGGCACGGTTACATCGTGAGAAAGGCCGCGTCCAGTCGCGCTCGCGCCCTGGCCGACCGTTGAAGAATCTCGACCGGGTCGCCGGTGTTGGCGACCTCGAGCATCAGCACGTCGTCGTAGCCGATCTTCTGCGTGGCCACGATCGCGGCGCCCCAGTCGATCGAACCTGAGAACGGCACACGGTGATCGTCGCGCTGGCCGTCGTTGTCGTGGATGTGGGTTGTCCACAGATGTCCGGAGACTGTTTCGACCGCCTCGGCGACGTCGCCCATCAGGTGGGCGTGCCCGTAGTCGAGGCAGATGCCGACGTCGAGTCCGTCAAGGTGATCCTCGATCAGCTCGACGAGCGCCGCCGCGCCGGACAGTCGATTCGGAATGACTTCCACCGCCACCCGCACGCCCACGTCGGCGGCCATCGCGACGATGTCTTCAAGGCTCCGTCGGGCCACGTCCGGCGGCGCGTCGTCCCGCGACGGCTGCGCCGAGGAGGGGACACCGAGGTGCACGACGAGGAACCGGAAGGGCACGCGGCGCGCGACCTGCAGCGCCGCGCGCGTCTCGGCCAGTGCGGCTCTCCGTTGCGCGTCATCGCGCGACGCGTTCGACAGCGTGCCGAACCACCGGCCGTCCTTGAGGCCTTCGCCGATTGGCGCGTGCATCGAGTGGAGGGTCAGTCGCGTGTCTGCGAGCCATTCCGCCAGGTGGTCCGCCGCCTGCGCGTCGTGGTAATCGAAATGCGTGCGCGTCGCGAACAGTTCGATCGCCTCGAATCCGTGCGCCGCGATATGCACGACGTGCTCCCGCGTGAGCCGCGACTCGTGGAACACGTGCGTCGACATTCCGAAACGGTGGTCAGCCAAACCACTAGTCTACGAGGATTTAGGTTTTCCAGGTCACTGTCGCAGTTCCGGCAGGTACTCAGCGAGCATCGTCTGGAGACGCCCGAAGCGGGGATACGCCGCCAGGTTCGCGCGGACATGGTCGAGCGTTCTGGGGATGAACGGCAGATAGGTCGAGCTGCCCCGAGATTCGGACTGGAATCCGAACGTGCCGAGGGCTTTCAGATTACGCTGCAGCGCCATCAGGTCGAAGCGGCGCCGGAACGCCAGCGCATCCTCGCCTGGCGCGGCGCGTTCGGTCAGGAAGTGGTCGATGAGCGCTTCGACGAGCTCGCCGTCGAGGTCCGCATACGAGTCACGCAGCAGCGACACCAGGTCGTAGGTGTCCGGCCCCATGCGCGCGTCCTGAAAGTCGATGATGTACAAGCGCGCGTCGTGCACCATCAGGTTGCGGCTGTGGTAGTCGCGATGGCAGAGCACGCGATGACTCGCGGCCAGCTCGCTGGCGATCTCCGCGTACTCGCGTGTCAGGGCTGTCGTGACGCGGTCGGTCAGCGCCGCGCGGCGGTGCGCCACCAGAAAGTGCGTCGTGAAGAACTGCAGCTCCCAGACCAGCTTCTCCTCGTCAAAGGCGATCCCGTACGGCACGTGGGCTGGGGATGCCAGCTCCCGGCCGCGTCGCTGGATGGTGCCGATCAACGTGACCGCTTGCCGATACAGATCGGCGCGCGCGTCTGCAGGTGCCGTCTCGATGTGGGTCTGCAGCGTGACGTCGCCCAGGTCCTCAAGCGCAATGATACCAAGTGCGTCGGAGTGGCCGAGAATCCTGGGAATCGGCACCGGCATGGCATGCATGAGCGCGGCGACGTTCGTGAACGGCAGCGCGTCAAATGCGATCGGACCAGGGTGTATCGCGAGTACCTGGGAGGCCGCACCGTCGCGCAGGACGCGGACATACTGCCGGTCGCCCGCGTCGCCAGTCAGGCGCACAATGGTGGCACCCTGTCGCTCGGATACCGAGGCGTCCAGAAACCGGTCGATGCGCTCGCGCACGGCCGTGGCGATGTTCGAAGGCTCGGTCATGGCGCCAGCTCAGATCGCCGTGATGGCCAGGTCGCCGACGCGGCGTTCTCCCGGCAGCAAGGCACCGATGGCCGGCCGTATGGCCGCGTCGGTCCACGACGTGCCGTCCGGGACCCGCACGCCGTCAGTCACGATGCAGCCCTGAAGCCGGGATCCGGCGCCCACGCGCACATCGTCCCACAGGACCGATGCCTCGACGTCAGCGGTCGGGTCGACGTGCGTGCGTCTGCCGGTGAGCGGGTCGCCGTCGCGGCGCGCGATCAGGAGCGACGTGCGCACGTAGTCTCTCGGGGTGCCGATGTCGAGGAACGCCGCCTGGCATCTGTGCGCGCGCACCGACCCGGCGCGGGAGCCGATCAGGGCGGGGTAGACCTCGGCGACAGACTCGTGCGCCGTACCGGCCGCCAGCCCGGCGAATGCCGCTGCCTCTGCCACCTGCACGCCAAGGAAATGCCACGATTGGTGCGATGACCCGCGCCCGGCAAAGGCCGTGACCGCGTCAGTGCTGTCGACCACGACGCCGCCGTACTTCTCGGGTTCCGTGTTTTCCGCGACGGCCATCGTGACCAGCGCGCCCGAGCGCCGGTGTGCGTCGATCAGCGCGGGCAGATCGAGGGTCGTCAGCGTGTCGCCGTTGGCGATCAGGAACGTCGGTGAGGCCAGCAGCGGCAAGGCCTGGCGGGGGCCACCGGCCGATCCCAGGATCGGCGTTTCCCACGAGTAGCGGACGCGCATCCCGAGGTGGGCCCCGTCCCCCACCTCCCTGGTGATGGTGTGCGGCAGATGGTGCAGGTTGAGGACCGCATCGCTGACGCCGCCGGCGGAGAGCTGGCCGAGAATGCGCACGACCAAGAGCTGTCCGGCCACGGGCACTGCCGGCTTGGCGCGCACCAGCGAGAGCGGACGGAGTCTGGTGCCGAAACCGGCTGTCAGTATCAGTGCTGGAATCATCGAGTCCGAAAGAGCATGTCGGGGCCCAGACCGTACTCCTCCCTGCGCAGGACGAACAGCCGCCGGTAGGACTGCAGGATGAAGTCTTCGGGCGTGCGGCCGAGCGCACGGGTCATGGCAAGGATCCCGTGCTCGTCCCCCTCGATCTCGATATACGTCCCGACGGGGGTTTCGTCGAGGGCCACGATCACGTCCTTGGCGGTGTACTCCTCCCGATATTTTTCGTAGCGGAACCAGACGTGCAGACCGAGTGCCGCAAGTACCTGCGTCATGACGACGTGACTCCCGACTTCGGTTTCGTACTCGTCGCGTACCTTCATGGTGTCAGCAGCGACAGGGCCCTTGAACGTCAGCAGACTCGTGCCCGTCTCGGTCCGGAGCCTGAGGGCGGAGTGCTGACCCTGGAGCACCTCGTCATCGGTGTCGAACAACGCATCCTCCTGGAGGCGCCGGTCGCGCAGCAGCGTGGCGCCCGTCGCGAGAATCGCCGCGCGGGCCTGGTCGGGGCTGTCGAATCGGAGTTTGACTTCGCGCTCGATCATCGGTCAGGGCACAGCGGTCTTTGTATCACAAGGACAAAAGGCCTCAAGCCGTCCGCCCGGGGTATCCCGAACGACGGCCCGAGGCCTGCGGTCTGGCGGCCCGTGGCCTGTGGCTCGAAGCCTGCGGTCTATTCCTTGGTCACGGCGACGAATGTTTCACGGCCATCCCGAAGCACCCGCAGAAACGCGGTGCCGCCGGACGGAACTCGGTCGAGCTCCAGTCCTGCCTGGGCCGCAGTCTCGATGGTCTCCTGTCCCACGCGCACGATGACGTCTCCGCCCGAGAGCCCCACGCGTGCTGCCGGGCTGCCAGGTTCGACATCCGTGATGACCGCACCCCTCGTGCCCCGGTCGAGTCGGAGCTGCTGGGCAATCTGCGGCGTGATGTTGCCGAGCGTCAGGCCGAAGCCGGTGGTCGTCTCTTGCCGCGGGTCGTTGTCGCCGCCGCCGCTCGGGCCGCGCAGCGCCAGCGTTTCGGCCTCGATATCGAGTTCCTCGACGGTGATGCTGAGTGTCTGCTGCTGCCGGTTGCGCACGATGCTGAGCGGCACCGTCGTGCCCGGCCTCGTGGCGGTGACCATCGCGACCAGCCCATCGCGGTTTCTGACCGGTGTGCCGTTGTAGGCCACGATCACGTCGCCCGGCTCGACGCCGGCGCGCTCCGCGGCGCCATTCGGTGCGACATTCAGCACCACGGCACCGTTGCGGTTCTCCAGGCCGAACTCGTCCACCGCGTCGGCGGGTACCGCCCCGATACCGACACCGATGCGTCCGCGGGTGACTTTGCCTGCATGCAGTTGCGGTAGCAGCTCACGGACGACGTTGCTCGGGATCGCGAAGCCGATGCCGACGTTGCCAGCCTGCTGGCCGCCGCTGATGATCGCGGTGTTGATGCCGACGACTTCCCCGCGGAGATTCAGCAGGGGCCCACCCGAGTTGCCGGGATTGATAGCCGCATCGGTCTGCAGCACCTGGGCGGATCGGCCCTCGGAGACGGGGTACGGACGTTCGACCGCGCTGATGATGCCCACGCTGACCGTATGCGCCAGTCCGAAGGGGTTCCCGATGGCCACGACGAAATCCCCGGGCTGGATCAGGGAGGAGTCACCGAACGTGACCGCCGGGAGCTCGTGGTCGGGCTGTTCGGTCAACTGGATCAACGCGCTGTCTGTCAGCGGGTCGCGGCCAACGATCCTGGCCGCGTACTCCCGGTCGCCGTCCTCGCCGAAGAGCGAGACCGCGATCTTGGTTGCGCCCTCCACGACGTGATTGTTCGTGAGGATGAAGCCCTCTTTGTCGATGATGAAGCCGGTGCCGGCCGCCTGGACCAATTGCTCGCGCGGCTCCTGCGGCGCGCGGTCGGGGTTCGGCTGCCCGAAGAAACGCTCGAAGAGATCGTTCCCGCCGCCGAAGAACTCGCTGAGGTCCTGGCCGCGCTGTTGCGATTCGGTCCTGATATTCACCACGGCAGGCGACACCGCCTGCGCGACATCGCGGAACGTGGTGGCCGTGAGCGGACCGGTAATCGGCGCGCTGTTCATCGGCGGAGCGGCTGTCTGTGCCATCGACGCTGGCGACATGCCAAGTCTGGACGCGATGACCATCCCGACCGCTAGCGAAGCGACAGCAATCAGCGCAGCGTAAAAGAAGGTTGTTTTGCGGTTGGTCATGGGTATCCTCACTGACGACAGAACTTCACCTATAAGGTCATTATCTCCATCTGGCGCGCCCCAGTCACGCGAGCGTCGTGTGCGCCGCGGAACATGTTGATCTCGGTGCGCACGCCAAAGGTCTCGAAATACACGCCCGGTTCGATCGTGAAACCGGCGCCCGGGAGCAACCGGCGGTCGTCGTGCGTCTCGTAGTCGTCGAGATGGACGCCGTTGCCATGCACGCTTTCGCCAAGGCTGTGCCCGGTGCGATGCAGAATGTGGTCGCCGAAGCCCGCGTCCTGCAGTACCTCGCGTGCGGCTTGATCCACCTCCCAGCCCCGTAGATCCCGCCCCGTCCGCGCCGCAACCTCAACGAGGTCGACGGCCGCGTCGCGGGCCCTCACGATCGCGCCGAACGCCTCGGCGGGTTCGCGCGGGACCGTCACGCCAATCACACCGACCCAGGTGATATCCGCAAACACCGAGCGGGGAGCGGTCTGCTTGCCCCAGAGATCCAGCAGGAGGACCTCGTCGGAGACGATCGGCCGGCAGACGTCCACGGTCGGCAGGTAGTGGGGGTTTCCCGCGCTGGCGCCGACCGCGACCACCGGCGCCGAATCGCTGATGAGCCCCTCGTCCTCGAACCACGTGACCATCTGCTGCTGGAGGTCGTACTCGGTGAGCCTCGAGTGCTCGTGCACGGCGGCTGCGGCTGCGTGGAACGCGCGATCCTTGATTCGATAGAGCGCGTCGGACGCCGCCTGGTGGGATGCCAGCTGATCGGCGCTCCACGTCGCCTCGAACTGCTGGACGAGGTCGCCAGACGACACGATCTCGATCCCGCGGCCTCGGATGGCCTCGACCGTGCCGGCGTCGACGCGCGACAGATAGGGGATGGCGCAGTTCGGCGAATATTCCATCGCCACGCGGGTCAGCCCGTCGAGCAGCGTCGTCAGCGCGGCCTCGAGTTGCGCCCGACCGCCGTATGCGACCGTGGTCCCAGGGAGCGCGTCAAGGTTGTGGCGCTCGATCGCATGCACGATGCCGCGCGGCTCGCCTTCGGCGGGTATCAGGTAGTACCACCGACGGGTCGTCATGTGCGTGCCGTGCGTCAGTCCCGCCATCCCGGACGCGATCGGGTTCGACCCGTGAAAGTCGTAGAGCAGCCACCCGTCCAGGTGGTCGGCGCGCAGCGCACGCTGCACGGCCGGGATGTCAAGCGGCATGGTGTCCAGTATAGATGCGGGTCCGCATGCGAGATCAGACGCCGGACCGGCGTTGACGGTCGGAACCGTGGGCAGCGTGTCGCGAGGGGAGGGCGACGCGACGGCCGCAGGTCGCGTACGGCGATCACATCGACCCGGGCTCGACCCGGGCGGGCGAATGTGCCTCCCGGTCGAGCCAAGTCGAGGATGCGACCTAGAGCGCCGATTGGAGCGTGGCGACAATCGCGCCGTTTGCGTGCGCGAAGCTGTACTGGTTCCGGTCCATCTGCGCGTTTCGAGGCGTCTCCAGCGTGACGGTGATCACTTCGCCCGGCTGCAATGGCCTCGGATGGCGGAAGTTGGCGCCCGTCACCGGGTTGCCGGCGCGGTCGTACCAGAACTCGTCGACCGTGAGGCCGGCGATGGCGCCGGATGACAGGTTCTTGACCTCGATTGTCGTGACGACGAAGTCACGGCCGTCGATGGTGGCATTCCTGACGGACGGCTGGGTGTAGCCGAGCTGCGCGTCACCGCGGACCGCCGGAACGAGTCGCGGCGCAGCCTCGGCGGCTTCTTCGCCGTCGGCAGCCTCAGCGGCTTCGGCCGGCGAGGGCATCTCGGCGGCGGCGGGAGCCGCCTCCTCGGCAGTCTCAGGTGTACCGGCGCAACCGGCCGCCGCAAAGGCAGCGATGGCGCTGGCGCATGCGAGCATCCGATAGTTATTCATCATGACCTCCAAGGGGACGCGTCGAATTCAGCAAGCCGGAAGATTATACGCTCACATCTCCCCGTTCCAGTCTTCTGGCTCGGGATTGGCTGCTCGGAAGATCTCCAGGTGCCACTTGCCCCCGCCCCACGGTTCGATGACTTCGGTCGCGACGATATCGACGAGAATGTCGCCGAAGCTTCGGCCTTCCGGGTCGCCCTCAAGGTGGTACGCCTCTTCCTCCCAGCCGAAATTCGGATAGGTGAGCACCGTCAGGAACAGATCGTAGCCGTCATCGACCACGATGATCTGCCCGCACGGACGTTTGATGGTGGAATGATAAATCAGGTACTTCTCGGCGCTATGTGCCCGGATGTACCGCTTGAGCGCGAACTCGCGCGCGACGATCTCCTCGATCGCGATCTTCTTTTCCCAGCAATCCCGACAGTAGCGCTCCTCGCCGCGCGGCTCCGACACATCTTTGGCCGCGCAGAGCGCGCAGCGGACTTTGGCAGCGCCTGACTTCCTGGGCATGCGGTCGATCTTACTGGACCCGCCCGTTGTTGCGTCCCGGCCCGCGTCGGGTGCCTGCGCCTGCATCGGCGCGGGGGAGACCCTTGGTCAGGTCTCGGCTCGGCCCTCCTGCTACTGGTCGACCCGCTGCGTGAGCGCCGGCATGTACATGGTCCGGGCGTACTCCTTGACCATCCGGCGCGCGCTGAACCGCGGCAGGATCGTGCGAATCGACTGCTTCGCGACCTGGAGCCAGCGGTGCGGCACTCCCTGGGCATCGCGGTCCAGGAACGTCGGGACCAGCTGTTGTTCGATCACGGCGTAGAGGGACTGCGCATCAGCCCAGTCCTGGGCTTTCGGGTCGCTGTCCTGCGTCTGTCCCTCCACGAGCCAGCCGTTGTCGCCCGTGTAGCCCTCGGCCCACCAGCCGTCGCCGATCGACAGGTGAGGCGTGCCGTTGATGGCCGCCTTCATCCCGCTTGTCCCGCTGGCTTCGAGCGGCTTTCGCGGGGTGTTCATCCAGACGTCACAGCCCTGCACGAGAAAGTGCGCGATGTGGAGGTCGTAGTCTTCGACAAATGCGATACGTCCGCCGAACTTCGGGTCCAGCGCCCGTCGATAGATCGCCTGCATATGCTGTTTACCGGCCTCGTCGGCCGGGTGGGCCTTGCCCGCGAACAGCAGCTGGACGGGGCGCCCCGGAGTGTTCAGGATGGCCGCCAGGCGGTCGGGGTCGGAGAAGATGAGCTCCGGTCGCTTGTAACTGGTGAAGCGGCGTGCAAAGCCGATCGTCAGCGTGTGGCGATCCAGCATCGTGCCCGCCGCGACGATCCGGGCGGCGGCGATGCCCTGGGTCGTCCACTGGTGGCGCGCACGTTCCCGAATAAAGGTGAACAGATAGCCCCGGAGATTCTGGCGCACCGCCCACAGCTCCTCGTCAGGAATGGTCAGGATCCTGTCGCAGAAAGCCGGGTCGTCGTGATGGTCCAGCCAGTCGGCGCCGAGGTGCCGCTCGAGAAGCGCCGCGAGTTCGGACGACATCCATGTCGGCACGTGGACGCCGTTCGTGATCGACGACACGGGCAACTGGTCGGCGGGCGTGTCGGGCCAGATCGAGCGCCACATCTGTCTGGTGACGTCGCCGTGGAGCTGGCTGACGCCGTTGATGGCTCCTGCAGTACGCATGGCCAGGGCCGTCATGTTGAACATCGGTCCACCGCCGCTGTCGTGGTGCGCCAGCTCGAAGAACTGTTCCCGATGGTCGCCGAGGCCAGCCCACGCGCTTCCGAAATGGGTGTCCACGAGTTCGAAGGGAAAGGCGTCATGGCCAGCTGCCACCGGCGTGTGAGTCGTGAAGACGGTCGTGCGCCGCACCTCGTCCAGTGCCGCGTCAAACGACGCGCCAGCCTCGCTCAAGTCCTGCACGCGCTGGAACACGGCGAACGCGGCGTGTCCCTCATTGAGATGGTAGACGCCGGGTTGGATGCCGAGCGCACGCAGGGCCCGTACGCCGCCGATGCCCAGGACGATCTCCTGCTGCAGGCGCATCTCCCGGTTGCCTCCGTACAGGCGCGCCGACAGTCCGCGGTCCATCGGAGCGTTGTCTTCAAGACTCGTGTCGAGCAGATAGAGGCTGACGCGCCCGACACGGACTCGCCAGACGGCAGCCAGCAGGGCGCGGCCATCGAGCGGGACGGAGACGACGCATCGCTGACCGTCTGGCAGGAGTGCCGGCTCGATCGGTGTGTCCGACCAGTGCAGTCGCTCGTAGGTCTCTTCCTGCCACCCGTCGGGTGACATGCTCTGGCGGAAATACCCCTGGGGATACATGAAGCCGATGCCGACCAGCGGCACGCCAAGGTCGCTGGCCTCCTTGCAGTGATCGCCGGCGAGCACGCCCAGGCCACCGGCGTAGATGGGGAGCGACTGGTGCAGCGCGAACTCGGCGGAGAAGTACGCGATGGGTGTGCCGCTGGATGTGCCGCACGCTCCCGAATACCAGGTGTCGCGCGCCGCGTGCGCCTCGTCGAGTTGCGTGAGTACGTGGTCGTAGCTATCGAGCCATGCCGGGGTCGCGATCGCCCGCGCGATCACGTCCGGCGCGACGGTGTTCAGCATGCGCACCGGGTTGTGCCACGTGAGGCGCCAGAGTGGATAGTCGAGGCGGCGGAAGACATCGCGGCCGCTTGGTGTCCAGCTCCACCACAGATCGTGGGCCAGTTCCGTGATGCGATTGATGCGATCGGGAAGGTCGGTCAACGTCGGTTACCTCTGCAACGCACGCCTGCCAGCAGCCACGCGCGCGCCGGGATCGACCGGCGTGCCGGATGCGACCGTCGATGCCCGCGCCGAACGTACTGCGGTGCGGAAAACGGTACGCGCGAAGCGTAATCCTAGCATGTGCACCCAGGGGAACCGCGTCGCGGAATGGTGTATCCTGAACGGACCGCTTGGAGCCGAGCCCGCTACATACCCCGCCTGTCGGACTCCGGTCTGACGGACTCGCGTCTCCTGCGAACGTGAGCCAGCGGTGGGAACTCTGGCTACCAGGGATTACGCGTTGTGCGTTGACGCAGGAGAGGGACATGAGTCGCAAACTGTTCGTGGGGAATCTTCCGTATGAGACGGTTGAACAGGATCTTGAGACGCTGTTCGCGGAAGCCGGGCAGGTAGAGACCGTGTCCGTGATGCGCGACCGCATGACTGGTCGCGCGCGAGGCTTCGCGTTCGTTGAGATGGCGAGCGACGACGACGCGCAGAAGGCTGTCACGCAGCTCAATGGCCACCAGCTTGGCGGACGGGCGTTGACCGTCAACGAGGCGCGCCCGCAGGAAGTTCGGCCGGGCGGTGGCGGTGGCGGTTTTGGTGGGGGTGCCGGTGCACGCGGTCGCGGCGGCCAAGGTGGTAGAGGTGGGCGCCGCACAGACCCGCGCTGGTAATTACTGAGTTCTCAGGTTCAGACCTCAGCCCGAGACCCGCGGGTCCGGTTGGGTGTTGGAGCCTTGAGTAGTGGAGTTGGAGCATGGCACGCAATGCACGACCGACCGCGGCAAAGCGAGAACGGGAAAAGAATCTAAACGTTCGGCGTCAGGACAAGGCGGCGAAACGTCAGGACGTCAAGCAGCGGAAGGCGTCGGAACCGCCACCGCCTCCTGGGATCGATCCCGATATCGCCGATATCATTCCCGGGCCTCAGCCACTGGCCGACTGGCAGATCGAAGATGTGGTCGAAGAGGCAGCCGAAGAGGCGACTGACAAGTAGACACCGCGCCTCTCCAGGGGTCGGTACCCAGTCACACACCAACGCAGGGAACGTGGCTTGCCAGGCGAAGCTCATGTCTAGCGAGAGAATCTGGCTTGCCAGGACGAAGCTCGCGCAAGCGAGCGAAGTCTGGTGCGGAAGGGGGGACTCGAACCCCCATGACCTTGCGGTCACTAGCTCCTGAGGCTAGCGCGTCTGCCAATTCCGCCACTTCCGCAAGCTGGTGAATATCTCTGTGGACAGGACTGTGGATTCTACCACGCCACCGCGCGCCCGTACTTCAGCTGTAACTCAGCACCTCAGCGCCGCGGACTTCGGTGGCGCTGACTGACGCTGAAACGCCCGAGCGTCTAGCCCGCGGTCGGGTCGAACTCGTAGCATCCGGGCGTGACCAGCAGCCGGCCGTTCGGTGTGAAGAAGAGGTTGGTCGGGCTGACGATGCCCGCGGCGCTGAACTGGACGGTGCGAACCTTGTCCCCGTGCGCGTCGTAGACGTAGGTGTACGGCTCGGTCAGCGAGATCCAGAGCTGCCCCGTGGCATCGACCGCGGCTGCGCGGATCGCGGGCAGCACGAGCGGTAGTTCGCCGTCCGCGGTCCGCCGCGTCGGCCAGCGTGTCGGCAGCGAACCGACGTAGTCGTCCAGCTCGGTCCCCTCGACGTGGCGTTCGAACAGCAACCTCCCGTCGCCGTCGTACTTCCGGAATATGGGACGCCCGCCCGCGAACACGAAATAGAAGCCGCCAGTTGGATCGACGATCGGGAAGCCGACGTTGAGCGCCAGATGGAGATCGTGGTCCTGTTCGTGGCCCGTGTCGCGCAGCCGGCCGATGCTGCGAACGGGGAAGCCCGACCGGCGATACTCCGTGAACAGTGCGCCACCTTCGGGATGACTGATGAGCAGATTGGGGCCGGCGTATCGGACCGACGCGATGCCGCTCATGACCACGGAGCCGAACGTGATCGCGGCGGTTCGCTCTCGCGCCGGCAGGTTGAACCCGCGGAGCCGGATCCCGCCCGCTCCGAACATCTGCAGGCGGTCAACGTTCTTGGGCGAGTCGGCGACGACGAACGATCCGTCGGCGGAGGTATCGAACCCTCGAGGCTGGATGATGCGGCCCAGCTCCTGTCCGATCTCCACGATCTTCCGCGCGGCCTTCCTGTCCGCGTCGATCTGGTAGACGCTGTGACCCCGCCGGTCGAACACGTAGTACAGACCATCCGGGGTCCGCTGAAATGCCAGGGGCTCTTCGAACAGTCCGACGATATGGGGTGGCAGTCCGCCAACGGAGCGGAGCACATCGACGGCCAGCGCTGCCTCGGTCCGCATGCCGAACAGCGCACCCGCCAGAAGCACGACGGCCAGGGCGAAGCGCATCGGAGCAACTGTAGCGCAGTCGGCGGCGAGTGTCCGCATCGTCGTCTGCAGGTGGAGCGAACCGGGAATGTCGCGTGCGCCAGAGCTGGCGCACAGGCGACCGGGCGTTGACGTTCTAAGGATTCGTGGTGAGCCGGGGGGGAATCGAACCCCCAACCCGCAGATTAAGAGTCTGCTGCTCTGCCAATTGAGCTA
>JAQBVV010000040.1 GCA_027622905.1 Acidobacteriota bacterium
GCGCGTGAGGCGCACGATGAAGAAGCCCCCCTGCGCGCGGACCGCCTCAAAATACGCCACGCTGGGATAGCCGCGGTCCGCCAGGAGAAGACAATCCGTCAAGGTCGCCGGGGCCGGCAGAAACGGCCGCTCGGCCTCCTTGTCGGGGGCGACGCGCACGGCGCAGACCTCGTCGGCGAACCCACTGTAGGTCGCGTGCACCTCGACCGCGGCCGGTTCAATCGCGGTGAAACGGCCCGGGAAGGTGGGGTGGAGCGCGGCCTTCAGCGCAAACGATGACCCGTCCTGAATCACGATGTCTCGAAAGCGCGCGACGGCCCGCTCACCCTCGGCCGACAGCGTGTCGAGGCGCAGTCGATCGATCAGCCGCGCCAACATCCCGCGCATGAAGGTCGCGAACCCCACCCGCGCGAGTCGGTTGTAGAACGCCTTGTACGCGACGTCAACGCCCTGCTGATGATTGAACGCGCGGAGCAAGTCCGCGAGCGATTCCACGCGGGCACTGGCGAGCGCCGAGACCACCGCGAGGAACAGTCGATGCGGCGTGACCGTGCGCAGCCGCACGGCTTGCCCCGTGTCCCGGCCCAGTTGATTGACGGCCTCGACCGAGAGCGCCCGTGCCAGGGCGTCCCGGACCTTGGTAAGCTCTGTGGGGGACATCGCAGCCTCCTTTGCTGGTTGGTGTCGCAACCCCAGCATGAAGGTTGTTGATGTCCCTGTCGATCCCAGCGGCCGGCGGAGCCGGCTGCTTAAGATCGTACCTATGAGGAGAGTATAGGCTCCTGGCAACACGCCGAGCGCGCGACCGACGAAGCGGCAAGGGACTGACCTGTGCGAGACCTTCTATCCAATCCGTGGCCCTGGTACGTGGCCGGTCCCTTGATCGGCCTGATCGTGCCGCTCCTGCTGCTGGTCGGGCGAAAGCGCTTCGGGATCTCGACGAGCCTCCAGCACGCGTGTGCGGCCGCGGTCCCGTGCAGCCTCGAGTACTTCACCTACGACTGGCGGCGTGATGGCACGTGGCTCTTCACGTTCGTGCTGGGGGTGATCGCCGGGGGCTTCGTCGCAGCGACAGTCCTGGCGGACCCCGACGGTTTCATCCAGATTTCTGCGGCGACGCGCACCGACCTTGCGGCGCTTGGTCTGACCGACTTGTCCGGTCTCGTGCCGCGAGAGGTCTTCAGCTGGGGGAGCCTGCTCACGCTTCCCGGCCTGGCGATGATCGTCGGCGGTGGGTTCCTCGTCGGATTCGGGGCCCGCTACGCTGGAGGCTGCACCTCTGGACACGCCATCACGGGCCTGGCGGAGTTTCAGAGCGCGTCGCTGGTCGCGGTGATCGGCTTCTTCATTGGCGGCCTCTGCTCCACGTACTTCATCCTGCCGCTGTTGCTGTGAGATCGACCCGATGAACCCCGCCGCGCAGCCAACACATTCCGCGCCACTGACAGAGCGCCTGTTTCCGTACCTCCTCGTCGGGGCGCTCTTCGGCATCATGCTGACGAAGTCGGAAGTGGTCTCCTGGTTCCGCATCCAGGAGATGTTCCGGTTCCAGAGCTTTCACATGTACGGAATCATCGGTCTGGCGGTGCTCACGGCGGCGATCTCGTTGTTCGCCATCAGGATCTTCAGCCTGCGATCGCTCGGCGGCGAGCCGATCGACCTCCCGACGAAGGTGATGGGGCCCGTGCGACCCAATCACCTGCTGGGGGGTATCGCATTCGGACTCGGGTGGGGCCTCGTTGGTGCCTGCCCGGGGCCGATCTACGCGCTGATCGGCAGCGGGGTGACGGTGATGATCGTCGCGCTCGCCAGCGCGCTTGCCGGCGCGTGGACCTACGGACTCCTGCGCTCCCGCCTTCCGCACTGACACCGAGCGGGTCGGCATCTGGCGAACCCGAACCACGGCACGGCCATCAACACCGAAGGGCCCGGACACCCGCGGCGCCCAGGTTCGCCGCGACCATCCGTGTCGCGGCACTGAGTCCGGTCACGCACCCCACCGCGCTGACCGTCGGACTGGCGCCGAGCGCGTTGGCTTCGATCGACGCGGCGCGTAGCTTCAAGTGGGCAAACATCGGACGATCGCCGTTGCCGGCACCGGCCAGCCGGAACGGCTCCCCGGCGTGGCGGACCGCAGGGAATAGCTTGAGGCTCACGGTTCCCCTGACGTTGCCTCCGATCGCCAGGATCCGTCCGCCCGCCTCATCCACCCCGACGACGATGTCGCAATGGCTCCGCGCACCAACACCTATCTGGCGGCGCCGCTCCGCAAGCGTGCGATAGATGGGACGACGGGAACTGCATATCAGGTCGCCAGGCTCGATGGCGATTTCCCCCGCGTCGTGGGCCGTGAAGGCCGCCTGCGACGCGCCTCCATCGCGCGCGCGAATGGCCTGATCGATGTAGGAGTGGTGAGCGACAGCGCGCCGAAACCGATTCGTACTGCCGAGCCCGGCTTCGCACATGACCCACGAGACGAACGCCGCAGACCAGGGCGCGTTCCACCGCGCGCCGATGTCCCGCGTGCCGTTCCATCGATCGTTCTGCCGCTCGACGATCCAGGCGCCCTCCGGCGTGACCGCCCAGTAGCCGGCGATCGACGCCGCGACGCGCGCGGCCTCGGCCGTGCCAAGGCGCGCCCCCCGTCGCCGTGCACCGGAGGTGTCGATGGCCTGATCCACGATCCGAAATCCAAAGAACGCCCACTCCTGCACAGCCACATCGACGATGCGGCGACGTGTCTCGTCCGGGGGCAACGTCCGGCACTCCGGCGAGCGAAGGGTCATCCTGCCCGGCTCACCACGCACGAGCGCCGACGGTGGCACCACGTCGAACACGTCTGGCGCCAGCCGATTCATGCCTGCCTGTTGCGCATCTGGTCTCGCCGGGGTGGATAGCCCGATCACCACGAGTGCGAACAGCAGCAACCGCACTCTCATGCGATGGCCCGTGCGGACGAGCCCCGCCTGGCGAATATCAGATCCGTCGATCCGCCGCGGGTTGGCCGACCCACAACCTCGAAGCCGGCCCGATCCAGGATCCCTGCGATTCGTCGCCCGGTCGCCGAATCTTCTCTCATCTCGATATGCAACTCACGGACCTCCGGTCGCCCAAGCAGACGAGCACCGCCGATGATAATGGCTTCAGTCAATGCCGGCACGTCGATCTTGATGTAATTCGGACACGCCGCCCCGTATTCCTCGACGAGCTGATCCATCGACAGCATGAGTGCGGCCTGCTGGGTCGGGTGCTTCGTCGTTGACGTTCCACGAAACCTGAACGACTCGGCAGGCACGAACTGCGACACCGCCATGTGCCCGATCGACTTCTCACTCCCCAGACCGATCAGCAGGCAGTCCACCTGGGCATCCAGCCCGTTGGCTTCGCAATTGGCGGCCAGCAAAAAGAAGTTGACCGCAGCCGGCTCGAAGGCGACGACCGTCGTGTCGCCGCGACGTGCCGCATACAACGCGTACACGCCGACGTTTGCGCCGACATCCCAGAACACGCTGCCCGGGCTGAACGAATCGATCCACTCGATGGTCGCCGGCTGTTTCCTCAGCGCGGACATCGCGCGAATACTCGACCCGCGACCGAGAATCACGAACGTGAGCGGCCCCCTCGGCGTCTCGATCTCGAACGTCTCGTCCAGCAACGCCTGGGAAAAACGTCCCTGCACGCGCGCCCGAGCTGCGTCTGGCAACTGGCGCAAGCGCTGAAGCGCTCGCTCGAAATCCTGTTTCGTTTCGTCGCGTTCTGTCACGTCAACTCCGGGATCTTAGCTCATCGCGATTCCAGGACTCGGTCACACGTCCCACGAGCATCCGGCATCGTCATCTCCTCGAATCGGCGGTAGGGATCACCCGGGGGGGACCATCGTGGTGTGCGACCGACGGTTAAAATGACGCCACCGCTGATGCGCTCTGTCTTTCGAACGCCCCGCCTGCATGGTCACCTACGATATCGCCGCCAGCGGTCCGCGAGTGTAGCGCCCGTCGTCGCGCTCCTGCTCGTGGCCGTCGGTGTTGCGGCGTGCGCCAGCGGACGATCGGCGCCCGCCACGGAACCGGCATCTCCTCGGCAGGCGGTCATCGCCGAGCTGCAGGCGTTTCAGGAAGGCCTCGGGATCGAGCGCACGGGCAATTTTCAGCGCTTCTCCGCGGCGCAGGACGCCGTCTATCGCTGCTATTTCACCGGGCTGCTGGAGTTGCCAGCGTCGTATGAGGCACTGCAGCTGATCGAGCCGGACGAGCCGAGCTGCCCGGTGGACGACACAACCCATGACCTCTTCTTCTATCCGATCGAGGCGGTCGCCAGCGGGTCGAGCCCCGTCTCGCCGGCGCTGGCTGGTGCGGCCCTCGAGCGCACGCTGGTCGTGGTGCCGCATGAAGACTTTCACAACCAGCCGGAAACGACGCAGGCCTCCTTTGACGTCGCCGAAGCCGCCGCGACACTCGTGGGATTCGTCGCCGCCCGCGAGTTCGCCAGCGCCACCTACGGAGACGGATCGGAGCCGTATCGGCGGCTGGATCGCGAGGTCGATCGATTCCAGCTCAAGTCGCGCATCGTCAACGCGTATGTCCGGAGACTGACAGAGGTCTACGATGCGCACGACGCTGGCGAGGTCACCCGCGACGACGCCCTGGCCAGGAAGGCGGCACTCTATGCCGACTTCGCGCGTGAGTGCCAGGCGTCCGAACCAGCGGCATCATTCAATACCTGTCCGGCGGTCATGAACAACGCGGGACTGGCGTTCGACAGCACCTATACGCGTCACTTCCCGACATGGTTCGAGGTGTACGAGTCGCTGGGGCGTGACACCCGCGCCACCATCGTGGCCTTCAGGCGGGTGCTGGCGACAGGGCCGCACACCGAGGCCGAGCTCGTCGACGCCACGCGAGCACTGCGAAGCCGCCCATCATCGGCGCACAGGGCACTACTCTCGTTCGGCGACCAGTGAGCCTGCCGTGCTGACGCTGGCCGCCGCGTTCCTGCCGTTTGCGATCGTGGCCGGGTTCACCCCGGGGCCGAACAACCTGATGCTGGCCGCGTCGGGCGCGAACTTCGGCGTTCGCCGCACACTCCCGCATCTGCTGGGCATCGTGTTCGGGTTTCCGCTGCTCCTCCTGGCGGTCGGCCTGGGTCTCGGCGCCGTGTTCGAACGCCATCCGGAGACGCACGCGGTCATGAAGTTCGTTGGCGCCGCGTTCCTGATCTATCTGGCCTGGCGTATCGCCACGGCCAGCCCCGACACAGCGGACTCCGCAATGGGCCGCCCGCTGACGTTTCTCGAGGCGTTCCTTTTTCAATGGATCAACATCAAGGGCTGGGTCTTCGCGATCGGAGCCATCACGACCTATACAACCGTGGGTGGCCGCATGTCGCAGGAACTCGCGGTCATCCTGGCCATGTCGGTGCTGGTCACGATCGGCTCCACCTCCGCCTGGACCGGCTTCGGCGTCGCGCTCAGCCGGGTCCTCCAGAAGTCACCCCGGACACGGCGTGTCTTTAACATCAGCATGGCTGTCTTGCTGGTGCTCTCGATCGTGCCTGTGATGATGTGAAGCAGCCGTGCGATCAGATACTTTTAGTTTTTAGTCTAGACACTTCGCACCTGGCGCCAGAGAGCAGCTATCCAATGGTGTCTACGTAAATATCATTTCATATATCATTTTATGAACGGTCGCACAAACAGCCGGAATATCCTTAATAATTGACACTTTCTGCGTATTTGTTGTCTGTATAATCATTTCATCATGAATGCCAAAATGACCGAGCTGAGCGGCGGGGTACTCCACTCGGCTGAGCTTCGGCAGCGATTGGGCGTTTCCCCAGCCACGCTGATGCGCGGATTACGGGAGGCGGGGCCCGACGTCGTGCGAATCGGCCGAGGCCGCGCCACCCGGTACGGGCTGCGTCAATCGTGGCCGACACTTGACGCGTCGCGCTTTCCGCTGTTTCGAGTGACTGAAGACGGGACTGCCCGATCGGCGGGCGAGCTCGTCACGCTGGTCGCGCGTCAGACGGCGTGGATGCCTTCCGGCACCGTGTCGAACGGGCTTCCGACAGAACTGGCAGACGCGCGACCATCGGGATTTCTGGGACAGCACTTTGGCGCGATGCACGCCGACCTCCGGTTGCCGGCGCGCCTGACTGACTGGTCCGACCACCACGTTCTGCTCGCGATGTCGCGACGTGGTGAGGACCTCCCTGGCAACCTTATCGTTGGTGATGAATCATTCGCCCGCTGGCAGGCACGTGACGCCCTCGTCGTGAAGACGCGCGATGACTACGCGAAACTCGCTGAGGCAACGATCGCGGGACATCCTCCCGGATCGTCGGCGGGAGGCGAACGGCCAAAGTTCGGGGTTCTCGTCGATGGACGGCACGTGCTCGTGAAGTTCGCAGCGCGCGGTGGACCAGGCGACGTGGTCGCCAGGCGATGGTGCGATCTGCTCGTGCTCGAAGCGCTGGCCCTGTCCGTCGTGTCTTCGCACGGTATGTCCGCGGCGCACACGAACATCTTTGAGACGCCGACGCATTGCTTCCTTGAAAGCGAACGATTCGATCGCGTGGGACCGCGGGGACGGGTTGCCGTGCTGAGCCTGGCGGCGGCTCACGACGATCCCGCCGACTCATGGGCCCGGGCAGCGGTGCAACTGAGAGACGCCGGGCGTCTCACGCGCGAAGACGCGCGTCGCCTTCGGTGGCTTGACGGCTTCGGTGCACTCATCGCGAATACCGATCGGCATCAGCACAACGTCGTCTTCTTTGCTGAGGGCTCCGGCCTGCGCCTTGCGCCAGCGTTCGATCAGGTGTCGATGCTGTACGCACCGTCGGCGGATGGCCAGGCGCTCCCTCGATCCTTTACGTCGCCGCATCCAACTGCCGACACGCTGGACGTGTGGGATGACGCGCGCATGGCGGCGCGCGAATTCTGGCAGCGGGCCAGCGACGATGACCGTCTGTCAGATCACATGCGGTCTTCCTGTGCCGCCAACGCCAGGTCGCTCGCGGAGTGAACGGGGCCACGCGGAGAAAAGGGCCGCACCGCCCCGGCGGTCGCCTGTGTCACGACCGCGTAGGCGCCTCACCTGTTCGGCGAAATGAGTGCCCCGTTTTTAGCCCTGCGACGAACACGACGAGCGCGACGGCTCCAAGAAAGAACACGGTGTCCCCCGGCACTCTCATCCAGCGCAGGGTTTGCATGAGATCGGTCTGCATGAACTCGCTGCTTCGTGCATACCAGTAGCCCTGATATAGAACTGGCATGACCGCGGTGGGACTAGGCTCATTCGAGCGAGCAGCGCGAGCGCGGTGCACAAGCCGCCGTCGATACCGCCGTCACCACAAACCACGCCAGGCCGGCGTGTGACCGCAGTGCGCGCGCCGCTCGGAAACTAGACCAGTACGCCGCTCGGAAAGTGATCCACCTGAGAGCGGTTCATTCTACGTGGTTGTGACCTGACAACGACACCTCGGACCCCCTCCTTTGGGGTCTTCCCGACAGCGTGAGCCGGCCTGGGCCGGCGAGCGCCCACCGAGGCCTGCGCGGCTGCCCGCGTCAAGAGGGCGACCGGCGCCTCGACGGATCATGAGGGCTCTTCCCGGGTGCGGCGCCTGCGCATGCGATAGCTCTTGCCTTTCGTGGTGAGGACGGTGGCATGGTGCGCCAAGCGGTCCAAGAGCGCGGTGGTCAGCTTCTCGTCGCCGGCAAAGACGGTGACCCATTCAGCAAAGGCGAGATTCGTGGTGACCACGGTCGCCCGCCGCTCATAGCGGTCCGTGAGCAGATTGAAGAGCAGCTCGCCGCCGACGCGGTCGAAGGGCACGAAGCCGGGTTCGTCGACGATGAGGACCTCGACGCGGAGGAGGCGCTGCTGCAGCCGCGTGAGCTCGCGGGTATCGCGGGCTTCGAGCAGCTGCCGCACGAGGTCGGCCGCTCGGGTGAAGAGCACGCGCCGCTTCTGTTTCGTGGCTTCGACGCCCAGCGCGATCGCCAGGTGCGTCTTCCCGGTGCCGATCGGCCCGGCCAGAATCAGATTCTCCGGGGCCGTGACCCATTCGCCCCGGGCCAGGGTGTGGAGCTGCGTCGCATTGACGCCGTCGGCGGCGGCAAAGTCGAAGGTGTCGAGGGTCTTCACCTCGGGGAAGCGCGCCTCCCGCAGCCGCTGGCGGATGACCGATTCGTGCCGCGAGGCCTGCTCGGCACTGAGGACCTCGTGTAGGTAGTCTTCGTGGGGCCAATGGCTATCGCGGGCTTGCCGAGCAAGCCCCTCGAAGGTGCGGGCCACTCCGGGCAGCTTCAGCGCGCGCGTGTGGGCGACGACGAGATCCCGGACGACCGTGGGGGCGGTCATACCCCCACCCCGGCGAGCCAGCCATCGTAGTCGGCCGCACACCCGCTCCCGACGTCGAGGTCGCGCAGCCGGGCGGGCACGGCCTCGAGCGCCAGGCGGTCGGGCGCCGGTGCCGGGGTGAGCGCCAGCAGCAGCGGCGTCCCGGCCGCGAGCGCGGCGGTCAGGGCGGGCACGACGACGCCGGCCCCGTGCGTGTCGAGCTGGCCGAGCACCTTGGCGAAGAGCCGCGCGGCATCGCGCGGCCCGTGCGCGCCGTGCAGCTGATCCCAGATCGCCGGAAACGGCGCGCCCAGATCCCGCAGTAAGTCCGGCAGCACCTGGCGCACCGCCTGCGGCTTGCGCGCGAGCTCTGTCAGGTAATGGCGGTAGTCAATCGAGCGTTCGCCAAACCGCTTCCGCGGATGGTGCACGCGGGTCCCGTCGCGGCCGACGATGGTCACGGTGCTCGGGCCGACCCGCACCACCAGGTCGAGGCCTGCCCAGCGCGTCCACACCGAGTACACCGCGCCCTCCAGTCGGACCAGCGCGCGCGGCGTCACCGTGGCGAGCGTCGTGGCCTCGGCGGCGAAGGGGATGGGGGCGCGCCGCAACCGGCGCTGCTCCTCGGTAAAGCGCGCGCCGATCGTTTGCCCGGCTGCATCGCGCTGCGTCTCGAGCCGCGCGTCCATGCCTGCCAGCAGGGTCGCATTGATGCGCGCGAGCGTCGGGCCGACCGGAATCGGCACCAGCGCCTGCTGCCGCACCGCTTTGCCGCGGGCCTCGACGCCACCCTTGTCGTGGCCTTCGCCGGGCCGACAGAAGCAGGCCTCCAGGAGGTAATGCGAGGCCAACGCGGTGAACCGCGGCGTCAAGATCCGCGCGCCGCCGACCAGGATCCGCACGACGGCCGCCCGCAGATTATCGTAGGCGACCCGTGCGGGCACACCGTCGAAGTGCGCAAACGCCCGGACGTGCCCGTCGAGAAAGCTGATCTGATCTTGCCGGTCGTAAATCCACGCAAAGTCCCGCCCCGAGTACATCAGCCGCATCAGGAAGAGCCACGCCTTGCGGCGGGTTCCGTCCACGTCGACCAAGACCTCGAAGAAGTCCACCTCGGCGAGGTCCCCCGGCCGATACGTCAGCGGCACGAACACCTCGCGGCGTTGCCGCTTCCACTCCGCCACCGCCGCCTTGACGACGGTGACGCCCACGTGATGGCCCTCGGCCACCAGCAGCCCGTGCAGCCGCGTGGCCGTCAGTCGCTGCTTGCCGCCCGTCCACTGCCGGGATTCCGCGAGCAGCGCCTGGACGCGCCCGCCGACCTGGTCCCACACCGGCCGCGGCCGAGGCCGCGCCTCAGCCTTCCGGGCCGGCACCGCCTCGCCGACATACTTCCGCACCGTCAGCCGCGAAATCCCGAACTCCTGGGCGACCCGTCGCTGCGAGCGGCCCTCCACCAGCACGTGGTGGCGAATGACATGTACTTGGTCCATCTTGAGCATCCTTCCAGCGGACTCGAAGCCCAGCGCTTCGGCAACCCGCAATCAGACCCTCAGGTGGATCACTTTTCGAGCGGCGAATGGATCACTTTCCGAGCGGCGCGCCCACGCAGCGGCTCTCCGGCCAGAGAATCCCAGACGGAACGCTTTGCTACCTGTGTGGCAAACCGATCGATCAGCCCGCTCTCCACCACCCAGGCCCGAGGCGATTCGCCGGCAGGTTCACAACAAATTTCCTACTATCGGCTCCTCTTTGTGATGGTGGGGGAAATGGTGGGGACCCTCAGTAGGAAACCATTAGGAAACCATAGCAGCCGGTACGCATCCCCGAAGCGGTCGGATCGCCGCAACTACCTGATTCTGCTGCCTCGGTACGACTCAGTAGCAGTCCACATCAAGATGGGTGGGACGACTGTTGACCGGAGGGTTGCTGGCGGTTGCGGATTCGGGTCCGTGCGTTCATAACCTCGTCGCGGGTGGCCGCGGACGGGGCCGCCCCGCTCGCGCCGCAGGCGCCTTCCTCGTGACAGGTGTTCTTGGCGCCGAGGCCGGGGTCCCCGCCGCGCACGCCTGCGCGCTGGGGTGGTGGGCACGAGTGGGGCTGTCCGCGGTCATCCGCGGTCAGGACCCGCCTGGAGGTTGCACCCTCAGTTGGCGTCGAGCGGGTTCCCTGTCCGCATGGCGAGGAGGACCCGACGCATCTCTTCGTCGAGTTTCATCTGTTCGAGCGACGCGTGCAGCGTGTCAGCGGTTGCGTGCACCGCGTCCATGGCGGCGTGACGGGCAGCCTCGGTCGCCCCGCGCGCCTGTTCGGCCGCAGCCCGCGTCGTTTCACCGATCTCCCGCAAGTCCTCCCGCTCCCGGCGGACTTCCTCAAGCGCCTCCCAATGCTGGTCACGAAGCTCACGCGCTTCCTCTGCCAGCCTCCTGAACTGTTCGGACTCCTCGCGGTCGTTCTCGGCCTGCTGGCGCACATCCTCGGCCTGCTGGCGGCCTTGCTCCGGCGAGTGATCGTTGTTCGGCATGTGAACTTTCTTCTTTCGATGACGCGCTGCGGGGTACCGGTGCGTGGAACACCACGGCTCCCATCCTCCGAGGATGACCGATCCCGTCGGTAATCCGGTGTCCAATCGAGCACATCCGTGCTCGTCGCCCCGGAGCTAAGGGCCGAGGGGGTCGCCGCCATCCGGCACGACCGGTCGCTGTCTTTTGCGGGATAATCGTCGTTCGCATGACCGTTGGCCACGAGGACACTCCTCAGCGCGTTTCGTTGCTTCCCGTTTTTCTCATCGTGCTTGTCGACGTGTTCGGCATGACGCTTGTCATCCCGCTACTTGCGATCTACGCGGAAACGATGAGCGCAAGCCCGCTGCAGGCGACGATGCTCGTCTCGGTCTTCGCGGCCTGCCAGCTCGTGTCCGGGCCGATCATCGGACAGCTCTCCGACCGCTTCGGTCGCAAGCCTCTGCTGCTGATCAGTCAGATCGGTACGTTCCTCGGGTTCCTCCTGATGGCGCGCGCCCAGACGCTCTGGGTCTTGTACGTCGCGCGGATTCTCGACGGCGCGACTGCCGGCAACCTCTCGCTGGCGCAAGCCTACATCTCGGACCATACCGAGCCGGCCGACCGGGCCAAGTCGTTCGGTCTGATCGGGATCGCCTTTGGTGTCGGCTTCTTTATCGGGCCGTCGCTGACGGGGTACCTGTCGGCGCGGTACAGCCTGACGACACCGATCTATCTCGCGGCGTGCATGTCGGCGGCGAGTGTCCTGTGCACTGCGGCGCTCCTGAAGGGTGGACACCAGTCGGCGCACGCGTTCGACGATCGCCAGGCTGTGCTGCACTGGAAAACGTACGTGAACTACTTCCGCCGCCCGGGCCTGAGCCGGCAGCTCATGCAGTTCCTGTTCTTCGCCACGTCGTTCTCGATGTTCATCTCCGGATTCGCGCTCTTTGCCGAGCGGCGATTCACCTACGACGGCCAACCGTTCGGACCGCGTGAGATCGGGTACGTGTTCGGCTACGTGGGGTTTATCACCATCCTCCTGCAGGGCGGATTGATCGGACGTCTCGTGAAGAAGTTCGGAGAGGCAGCGTTGGTCGCCGCCGGGTTCGTCGCGCTGGCGGTCGGCTTCTTCGGCCTCGGCCTCGCATCTTCGATCGCGAGCCTGCTGTGGATGGGGCTCCTGGCGTCATTCGGCATCGGCGTGATTCGACCGGCGCTCACCAGCCTGATCACCCAACAGGCCGATCGACGGGAACAGGGGGTCGTGCTCGGCCTGACACAGTCACTGACGTCGATCGCCTCGATCGTGGCGCCCATCGTTGCGGGTCTCCTGATCGGACGCCAGCTCCTGACGGAGTGGGCATGGGTGGCCGCCTGCCTGGCGGCCGTTGGCATCGCCCTGTCGCGCCAGGGATTTTCGTTCCGCGCGGCGCCAGCCGCGGATCCGGTCGTCGGCTCCTGAACTACCTACCTCAACCAAATGAGTGCTGCGCGTCGGCTGAACAGTTCACTGAGCCTCAGCCCCAGCCCCAGCTTCAGCCCCGTCGGCCTGCTCGCGCCACCGCTCCAGCGCCTGGTGGATGGCCAGCGTGACCGGCTCGGCCTGCTCCGACGTCGACAGCAGCGCCGGGCGGCCTCGACTGCTGGTGGTGATCGAGGTCACCGGGATCGAGGCATCGACGACCCGGGATACGCTCTCGGCCTCAGCGGCATCGACACCCAGCACTTCCAGTGCCGCGCGCGCAAGATGATCGGGCCGATTCAGAAAGATGCGCACGACATCGCCCGACTCGCGTGGTAGCCCATCGGCCAGATTCGAGAGGGCGCCCGTGGTCCGGAGCAGTCCCACGCGCGCCAGCCACGGCCACGAGCGGACGAACAGGCTCTCTGCTTCGGCTCCCGCCTCGTCGACGAGAACGATCGCCGCCGTCTCACTGCCAAAGCGGGACGCGAAATCGCGCACGACCGATGCTCCGAGCTCGTGCCCGACCAGTACAAACGGTCCCGGCTCGTGAGCGCCTGCCAGCAGTGTGTGGAGTTCCTCGACCATGCGCTCGGCGGAATACCCCGAGTCGCCCCCCTCGCTCCAGCCAAGCCAGGCGCGATCGTAGCTGCAGACTCGCGTGAGGCGTGCCACGTCAGGTTGCACCCAGCCCCAGGCCGCGGACATGCTTCCGGCCGCGGCCTCCAGCACCACGATTGGCGAGCCCTCGCCCTGGCAGTGGATGTGCAGTTGATGACCGCCGACGTCCACGAAGCGACCGGGCCTCTCGATCTCCCGACGCTCAAGTGCCGTGGCGACGCTCTGATAGGTGATGCCGACGAGCACGACGAAGACCAGGACCGCGAACGCGACCTTGAGAATCTGACGCAGCGTGGGCGGCAATCTGGCGAGCATCCGTTCAGCCTCGGGGACGTCGGGCGAACCTGCAGGTCGTGACGCGCGTCACGCGCTCCACCACGATCGCCGACGCACGCGTCCCCCTGCGGTTCCTGTCAACGCGGGCCATGTTATCAGTCCGATGCACGCGTGGCGCCTCACCTGTCGCCGACGTACACACCTGCGCGACGCATGTCCGCCAGTTCGCGTCGGGCCTTGTCCAGATCGTCGCCGATCACGATCGCCATGTCGGCATCGGACTGGCCCGCCTGGAATCGCGCGATCGTGGCGCGGATCCGCTCCGCGTTCTCCATCGCAGCTTGTCCGGACACCACGTGCTGCGCCAGCAGTCCAGCGCACACACCAACCGCACTCAGAGACACCGAAAGGGATCGCCCGTGGCTCCACAGGCGACCGAGCCACGGGGACGCGACCCACAGCAGTCCGACGTGGAGCGGGATCAGCAGCACAGAGTAACGAACCGGCACGAGCACGCCGGAGAGAATCGGGTCGCCCGCGCGGCCGATGGTGGCGAGGACAGCCGCCGCGAGCGAGAACATGATCAACGCGATGGCGATCCGCTCCAACCGCCCCGAGGGTGCTCGATAGAGGCCCCGCCAGCACACGACACCCACGGCGGTGACACACAACAGGGCGCCTATAGATCGCCCGAACACATGAAGATCCGGCGAACGCGTCCACGGCAACCCCAGGAACACGAACAGGTAATTGGCTCTCATCGCCAGTTCCTCAGCCAGTCCGAGTGCCGGAACCGTCGGGTCGGACGCGAGGGGAAACGGCAGCGAGAGCCCTCGCGTGTACACAAGCAGCAACGCCGTGCCGACGCCGGCAATCGTCCATAGCCACTGCCTCTCCGCACCCGCGCGCCACGCGATCCAGAACAGGATCGGCCAGACCGCCCACCCGACGGCGTCGGCAAAGGGTACGAGACACGCGACCAGCAACGCTGCCACACGGCGACCGGAGGTTGCCCGCTCGTCGCCGTCGCCTTCCAGCCGTTCGAACAACACGATCGCCAGCACGACGAACGCGAGCCCATGGATCAGGTTGTTCATGATCGGAATCGCGATCACGACCGCCGACACGCTCGTGAGCACGAGCATCAGGCCGACGTAGCCGATCACCACACCCAGGGGCCCCGCTATGCCGGCCCGGCACTCCCGCCAGAGCAGCCACGCCGTGCCGACGTGCGCGATCGCCGATGCCACGACAAACGGGTACGACACACCGGAAAAGACCTCGATGTCGAACGCGGCGAGCAGCCGAAGAAAGACGGGGCGGTGTTCGGCGTGCGGGGTCCACAGGTAGGACCACCATCCACCGTCCGTGCGGTAGCTGAGGTACTGCTGTACCACCGAGTACATGTCCGCGAACGGCGGCTGAATGATCGTGGCGTTGAGGTACCAGAAGAACAGGGCGATGTAGAGGACCGCGATCGCCCTCACGGAGACGATGAGCCGTGGATGGTGCTCCGACACGGGTGTCATCATCTCACTCAATCCGCGAGGCGGAGCGGGTGCGCAGCCCTCAGCCGCGCACCCGCTCCTCCGGGTGTTCCCCTTCGGGGACTAGCTTTCTCGCACGTACTGGTTGAACCACGCGATCGTGCGCGTCCAGGCCTCCTCCGCCGCGGCCTTGTTGTAACGGGCCGGCGTCGCGTCGTTGAAGAACCCGTGAACGGAATCCGGGTAGAGGTGACCTTCGTGCGTGATGCCGGCACTCTGCATCGCTGCCTCGTATTCCGGATAAGCCTCCACCAGTCGCGTGTCGAGCGCGCCATGGTTGATGAGCATGGCCGCACGGATCTTCGGGACGTCCGCCGCGGCCGGGGCGCCGCCGTAGAACGGGGCGGCCGCCGCCAGATCCGCTCCCAGCAACACGGCCAGGTTATTGGACATGCCGCCACCGAAGCAGAAACCGGTCGCGCCGATTCTGCCGGTGCAGTCCGGACGGTTCTTCAGCCATCGCGCGGCAGCGACGAAATCCGACGTCATCCGTTCGCGATCAACCTGCCCGAACAGCTGGCCGCCTCTGTAATCGTCGTTCGGATACCCACCGACCGAGGTCAGCGCGTCCGGCGCGAACGCCATGAAGTTCTCCAGGGCGAAGCGTCGTGCCACGTCCTCGGTATGCGGATTCAACCCCCGATTCTCGTGAATGACGAGCACGCCGGGCAGGCGCTCCGGGGTCTCGCTTCGTGAATCGGCACTGAACGGCCGGACGAGATAGCCCCGGATGAACCCGTTTCCATCGGGCGAGGGAACGGTTTCATAGCTGGCCGTGATCCGCTCGTCAGTCTTGGCCACCTGCTGGCCAAGCGCGTAGTTCGGCATCAAGCCTTCTACGATCGCCGTGACCGTGAGGCCGCCGACCGCAAAACGGCTCACGCCGCCGAAGAAGTCACGACGGCTGACCTCCCCGTGAATGTAGCGCGTGTACAGGTCCACCGCTTCTGCCGGAATCTTGGTCGTCGTTGCTTCCATCGAGTTTCCCCTCCTTTGAATCTGGCGAGCCGGTTGGCAACGCCGGCCGCGGAGCCCACTCGGCAGCGCAGCGACGTCGCTGGCGGTCGGACGGCCGCGTGCGGACGATCACGCCCGAGGCCGATCCGGGACTACGTGTGTGCCGCAGAGTCTATCGGAAAGGGGGTAATCGTGGCGAGTCGAGCCGTCAGGCCGTCGTGGACGGGAGTTTCGGGGCGTCTCTCCGTCTTGGCGGTCCGTGCCAGTGGAACGCCGCTGCCGCTCCGAGGCTCACCAGCGACAACGCCACGAACCCGCTGCGATAGCCTGCGGTCATCGCGGCGAGGGCCGCGAACGACGGGGGACCGGCCACCACACCCGCAAACGTGATGACGCTGGCGGCCGCGGTGACCGCGCCCGCACCGCCTTCGGGGGCGTGCCGCGCCAGCTCAGCGAGTTGCACGCCGTTCCAGCCGATCGCGGTGCCACCGAGCACGGCCACCAGCGACAGGACCGCGCCTGTCGGCCACTCTGGAGTCGCGCACGCCAGCGTGAGCGCACAGGCGCTGGCAATGCAGCCGATCAACGTGAGGACCCGGCGCGCGTTGAGCATGCGATCGGCGACGGCTCCCCATCCGATCCGGCCGAACACGCCCCCGACCGTCATGGCCGTCAGCGCCAGGCCTGCTTCGACCAGCGACCACTGCAGCGTGTCGTGCAGGTAGACGACCAGATAACTCAGCATGCAAACCTGTACCGACGCATACGCGAAGCTGAGCGCGGCGAGCTCGGCCAGCGCCGGGGAGGTCGCCACCAGCCGCAGCCACTCGACGACAACGCCGACCGAGAAGGCCCGGCCTGGCTGCGCGTCGGTGTCCAGCGCGCGCTGCGTCGACTGGGCGACCAACGCGATGAGGACACCGACGAGCCCGACAGCGATCGCGGCTGTGCGCCACCCCACCGCGATCGCGACCGCCGGCAACAGCGCTCCGGCGAGTGCCGCGCCGACGGGGACGCCGGTTTGCTTGATCGAAAACATCAGCGCCATCCGCGACGGCTGAATGGTCCGGATGAGGATCTGCGACGACGCGGGTGTAATGGGGCCATACCCCAGTCCAAGCAGGACGGCCGCGCCGGCCAGCAACGGTGCCGCGGACGCCGGCAGGGCACCGACCATCGCGATACCGGCCGCGCAGAGGATGACGCATATCTGCGACACGCGGATCGCACCGTAGCGCTCCATGAACCCGATCGACACGATGCTGGACAGCATCGCTCCCGCGTAGACGAGCCCCACGAAGACGCCGATCCAGCTGGCGGAGATGCCCATGTCCGCCGCCAGCGCAGGCGCGAGCACGGCTGGTGTCGTGGCCGCCAGGGACGTGAACGCCTGGATCGCCAGCGTCACGACCAGCGCGACAGCGGCGGTACGCGCGTCGCGGTTCACGGCCTCGGTCGCTCCCGCGCGCTGTTGCGTCGCTGCGAGGATGAGATCGTCCTAGTCCTTCACGTACTTGGTCACGCCCCGCAAGTTCGCTTCCGCCGTGTAGAGGTTGCCGGCGGCGTCGATGGCGATACCTTCTCCCATGGCACCGTCAGGGTTGTTCGCCATGTGGGGCGGGACGAACATCGTCACCCTGCCGTCGGTGACGCTCCCGATCCGGATCCCTCGGCGCCACCCTGGATGCCGCGGCTCGTCCGATTCGGAGTCGGCCGTGTAGATGACGTCGTCGCCGTCGATGGCCAGCCCGCTGGTGCGCCCGAACTGGTGGTATTCGCGGACGAACGCTCCCTGTTTCGTCAGGATCTGGATGCGATGGTTGTGGCGGTCGGCCACGATCAGCCGACCCTGCGAGTCGAATTCGACCGCGTGCGGCGTCCGGAATTCGCCAGGCCCCGTGCCGGTGCTGCCGATGACCCTGAGAAAGTTCCCTGCACGGTCGAAGACCGATATGCGCCCGATCAGATCGGGATCCTCGACGTTCGTGTGGCTCTCCGATACGTAGATATCGCCGTTCCCGGGGTCCGTCACGACGTCGGTCGGATCGGTCAACGCGTCTGGTGGATTGCCCCTGACGCCGGGCGTCCCCAGCGTCATCAGCACCTCGCCGTCGGGGCTGAACTTGACGACCACGCTCCCCTTGCCGCCTTCTCCGGGAAACGTCTCAAGCTCTTCAGGGCTCGCCGTTCGTGCGTCGGCCACCCACACGTTGCCATCCTGATCGACATGAATGCCATGTGGCCAGACGAACATCCCCGCACCGAAGCTTCTGATCTCCTGTCCTGATTCGTCGAACAGGTGAACCGGGTTCGCGTCGGTGCCCAGGCACCCCGGGGTCGTGCCCGTCGAGCATCGATCGACCGCCCACACGGACATGCCGTCCAGGTCGATCGCCACTCCGTTTGAGCCACCCCACGGCCTGTCCTCCGTGGTGAACCGCGCCCAATCCAGGATGGCGCGATAGGGGTTGGCGCCGCTGTTGACGGGCGCTACGCGTTCGGTCTGAGCCGTGCCTCCGCGCGGTTGTTGCGTCTGCACGCTGGTTCCCTGGAAGGCCACCCAGACGACGACCAGCGCCGTGACCGACACTCTCGCGAAACCTGAAACGGTCATATCGATGCTCCTTTGTGTGCTGCGGCCGGTTAACGATAGTCGATCGCGACCGCCGTGCCGCATAATCTCCCAATGGGAGTTCCCTTGATTCCACACCACACACGCTCCGCCCGTCATATCCGCATGAACGCCGTCGCGACGGTGACATTCCTGCTCGCTACCGTCTGGACCAGCATTCCGGCGGCGGCGCAGACGGGCGCAGAGATCTATCAGCAACGATGCGCAGCCTGCCACGAGGAGGGCTCCGACCGTATCCCTCCGCGCGCAGCGCTCGAGGAGATGCCGTCGGCGCGCATCCTGCGGGCGCTCAACGCCGGGATCATGATGGCCGTGGCACTCACGATGGATCCGGAGGACCGCGTGGCGGTGTCGTCCTATCTGGGAACCAGTGATCCGGTTGCTGGTCCGTCCGCCCAGGCATTCTGCGCGGATCGCACCGTGACATTGCCCGCGACACCGCAGGCGTCCTGGGTCGGATGGAGCCCCACCCGAGACGGTAGCCGGTTTCAGCCTGCCGACCAGGCCGATCTGAGCGTCGATCAGGTTCGTCGTCTCACGCTCAAGTGGGCGTTCGGTTTCGAGGGTGACTCATCGGCGTTTGCGCCGCCCACGGTGGTCGACGGGCAGATGTTCGTGGGAAGCGCCGGTGGCGTCGTCCACGCGATGCGGGCCGATTCGGGCTGCCTGCAGTGGACCTTTCAGGCGGACGGTCCAGTGCGATCGTCGATCGTCGTCGTACCGGCAGGACAGCAGCACGCGCTCCTGTTCGGCGATATGACGGGCCGGTTTTATGCCGTGACCGCGGAGACGGGCGTCTTGCGGTGGTCGGTCCAGGTGGACGCGCACGATTCGACGCGGCTCACGGCCGGACCACTTGCGCATGACGGAATCGTCTACGTACCGGTCTCGTCCTGGGAGGAGACCCGGGCCGCGGATCTGGACTACCCGTGCTGCACGTTCCGCGGGAGCGTCGTGGCCCTTCGTATCAGCGATGGCGAGCAGCTCTGGCAGACATGGATGACCGATGCGCCCCAGGCGCGCGGCAGGAATGCGCGCGGCACGATGCGCCACGGTCCGTCGGGTGTCGGGGTCTGGTCCACGCCCACGCTGGACGAGGCGCGCAACCTTCTCTACATCGGTACCGGCGACAACTACACCGAACCGGCCACCGACACCAGCGATGCGGTCATCGCGCTGGACCGCACCACCGGGCGCATCGTCTGGTCGCGCCAGCTGACCGAGAACGACATCTACAACGGGTCGTGCGCCACGAACCCTGAAGGGTGCGGGCCGGACTTCGACTTTGGCCAGGCCCCGATCCTCAGTCGCGCACCGGACGGTCGTGAGCTCCTGCTGATCGGCCAGAAGTCAGGCATCGTCTGGGCCCTGGACCCGACGAAGGAGGGCGAAGTGGTCTGGGAGACACGCGTCGGCGTCGGCGGCATCAATGGCGGCGTGCAGTGGGGCATGGCGACGGAAGGACAGCGCGTCTTCGCGACCGTCTCCGACGTCGGGCGTTCGCGGAACACGGACCCCGGCGATCCACGCCGGGTCGTGCTCGACCCCAACGTCGGCGGCGGGCTCACGGCGCTGCGGATCGCGGACGGCGGCAGGGAGTGGTACTTCCCGGCGGCTCACTGTGCGGCCGGCCGTCCGCTCGGTTGCAGTCCGTCACAGCCCGGAGCGGTGACGACGATTCCCGGTGTGGTCTTCACCACGTCGGTCGACGGATATCTGCGGGCACATTCGACCACCGACGGAACGCTCCTGTGGAGTTTCGACACGATGCGCGACTTCGAGACCGTCAACGGAGTCGCGGCGCATGGCGGATCGATCGATGGTCCGGGCGCCGTCGTCGTCGGCGGCATGGTCTTCATCAGCTCGGGATATCTGCGCAACGGAGGCGTGACCGGAAACGTGCTCCTGGCTTTCTCGGCAGAGTAGTTATTCCCTGAACGGCCTTGATCTGGCAGACGCGATCCGCGGCGCGACCGTGCAGTTCAGGAGCTGCCGCTCAGGCCGCCACGCTTCCGCGCGTCATCAGCGCATCCGCCGCGCCTCGCACCAGTGCACGCGCGCCGGGCAACAGGCGCTCCATGCCATCCGGGAGCCGGGTCAGCCGTACGCGCCGCGAGATCTGCGTCAGCCGGTGCAGCAGCGTCCGATCGTCCAGATAGTCAAATAGGAACCGCTCATGGCGGAAGCGCTCCGCGAACAGGACCAGGCGCTCGGCGGACGGCTCGGTCCAGCCGCCGGCAACCCGACCGATCATCTCCACATCTACCTGCGCGAGCGACGCGTAGTAACGCGGCAGCATCGCCGGATCGCGTTCGATGAGCGCGGCATCCAGCAGCAGTTCCAGCAGCACGTGCCCCAGGAAGAACGCACGCATGTGGCGGTTCTCCGGCTCCAGCGCGGCGATCCGCATCGTGAGTTCGTCGGACACATCGTGAAACGCCGACGTCCGGTGAAACCACCGGTCGTCGTCGAAATGACGCTGGACCCCGGATGCAAGCGCCGCCTCGCGCGGGTCCGTCGAGTCGAAGCGCAACCGGGCTATCTGCACGCGGCTCCGGTGGTCGCTCACGCGGATCCAATCGGGCACTGCGGTACCAGCCAACCAGTAGGGATCCTCGACCGAACCCATGGCGTGCGCAACGTAGTTCATCGCGGTGCAAGTCTAGAGCGTTTGTCGACTCGGGTAGAGACCGAAAAACGCGGGAACGCGCTTTTCGAAAAGGCCTGGCCCCCTGCGAGAAGCCCTGGACCGAAACGAAAAGCGCTCTAGCAGCCCGTGGCGAAAGTCCGTCGACGCGAGAGGGCATACTGTGCCCATGTCAGGGAGGAGCAACGTGGGCCGTCCGCCCGCAACGAAAGGCCCGGGGCTTGACCTTCAATAGTTTCACGTTCGTCCTGTTCTTCCTGGTGGTGCTCGCGCTCTATCAGTTGCCCGTCTCATGGCGATCCAGGAAGGGCATGCTGCTCTGCTCGAGCTACCTGTTCTACGCTGCCTGGAACCCGCCATTCGTCAGCCTGCTCGTCGTGTCGACCCTGGTCGACTGGGTTGCCGGCAAGCGCATCCACGCCAGCCGCGGCGCCGCGCGCAACGCCTGGCTGCTGCTCAGCCTGTCCACGAATCTCGGCATCCTGGCCTACTTCAAGTACTCGCCCTTTCTGCTGGAGAGCTTTTCGGAACTCGCTGCCGGTGTCGGCATCGCGTTCGAGCCCGCCACCGCGGGGATCGTGCTCCCGATCGGGATCAGCTTCTACACGTTCCAGACGCTGTCGTATTCGATCGATATCTACCGGCGGCAGATGAGCCCCGCGACGTCGTTCCTCGACTACGCGCTCTTCGTCACCTTTTTCCCACAGCTGGTCGCCGGCCCGATCGTCCGCGCGTCCGAGTTCCTGCCGCAGTGCCTCGAGCCGAAACGCGCCGACGCCCGTCAGCTGGGCTGGGGCCTCATCCTGCTGACGCTGGGGCTGTTCCAGAAGGTGATCCTGGCGGATCATCTGTTCGCGCCAGTTGCCGACGTGATCTACGACTCACCGGCAAGGGTCTCGTTCGCCACCGCCTGGCTGGGGACGCTCGCATTCTCCGGGCAGATCTTCTTCGACTTCGCCGGCTACTCGTCCTGCGCCATCGGCGCCGCCCTCTGTCTCGGCTTCGCGCTCCCCGACAACTTCCGCTACCCGTACGCCGCGATCGGATTCAGCGACTTCTGGGGCCGGTGGCACATCAGCCTCAGCTCCTGGTTGCGCGATTACCTGTACATTCCGCTCGGCGGGAATCGCCACGGCAGGGTCATCCAGGCCTTCAGCCTCATGCTGACGATGCTGATCGGTGGCCTGTGGCATGGCGCCGCGTGGACCTTCGTGGTGTGGGGAGGGCTGCACGGCCTGTATCTCGTCGCCGAACACATCGCGAAGCAGACCGTCGGTCGACGTGCGATCTGGCGGCAGCACGCCATGCAGATCGCCCTGGCGGTGTTGACGTTCCTGCTGGTGACGATGACCTGGGTCTTCTTCCGCGCTCCGGACTTCGCGAGCGCATCCCTCTTCCTCCAGGCCATGTTCGGGGGCGGGGAACGGATGTCGCCCGTCAGACCGGAGGAATACTACGTCCTTGCCGCGGTGTTCATGACACTCGTGTACCAGTGGAAGATGCGGCACTCCAGCATCGAAGCGGTTGCCGAACGGCTGCCGCGCTGGACCGTCGCACTCTGCATCGGGCTGCTTCTCGTCATCATGGCCATCACCCACCAGGAGGAGACGCGTGGCTTCATCTACTTCCAATTCTGATCGCCGGCTCGGGGCATGGCCCTGGATGCGGACCTACCTCTTCGGCCTGCTCGTCGCGGCCGTGCTGATCGGGGGTTGGGAGGGCTACTGGCGCGCGCATGGCCTCAGGCCGTTTGTCGCCAACACCTTCGAGCTCTGGGCCGCGAAGCTTGACGCAGGGCTGAGGGCGGGGCCGGATGCGACCATCTTCACAGGGAGCTCGCGGATCATGGTCGCGGTCCACTTCCCCACCCTGCGCGCCGCGCGCCCGGACCGCGTGCCGGCCCAGGTGGGCACCCTCGGGGGCTCGCCTGTTGCGGTTCTGCGGTACCTGGCCGAGGAGACCGCCTGGAACGGCTGCGTGGTCGTCGAGGTGTCACCCGCCGCGCTGTTCATTCCCGTTGCCGACCAGGAGGAGGATACCGCCGAGTGGCTGGAGCGGTACATCCGGCGGCTCCGCGAACAGAGGCGATTTCCCGAGCCCGCCTATCATGCGCTTGAGTTCGAGTTTGAGCTCTATCTGAAGGAGAACCTCGTGACCTTCGGCGGCCAGACGCACCCGAATGCGGTGCTGGAGTCGGTGGTATCCGGGATGCCGCTCGAGGAGCCATTCTATTGGTTGACGCGCGACCGGACGGAGATCCTGGACTACACGAACATCGACCTGGAGGCATGGCGGGCACGCAGCGTCGCGCGGTACTCAGCACCGGCCATGACGAAGAGCGAGCTGGCAACGCTTGTGGAGCAACTGCAAGGCTGGGTGCGCGACATCGAGACACGGGGGGGGAGGGTCGTGCTCCTGCGCCTTCCCGCCAAGGACGGAATCCTCGAGATCGAGCGCGAACGCTTTCCGAACCCCGACTACTGGGACGTCCTCGTGGCGCGCGCCGGCGGTCTGGCGATCGACGGCAACGCCTCCCAGGCGCTGAGCGCCTTCCAGATGACCGACTGGGAGCACCTCGACCGAGAGGAAGCGCCGCAGTTCACCCGGAGACTCCTGGAGATCCTGCCCGCCGACTGCTAGCGCGGATTTCACTTGTGCGTGGCGGACCGTCGAAGTGCTCCCCCTGGGAGGAGTGGACCGCCCGCAGTTCCTCGGGGGCAACGCGCTTATGAAATCCGCGTTAGGACCCGGGCAGGAATAAGTTGATCATCGTGGGCGTCGAG
>JAQBVV010000222.1 GCA_027622905.1 Acidobacteriota bacterium
GTCACCGGTTCAGTGCAATCGCTCACCTCAACCTACCTGACTTGATGTTACACGTCAGGGGTAATGCCCGAACCACAAAGAATGCCTCCGCTCGGGATCCGGGACGGCGTGGCGCTGCGGGCCAGCCCAGGACTACACTGCGTCGGGGTGCTGTGGCCGCCTCAGGAGTGGAAGTCCGCGCATGAGCACGTCGTCCGTTGATGAGAAGGGCACCCCGGAGTCAACACTGTCGGCAACCCCGCCGACGGTGCCGGGTGCTGTCGCACCGCGGCCATGGACTGTGGTGGCGTCACCGTCGTCCGTTGCGCGGAGACTCGGCTTGGCAGGGCCGCTCGCGATGGGCGCGCTGGTGCTGCCGCCGCTCGGCTCGATCGTCCTCTTCATGACGATGGGCACGACAGGACCCTGGCTGCAATCGCATGCGGGGATCGGCGTCGTGATCTACGTCGTGGCCTTTGCGATCCTTGCGGGGCTGGCACTGCTGCCTACGTATGCACAGAGCGCTCTCGGCGGCTTTGCCTTCGGTATCGCGCTCGGAGTTCCGGCGGCGCTCGTTGGGTTTGCCGGCGGCTCATTCATCGGATACACGATCGCTGGCCGCGCCGCGGGCGACCGTGTGCAGAAGCTTCTCGATGAGAAACCCAAGTGGCGAGCGGTCCGCGACGCGCTGCTCGACCAGCGTCGGGGCTGGGTTCGCACCACCGGCATGGTCGCGCTGCTGAGGCTGCCGCCCAGCTCACCCTTTGCGCTCATGAACCTGCTCATGGCCTCGGTGAAAGTGCCGCAGAGCTCGTTCATCGTGGGCACGCTGATCGGCATGCTGCCGCGCTCCAGCCTCGCGGTCATCATCGGCGCGGGCGTACAAGACCTGACGAGAGAGAATCTCGAGCAGGCGCTCCCGACCTGGGCATGGGCAGTGGGCATCGGGCTCTCAATCGCGATTGCGCTCCTCATCGGCCTGCTCGCCGCACGTGCAATCGAGAGGATTCCCCGTGGCACGACCCGATCGGATTCTCCGGGGTGACGCCCAACCGGTAGTAGTCTAGACAGCACGATGGCACTTGACCGACTCGACACGTCCCTCACCGCCGACCTCGCCGACCTCGCGCAACAGGGGCGCGCGAAGGCGCCCGAACGCGTCATTAATGGATACATCCCGGCCAACGGTAGCCAGGGACCGCGGTACACGCTTGAGGGACGTCCCGGGGCGTTCCTCCGGATGAACTCGAACAGTTATCTGTCGCTTTCGCATCATCCGGCGTTGCTCCATGCGGCCGATGACGCCGCGCGCATCTTTGGCGCGGGGCCTGGCGCCGTCCGGTTTATCGACGGCACCGCCAGCCACCATACGGCGCTGGAAGCCCGCATTGCGGCGTTCACCGGCCGGCCCGCCGCCAAGGCATTCAACTCCGCCTACACGACGGTGCTCGGTACGGCGATCACGCTGTCTGGTCCGGAGACGTACTGGATCGGGGACGCGCTCAACCACAACTGCATCATCCGCGCGATGCGCATCGCGAACATCCCGTCCGACCGGCGCGCAGTGTTCGCGCACAACGACCCGGCCGATCTGGCCCGTTGCCTCGAGGCCGTACCTGACGGTGTGGGCCGCGTGATCGTGATCTTCGACGGGATCTTTAGCATGCGCGGCGACGCGGCGCCGCTGCAGGATCTGCTGCGCGTCACCCAGGCGCATGACCACCGCTTCCGCGACGGCGTCATCACCATGATGGATGATTCGCATGGCATCGGCGCCTACGGCGCGACCGGGCGCGGCACCGAGGAACACGGGGGCGCACACGTCGACATATTCATCGGCACGTTCGGCAAGGCGTTTGGCGTCAACGGTGGGTTTGTCGCGGGCAGTCCCACGCTGATTGAAGCGGTCCGCCAGAAGGCCGACACCTACATCTACACCAATCCACTCGGTGCCGCCGATGCCGCGGCGGCCGTGGCGGCCATCAATATCGCGGACAGCGACGAGGGCCGCGCGCGACTGGCGCACCTCGCCGCACGTACGCTGCAGTTCCGCGCCGGACTCGACGCGCTGGGCCTGGAGTCGATTCCGGGCCCACATCCGGTGGTCCCCCTCCTCGTGCGCAGCACCGACAAGGTCCGCGCGATGGTGCAGGGCCTCTTCGAGCGCGGCATCCTGGCGGTCGGACTCACCTTTCCCGTGGTGCCCAAGGGCGATGAGACGATTCGGTTTCAGATCAACGCCGCGCACACCGAGGCCGATATCGCCGACGTGCTCGGCGCGCTCAAGGCGCTGGCGCGTTAACCCAGGCGTTGTCGCAGTCTGAGCGACAGGACACTACGGCTCCTCTTCGCCGAAAATCGACCGACCCGCCATCGACGTGTAGAGCGCGAAGGCTGCGGGAATCACGATCGCGGCGAGGGAGATCCATGACAACGTGCCGACAATGCCTGGAGCGCCGAGGCTGAACGGCAGGCCGCCCGTGATCTGGCTGACGACGATGCCACTGATGAGGGCGAGGAAGCCGACCCGCAGCGCGACCAGCAGGCCGACGACGTTGGCAATGAGCAGTGCCGCGACCATGCCCCACTGCTCGGTCGGTGCAATGCCGAGGGTCAACACGGCCGAGGCCAGGACCGCGAGGTGGTCGGAGCGCAGCAGCCGACGCAACATCAGCAGCATCACGATCCACATGAGCGCCACGAACAGCGCCCATGGCAGCACCTGCAGCAGCCCAACGGCCAGTTCGCGCAGGCCGCCGAGCGTGCGGAAGGCGAAGAACTCGTTGAGCGGTGGCTCGACGCCGGACTGCATCGCGAACCGCGCCGCCGCCACCATCGGGATGGTCGCCACCACGGTCCAGAGTGCGCCGAGAAACACTTCACGGCCCACCTGCGGATCGCGCCACTCACCGGCCATCAGACGGCTCCAGCCAATCAGTACCCGCGGCCACTGGCGTCGCACATAGGGCTCAATCGCCATGTAAAAGGCCCAGCAGAACGCGCCCGTGAACAACCCGATCGCCGCGGCGCCGTGCAGCGTGCCGAACAACCGCGCGTCAATTGGCGGGGCTGCCGTCAGCAGGCTGGCCGCCACCACGAAGCCGGCCGCCACCTTCGCGAGCCGGGTGGCGCCGCGCCGATCGCCGCGACCCAACAGAAAGTTGCGACGCATGAAAAACGCCGCGCCCAGATACGACAATCCCAGCATCGCCACCGTCACGTAGACCGTCAATCGGCCCGACCAGGTGCGGCCCGCAAGGTTGAACGGCGACGCGCCGAATTCCTGCGTCGTGCGCGAGGACAACACACGGAAGGCCACCGGGCGGCCGGCGAGTTCCGCGGCCTCGACGCGCAGCGAGTCCATGGGATCATCAGCCTCACGCACCCACGCCACACGCCCCTCCCCTGGCACAGCCAGCGTCGTCATCGGTGGGGCCGGCGTGAAGGTGCTGACGTCGAGCCGCGCCTCAGCGAACAGGCGCGACCAGTCAACCGGTGGGGCCTCGGCAGCGGTCTCAAACCCGTCGTCAGGGGGACGCACATAGAGCGTGTCGAGGCTGCCGTCCGGCGCGCGTTCCACGTACATGGTGCCCGGCCCGAAGAGCGGCTCGTGTCCGCTGAAGCCGTTCACGCCCCGCACGGGCAGGGAGAGCGACTCCAGTCCGATGCGCCCCATCTCGAAGCCGGCCATGGGCACGGGATCTTCGCGATACCAGAAATACACGGCTGCCGGG
>JAQBVV010000223.1 GCA_027622905.1 Acidobacteriota bacterium
GCCGTCGAGGAAGAAGTCGCGCTGCTCCGGGAACAACAGCGAAAACCGCGTGAGGTTCGTTTGCCGCGCATCGACCTGCGCCTGCGCAAAGTCGGTATTCACCGTGAGATTCGTCCGCAGACTCGGCGTGAGGTTGTAGAACAGATCCACGCCGGCCTGCGCCTCGGTGTGACTCGCCGTGTCGTCCCGGCCCGGGAACGACTCCGACGTGCCCACGACATACGGCTTGATGTCGAGGCCACGCCCCTGGCTCACTCCCTGGACGCCGGTCAGCAGACCGGCATTGCTCATCCGGTTCAACCCCTGGTTACGCGGCCAGCCCATCCACAGGCTCGTTTCGTTCTTCCGTGCGATCGTGCGCTGGAAGTTGACACCCCAGCCGTCGGTATCGGGATTGAAGTTCATGGTGCGAAACGGCACTTCCATCTCGATCGTCCAGCCGATGTCGCTCCGGGTCGTGCGCAGATCCCAGATGCCATCCCAGCGCCGGTTGTTCGTGTTGTTCGCCCCCCGCAGTGCGTCGGCCATCGAGCCCAGCGGGTTCGTCTCCCACCAGTAGGCACTCTGACCATCGTTGAACGTGTCGATCGCCCACTGCAGCTTGTCGTCGGCCGGCAGGAATCCATCCCGTCCCATCTGGTAGTAAATCAGCCCGTCCGGCTCCGAGTCGAACAGCGTGACGCCCATGTAGAGCTTGTCGTCGTCATAGACGAACCGCACCTCCGTTTGCTCGGTGGCAGGCGCGCCGTTGTTCGGATTCTGCTGTCGGAAGTTGGTCGCCGGCACAGCCCGCATCCAGACGTCCTCGTCGAGGCGGCCGTCCAGCCGGATCGACTCGTCGGCGTTCATGCGAACGGCAGCCATCGTGCGGCGTTCGGCGGGCGATATCGATGCACTCCCATCCGGCACCTCCGCCACGGCAGGTGGGGCAAATCCCCGTATGACCGGGGTCAGCACCTGACCCGCGGAGGGCGCGGCGGGCGCCTCCTGACCCTGCGCGACAGGCGGCAGAATCATCCCGAACGTGACACACACGGCTGCGCAGACAGCCAGACGTTTCATGAAGACGAACAACACCATCAAATGCCTCGAAAGATACACAAGAGGAATGACGAATCTTAAAACCGGTGGGTGTACAGGATCTTCGAGGACAGTCGGCGATCCAGCGTATAGAGATTGCCGGTCACCGGGTCGTCGAGCCAGTTGTTGATATAGACGAAATAGAAATCGTTGCCCGGCCTGACAATCCAGCGGAAGCGCGCCTGCCAGCCGACGATCGCGCTCTGCGTGTCGTACTGCACGGTATTGAACAGCGAGACCCTTGGGTTGAACTGCGTTTCAAGCTCCGCGCGATACAACGTCGTCGTGAAGTCACCCTCCGCCAGTGAGACGCGGTTCCACTCGTGCGTGAACTCGTAGAAGTGTCCTGGCGCAGCACGATAGTTGAGCGTCGTGCTGAGCTGGAGCCGGTCGCCGGAGAAGAACTCGCCCCACTCCACCTGCGGCTGCACCGAGATCGGATTGCGGTTGGAGGTCCGCCCCTGGACGCGGTAGCGCGTGAAGCTGTAGTCGCTGAATGCGGGCAGTACGACGCCGTCCTCGATTTCAAAATCCCGTTGGAGTCGCTCGTACGTCGGGAGCACGTGAAAATCGATCGACTCCTGGTTGTGCGTGAACATCTGAAACGCCGTGATATCGATTTCCCTGGTCAACAGCCGGTTGTTGTCGTCCGGATCGAGATACACCTTCGCGTCAGCCCCGAAGCGGAAGGCTCGGATCCAGGGATGCTGGCTCGGCCGCGGCGCAACGCTGATCTGCTGGCTCAACAGACGGAACCCGGTCCGGCGCGCGAACCCGACCGCCGCCTGGTAGTTCTCCTGGATCTCCTGATATCCGGCACTTAGGCTCAAAAAATCGTTGGGATAGGCTACTTCGGCGCCGAAGGCGGCATTCCTGCCAACCGTGTCGAGTGGATTGCTGGTGCGGAGAAAATAACCGGTCGCGTTCAGATTGCTGGAGCCCCGGAAGTTCGACGTCGCCAACCGCATGTCCACGCCCACCGTCTGGCGGTCGTCGAGACCGCCACCACGCGTTTGACGCAACGTATACATGCCGCCAATGAAGGACTCCCGGAACATGCGCCGCTTGAGGCGCACGACCGTAAAGTCTTCACCAAGGGACCCGCCGTCGCTTGTTTCGTCGCCGGTCTGCACCTGCAGCACACCGACGTCAAACGCGCCGGCCTGACCGGTCAGCTTGCCCCCGAAGTTGATGCGCTGCGGCGTATTGTCTTCGCCGAGGCCAATCCGGCGACTCTGAAACGGAATCAGCGTCTCGCCGCCACTGCCGCCGCCCCCGAAACCACCGCCACCACCGCCGCCACCGCCCTCGCTGGCGAAACTGAAGAACAGCGATCCGTCGAGGAAGAAGTCCCGCTGCTCCGGAAACAACAGCGAAAACCGCGTGAGGTTGGTCTGACGCGAGTCGACCTGGGCCTGCGCGAAGTCGGTGTTTACCGTGAGGTTGGTCCGCAGACTCGGCGTGATGTTGTAGAACAGGTCCGCGCCGACCTGCGCTTCCGTATGGCTCGGCGTGTTGTCGCGGCCGGGGAACGACTCCGTCGTGCCCACCAGATACGGCTTGATGTCGAGGCCACGCCCCTGGCTCACACCCTCGATGCCGGTGAGCAGACCGGCATTGCTCATCCGGTTCAGGCCCTGGTTCCGCGGCCAGCCCATCCACAGGTTCGTTTCGTTTTTCCGCGCGATCGTGCGTTGGAAATTGACACCCCACCCGTCCGTATCGGGATTGAAGTTCATCGTCCGAAACGGCACTTCCATCTCGATCGTCCAGCCGATGTCGCTCCGGGTTGTGCGCGCGTCCCAGATCCCATCCCACCGCCGGTTGTTCGAATTGTTCGCGCCGCGCAGCGCGTCGGCCATCGAACCCAGCGGGTTCATCTCCCACCAGTAGGCACTCTGACCATCGTTGAACGTGTCGATCGCCCACTGCAGCTTGTCGTCGGCCGGCAGGTTCCCGTCCCGGCCCATCTGGTAGTAGATCAGCTGGTCCGGCTCCGAGTCGAACAGCGTGACGCCCATGTAGAGCTTGTCGTCGTCATAGACGAATCGCACCTCCGTCTGCTCCGTGGCGGGCTCACCGTTGTCCGGATCCCGCTGTCGGAAGTTGGTCGCCGGCACGGCCCGCATCCAGACGTCCTCGTCAAGGCGTCCGTCCAGCCTGATCGACTCGTCGGCGTTCATGCGGACGGCGGCCATCGTGCGGCGTTCGGCGGGCGATATCGAGGCGCTCCCATCCGGCACCTCCGCCACGGCAGGCGGGGCAACTCCCCGTATGACCGGGGTCAGCACCTGACCCGCGGAGGGCGCGGCGGGCGCCTCCTGGCCCTGCGCAACCGGCCCCCAGAGTGCCCCGAATGTGGCACATGCAGCCGCGCCGCAGGTCAGACGTTTCACGAAGCCGACAGAAAGCATGAATTTCCTAGTAATTGACCGCCACGCGTGCGGAGGAGAGTGGTCCTCGAACAGATCCGCCCTGCGCCAAGCGTGTTTCGCGAATCGATGACATTTAACCCTGATGTGACAAAAACTCAGGCGACATTAGCGAGTGCGTCGCGGATCCGGGTATAGGTCTGGCG
>JAQBVV010000224.1 GCA_027622905.1 Acidobacteriota bacterium
GCTTCTTCGCCAAGGGTATGGAGGGTCGTATCGACGATCCGACGACCGGGTGGAAGGGCAAGGGCCTCTACACGACCTGGGGGACGCGTACGACGTTCCACACGGAGGGCGGCACCGACAACGTTGCCAAGATCGTGAAGTTCCAGCTCCGACCCGACCCGACCGCGAAGTAACCGCGAAACCAACGCGGCCTGCGGCGCATCGCCGCAGCATGACGACAGCCTCTGGTGTCCGCTCGGACACCAGAGGCACCTTCCCCGTCCTCCACCAGTTCATCGAACGCTCCTGATAGGATTCTGCCCATGCGAATCATCACCTCACGCTCGTCCGGACCGATCCTTGCCACAGCGGCCCTCGGTCTCGCCATGTTCGGCGCGCTGGTCAGCGCGCCATTCGCCCAGGCGCCGGTGCACCTGAATCCCATGATCGAGACGCTTGCCAGGGGCGAGGTCGCCTTCGGCGTGAGCAACGAGGACATGTCGCTGCAGAATGCGCGCGCGCTCGCGACGGCGGATCTCGACTGGGTGTACATCGACTACGAACACGCGCCGATGAACTTCGAGACGCTGCAGCTGTTTCTCCTGGGCATGGTCGACAAGGCCGAAGCGGTCAGGAAGGGCAGCCCGCAGCCGAACGTCGCGCCGCTGGCGCGCTTTGCGCCCTACGCGCGGGAGGGTAGCGAGTGGGTGGTGAAGCAGGGCCTCGATCAGGGCCTGATGGGCATCATCTTCAACAGCGTGGGCACGGCGGAGCAGGCACGCCGGAATGTCAGCGCGATGCGCTACCCGCAGCCTCGAGGATCTGCGCGCAGGGAACCGATGGGACTACGGGGATCCGGTCCGGACAACGCCCTCTGGTTCTGGGGCGTGCCGATGCCCGAGTACAAGGAGCACGCCGATCTCTGGCCGCTCAACCCGGCGGGAGACTTGATAGCGATCATGATGATCGAGACGGCCGAGGGGCTGCAGAACGTGAACGAGATCGCAGCCGTGCCCGGCGTGGGTGGTTTCTACATCGGCCCGAGCGATCTGTCGAACTCTCTCGGCGTGTCACCCGACTCGGCAGAGACCGAAGCCGCGATCCAGACGGTGCTCGATGCGTGTCTCGCGCACAACGTGCCGTGCGGTATCTCGGCCGGCGCTGCTGACATGCCGCAGCGGGTCGAGGCCGGATTCCGGATCCTCGGCGGCGGCGGCGTTGCGGGCGGCCTGACCGTGCCGATCGACGCCGCGATCCGCGCGGGGCGCGCGGCGGCAGCCGCGCGCTAGCAGCCTACGCTGACAGTTCGTCGACGACCTTCTCGATAAACGTGCCAAGCGTGAGATTGGGCGGCACCGAGCCGAAGCTCTCGAACCTCGGCAGCTCCTCGAGGGCCGCCAGCTCCGCCTTCGACTGTCCACGGGCCAGGCCGCGCTCCACGTACTCGAGGACCGCCGTCAGATAGTCCCGGAACCGCAGGACGTCGGTGATGGACATGACGGGGCCGAGGCCGGCCTTGGCGTGCCCGACGAGGAAGATGGTGTCGGCGTTCAGCTCTGCGGTCGTCTTTTCGAGGACCGACACCCAACTCCGCGCGGATGCCCCGGCCGGCGGGTCGATGTTCGCATGACGCTCGTGATAGCCAAGGTCACCCAGGTGTGCGACGTTCGCCTCCTCGAACAGCACCACCGCGTCGCCGCCGGTGTGTCCTGGACCGTGGTGCCACGCGGACATCGTGACGTCTCCGAACGACTGCCGCCACCGGTCCGCGAACGTCGTGTCGGCGTAGGCCTGGGGCGTGGCCTCGGCACCAGCCGCCTCCGCCTGGGCTCGCTGAAGGCCTGGCACGCGCTCGTGCGAGACGATCATGGCCGCCTTCGGCTGGAAGACGGCGTTGCCGCCCACGTGATCGCCGTGATGGTGCGTGTTGATGACGGCGTCGATCTGGCGGGTCGAGCGCTGCTCGAGCCCGCGGAGGCAGAGCTCGGCCGTATCCGGGAACTGCGTATCGACGACCACAAGCGCATCCGGCGTGACCGCCCATCCGATCGTGGCTCCGCGAGCAAGAAAATATCCCACGCCGTTGCGGAGTTCCGTGAAGGCGCCGGCCGCGGCGGGTGCCTGCCCGATTACCGGCACCGATCGCAGGGCGCCGGCGGCGAGCGCCAACGACGACGTTGCCAGGAATTCACGTCTGTTCCACTTCATGATGCTGGGTCTCCTGTCAGGGGCTCCCCGCGATGCGAGCCTCGCATGAACTCCTCGGCTTTGGCGACCATGCCGGCCGAGCCGATGAAGAGCGGTGTCCGTTGGTGCAGGGACGTTGGCGTGAGTTCGAGGATCCGCTGGTGACCGTCAGACGCCGTGCCACCGGCCTCTTCGATCAGGAACGCCAGCGGATTGCACTCGTACAGGAGCCGTAGCTTGCCCTGCGGCGACTTCGCGGTGGATGGATAAATGAAGATGCCACCCATGAGCAAATTGCGGTGAAAGTCGGCGACGAGCGATCCGATGTAGCGGGATGTATAGGGACGATCGGTGGCGTCGTCTTCGACCTGGCAGTACTTGATGTACTGCTTGACCCCTTCGGGGAACCTGGCGTAGTTGCCCTCGTTGATGGAGTACATGGTTCCGGTCTCCGGGCACTTCATGTCCGGGTGAGACAGGCAGAACTCACCGATGCTGGGGTCGAGCGTGAAGCCGTTGACCCCCCGTCGTGTCGTGTACACCAGCATGGTGGACGACCCGTAGATCACGTAGCCGGCCGCCACCTGGTCGACGCCCTTCTGGAGGAAGTCGGCCTCTGACAGCGGAGCCGAGGAGTCGGTGCTGCGGTAGATCGAAAAGACGGTGCCCACCGACACGTTGACGTCGATGTTGGACGAGCCGTCGAGTGGATCGACACAGACGAGGTACTTCGCGTTCTTCGAGACCGCCGTCGTGATGGGTACGAGTTCGTCGTTCTCTTCGCTGGCGATGCCACGTGTTTCACCACCTGAGCCGAGCGCGGCGATGAACTGCTCGTTGGCATAGATATCCAGTTTCTTGACTCGTTCGCCCTGGATGTTCGTGGTGCCATGTTCGCCAAGGATGTCAACCAGCCCGGCCTTGTTGACCTCGCGGTTGACGAGCTTCGCGGCGATACCGATGTCGCGCAGCAGGCGGGAGAGTTCTCCCTTGGCATACGGGAAATCCGACTGGCGCTCGATGATGAACTGGCCGAGTGTGATGACGCGTTTCATAAGTACAACGGCTCTAAAAGCGTGAGTGCGGGTCGAGGCGAGCTGAGCGCCACCGCCTGGGATCCTACATCAAGCGCGCGTCGAGTTGGCCTGCCGCGGTCGAGTCGCCTGCCAAGGTCGGGGCCCCGGCAAGCCGACCTGCGCCGACCTGCGCTGTCCTGATCGGCAGCATCGGAGGCGCAGTATCGGAGGGGTGGTGCGTCCGAACGGCACGCCGACGATTCGGTCCAGTCACGCCACAGAAGTGGCAGGATCCCCGTATAATCATCTGATTTCAGTTTGGCAGATCGGTCCGACATAAACGTCCGGCCACCGACTGGCGTATAAAAACTGTTAACCCTGATGTGACAAAAACTCAGGCGGTGTCGACAGTTTGAGATTGAAAAAGGCCTTCCGTTGTGG
>JAQBVV010000041.1 GCA_027622905.1 Acidobacteriota bacterium
CTGCAACCGCCGGCGGCGGCCCCCGCCGGCGAACCGGAGACGGCCCCTGTGCCGGCGACGAGCGCGCCGGAGCCGCAGCCGCCACCGGAGACTTCCGCCCGGCACAGTGACGCGGCGCCGGCTTCCCTGGACGATGAACCCGACGCCGGCCACATCGAGCGCTGACGCCGGGATGAAACTCGCCATCGTGGTGCAACGCTACGGCACCGACATCGGCGGCGGCGCGGAATTGCACGCCCGGTACATCGCGGAACGCCTGGCCACGCGCTTCGAGGTCCGCGTGATGACCACGTGTGCGCGAGACTATCTCACCTGGCGCAACGAGTTCTCACCGGGCCTGGAAGAGATTAACGGCGTCGCGGTCGAGCGCTATCGCGTCTCTCGGGAGCGCGACCTCCGCGACTTCGGCGTCCGCTCCCAGCGCGTCTTCAAACGCAGGCATACCATCCAGGAAGAGCTGGACTGGCTCGAAAGCCAGGGACCCGTGAGTCCGGATTTGATCTCACGACTCCGCCAGTCGGCGGACGAGTTCGACTTCGTCATCCTCTTCAGCGTTCGCTACCATCAGGCGTACCATGGCGCCCGTGCCGCAGCCGCACGCGCGATTCTGGTCCCGACCGCCGAGAAGGAATCCGCGATCGGCCTGGCCCTCTTTCAGCCTGTGTTTCGCGGCGTGCGCGCAATCATGTACAACTCCCCGGAGGAGCGCGCGGCGATACACGCAGTCGCCGGTAATCAACACGTTCCCAGCGTTGTCGTCGGAGTGGGGTCCGTCGTTCCCTCACGCGTCGAGCCGACGCGCGCGAAACAGAAGTTCGGCCTGTCGCGACCCTTCCTCGTGTACGTAGGTCGCATCGACCCGAACAAGGGCTGCGCTGAGATGTTCGACTTCTTCTTGCGGTACGTGACCAGATCAGACCGCGAACTGGAGCTGATCCTGATTGGCACCCACGTGATGCCAGTGCCCGACGATCCTCGAATCCGACATCTGGGATTCGTATCAGACCAGGATAAGTTCGACGTAATCGGCGCCGCGGCAGCGTTGATCATGCCGTCGTACTTCGAGAGTCTCTCCATGGTCATGCTTGAAGCCTGGGCGCTCGGCCGACCGGTCCTCGCCAACGCCCGCTGTGACGTGTTGGCCGGGCAGTGTGAGCGGAGTCGCGCAGGCCTGTGCTATGGAAACGCCAGCGAGTTTGCCACCGCGCTCGATCAATTGCTCCAGGATGCTTCGTACGCGACCGCGCTTGGCGACAAGGGTCGCGAGTACTTTGTGCGCCAGTACAGCTGGCCGGTTGTCGAACGTAAGTATGTCGACATGTTCGACCGGCTGAATGCCCAGCCAGCGTCGCAGGAAATGGAGCCACCTCTTGGATGGTTCGACCGAAGGAGGGCGACAGCGCCTGGAGCAGATGAGGTCCTTGCGCGCTTCCCGACAGGACCCGCCACCGGGATCTCGATGGGAGTATCCGCGTGAAGTTCGCGTTTGTCACGCCGCGCTACGGCGCCGATATCTCGCTAGGGGCCGAGCACGCCTGCCGATTGCTCGCTGAGCGACTTTGTCGGCGACACGACGTCGATGTACTGACCACGTGCGCCCGCGACCCGCGCACGTGGAGAAACGAGTACTCCGAGGGATCCGATCGTGTGCGCGGAGTCCTGGTCCGACGATTCGCCGTCAATCAGGTTCGGGACGACGAGGTCCTTCAGCAACTATCATCGCGAGCACTGGCCGCGCCGCACAGTCAGACCGACGCCGAGGAATGGGTCAACGCACTGGGGCCCTCGTCGCCTGGCCTCATCAGCTTTCTGAAGCGCCAGAACCGCTCGTACGATGCCGTGGTGTTCTTTTCGCTTTACCATGCGACGACGGTTCACGGAATCGCAGCCGCACCAGATCGAAGCGTGGTCTTTCCATGTCTGAGACTCGACCCACCCCTGCGACTGAGCATCTGGCGCGACATCCTCGAGTCTGCCCGTGCGATCGGGTATCTGGCGGCCGCCGAGCGTGACCTTGCCCACGGTTATCTCGGCCTTGGGCCGGCGGCTGAAGAGGTGGTGGGCGTTGGCGTCGATATCCCGGAGCCGGAAACCTATCCACGCCACCAGCAGGATCCAGCCGACACGGTGACCAGCGATGACGACGAGGGCGGCACGCTTCCGGACACCGCGGCTACGCCAGACTACCTGTCCGGGAGAGGCATTCCGTTCCGCCGTCGGCACCGCCTGCACGATCCCTTTGCCCTCTATGGCGGTCGCGTGGAACACCACAACGGGTGCGAGGAGATGCTGGAGTATTTCGACGCCGCCGCGGCCACGGACGGAGCGTCTTCACTTGTCATGATGGGCGTGAAGATGATGAAGGTCCCCGATGCGCCGTACATCCGCGTCGTCGGGGTCGCCTCCGATCGCGAGCGGTTGATCGCGTACGAAGCAGCAGAGGTCACGCTCGCGCCAGATCCGGTCGATCTTCTGGCCCGGCAAGTACTCGAGAGCTTCGCCGTCGGAACACCCGTCCTGGCAGCCGCCAGTAACGACACAGCCGTCGAGCACTGCCGCAGCGCGAACGCGGGGCTGTACTACGCAAACAGGGAGGAGTTCGTCGAGTCGCTACAGCTGATCATGTCGAACACCCAGCTACGGACGCAGCTCGGCGAAAACGGCCGGCGGTACATCCAGCAGCACTACCGATGGGATGTGGTGATGGCCCGATTCGAGCGGCTGATCAAGCGGGTGCCACGCCGGTAGCACGGATGTCACGTGCGCCTGGAGCGTTTTTCGATTCGGTGGAGAGCGAAAAGCGCGCTAGTGTTCGATCGCGACTCGCGGGCGGCCAGAAGGCACCGGCGGCGCCCACTACTCCTCTCGCGGTGAATTCGCCGCTGGATACGCCAGCTGCCGCGCTGGCGCCGGCGCTGATGCGCTTGTTCCGAGCACGGCGCCGGCTTCGACCTTCTTCCGTCGAGGTCCAATTCCGTATCGCTTGATCATCTCGCTGAGCGTCGTCGGCTTTATATGGAGCAAGTCCGCCGCCCGCTTCTGCACCCCTCCGGTCGCCTCAAGCGTCGACTCGATGAGTCGCTTCTCAACGTTGGTGATCACTTCTTTGAACGAGATCCCTTCTGGCGGTACCACGAACCTGGGAATATGAAACATTGGTGACGCCCGTACTTTCTCGGGTATCAAGTCAGCGCCGATCTTCGGTCCCGGCGTCAACACCACCGCTCGCTCGATGACGTTCTCCAGTTCTCGAACATTCCCGGGCCAGTCATAATCCGTGAGCAGATCAAGCGCGTCGACCGTCAGTTCAAGACCCGTCTTGCTATTCTCGTCGCTGTACTTCGCAAGAAAGTGTTGCGCCAACACGGGAATATCGTCCTTCCGCTCTCTGAGCGGAGGCAGATACACGCTGATGACGTGGAGCCGGTAGTACAGATCCTCTCGGAACTGCCCCTCCTGCATCATCTTTTCAAGATTGCAATTGGTCGCCGCGATGATCCGGACATCGACTTTTACGGTGTCCATTCCGCCGAGACGCATGAACTCCCGTTCCTGCATCACGCGCAGCAGCTTCGCCTGGGTCTCCAGGGCGATATTGCCGATCTCGTCGAAGAAAATGCTCCCCTTGTCGGCCAGATCGCACAGCCCTTTCTTCGGGTACACGGCGCCGGTAAACGCACCCTTGACGTGGCCAAACAGCGTCGACTCGAGCAGGTCTGACGGCAGGTTTCCAGAATTGACCGTGACGAACGCCCGGTCCGATCGGGTCGAGTTGGAGTGAATCGCGCGTGCGACGAGTTCCTTTCCCGTCCCGCTTTCGCCGGTGATCAGGATCGTCGAACGACTCGGTGCCGCCTGGATGATCAGGTCGAACACCTGCTTCATCCTGCCACTGCGGCCGATGATGCCGGAGAAGTCGTGATGCTGTGCCTGAAGCGTCTGGCGCAGTGCGATGTTCTCAGCCTTCAACAACCGGCGCTCAACCGCGTTCCGGACGACGACGAGCACTTCATCGTTCTTAAACGGCTTGTTGATGTAGTCGAACGCACCGAGCTTCATGGCCGCGATTGCTGTTTCCACAGACGCGAACGCCGTGACCATCAACACCGGCAGATCGTCGTCAATCTTCTTCAGCTCCTCGAGCGTGCCGACCCCACCGATGCCCGGCATCATGACGTCGACAATGGCCGCATCGAACGGGGTCGACCTGGCCAGCTCGATGCCCTCTTCGCCAGACGTCGCCAGGTGGACACGGTACCCTTCGCGGGTCAGTAGCGTGTCGAGGATGTCACGCATGACCTCTTCGTCGTCGATCACAAGGATCGAGGCGTTACGCGGTGAGGAAGCCATCGTCATGATCGGGCCGCGCGTACAGACGCGCCAGCGGATACCGAGGGGAACGCCAGGAGGAACCGTGTACCCCGACCGACTGCGCTCTCGCAGTCAATCGAGCCCAGGTGCTCGCGAACAATGCCGTACGTAATCGACAAGCCGAGACCGGTGCCCTGGCCGATGGCCTTCGTCGTGAAGAACGGGTCGTAGATTCTGGCGAGGTACTCGCTGGGAATACCAGATCCCGTGTCAGCCAGCTCGACCGTCACCTTGTCACCTGACAGAGACGTCGACACTGACAACCAGCCCCCTGTGGGCATGGCATCCTTTGCGTTCAGGAACAGGTTCAGAAAGACCTGTTGCAGCTTGTGCTCCTCCGCAGCCACGATGACCGGTTCCGGCCAGAGTTCGCGGCGAAGGGTAATGCTCTGCAGCTCGAACTGATGTTCCAGGAGCGCCAGCACGTCGTTGATGACCTTGTTGAGGTCGACAGATGTCAGGTCTTTGCCTGCCGACGATGGGGCTCTGGATAGCTTCAACAGGCTGCTGACAATCTTACCTGCCCTGGATGTCTGATTTTCGATCTTTTTCAGGAGCTGCGTCCGGGGGTCCTCGGGATCGGCACCCTCAAGCAGCATCTGGGTGAAGCTGGAAATCCCCGTCAAGGGCGTATTGACCTCGTGCGCAACACCCGCGGCCAGCAGGCCGATCGAAGCCATTTTCTCAGAGATCTGCAGCTGTTCCTCGAGCTCCACTCGCCTCGTCACGTCCTCAAGGATCACGATCGTCCCGACCGTCGTCGTTGACTGTTCGTCCGACGCTCTGAGCGGAACCACCGTGGCGTTCACGATGGCCGTTCTCGCCGCCTCCGCTTGGCCAAGCGTGATCGGGATTCGCGACAGCGTGGTTCCCTCCGGTGCGTCGCGACGCGCTGCGCGGATGGCCTCAACCACCGGAGCCTCGAACAGGTCCCTGAGCCGCCGCCCGACCGCCTCGCCGCGAGAGATGCCGTACAACTGCTCCAACGCGCTGTTCCACCGGAGGACGTGGTCTTCCAGATCCGTCACCATCAGTCCGTCGTCCAGCGATTCAAGGATGTTCTCGTTGAACATGCGCACTCGATCGAGCTCGATGGCTTTGTCGTGAAGCTGTCGATACAGTCGCGCGTTCTCGAGCGCGGTGGCGATCTGTCCGGCGACGGCAGCCAGCAGCGCGGTGTCTTCGCTGTTGAGTGACTCACCCGTGCTCTTCCTCCCGACGGCCAGTAGCGCAATCGTCCGCTCGGCCGAGACGCACGGGACGAAGTGGTACAGGCCTTCGTCCCGCCAGAACTCGACATCCTCAGCTTCGAACCGGCTCGCGGCAATCGGATCATCGAGGGTCACGGAGTGTCCCGCGCACAGCCGTGCTCCAATGCTCGACGCCTTTGCCAGCTCGGCTGGAGAGCCATCGGCGAATCCAGAGGAGCGCACCGATCCGAAATGCGACGACGTGCCATCGGCCAGCATCAGCGCCATCCGATCCACGAACAGGGTTTCCGTGACGCGCGATACGAGCCGCTTCGCCAGACGATTCAAGTCGAGATCGCTGTTCAAGTCGCGGGCGAACCCCACGAGCGCGCGACGATAGTCGTACCGGTCACGATAGAAGGCTCGATCGAGGGCGTTGTGAATCGCCTGTTTCACCGGAGGCACCAGGAGCAAGGCAATCACGGTGAGGATTCCGGCCAGCACCCAGCTGTTGCCCGCATCGCCGATCGAAAACACTCGCTCGAAGCCCTGCAACGAGCCCGCGTAGATCCCCGCGACCACGGCCAGCGCGACTGAGTATCCCAGCGTGCGTTTCACGATCACTTCGACGTCCAGGAGCCGATAGCGCACGATGGCCGATGCGTAGGCAAGCGGGACCAGGCTCAGCGGAATCACGGAGAGCTGCATCGGCAGCGAGGGATCGACCCCCATCGCCCACGGCACCGCGTAGCCGCAGACAAAGGGTGTCGCGCCAAGCGCCGTTCCCCACGCGATCCAGCGAAGCTGGCGGCGGGCCGTGATCGAACGCACCTCGGCGAGAGCCCGGGTCAACGCGAACAACCCCCCTGCGAAGCAGGCCACCAGGTAGATGTACTCAAGGCGATCGAGAGTAGCCACGATGTCCATGAACCGCGGCGCGTCTCCACCACTCCGCGCCAGCGCGATCACGCGCGCTGCTCCGAGCGCCAGCGCCGGCGCGTAGATGAGCGGAACCAGGACCCGGCCTGTACGGCGCGTAGCCCACTGCTGGCTACGCTGCGGGAACACGAGCGTGAAATGCAGAAACAGCGCTGGCAGCAGGAGAATCGACAGCGCGTCGCCCCAGTAGAAGACCCAGTCGAGGCGATCGAGGCGACCACTGAAGGAGAACGTAAAGAGGCCAAAGAAGGCCACCGACAGCCAGAAGAAATGGAGCGTCGCCGGGTCTCGCGGACGCTGGAGCCGCACCGCACCGCCGACAAGGAGCGTGAAGATGCCTATCGACGCGAGCAAAAAATAGAAGGGTCGCGCACCGTTCGGGAGCGCCGCAATCCTGAGATCTACGACCTCGCGCGTACCGAGCCGGAGGATGGTGTATCGGGCCGTCGTGCCCGCCTCCGTCGCGTGAAGGGCATCGACGACATCGGAGACGGTCTGAATCGGTCGATCATCAATCGCCAGCAGTACATCGCCCGGCGCGAGACCGACTGCCATCGCGGGGGTATCCTCAGCGATTTCAGCGACAACGACCCCGTCGGGCCCCTCCCTCCACAACACTCCGTCTTCCACTTCCTGGAAGCCCGCACGAGCCAGGATGTTGGCGACGCCGAGACACAACAGCACCGCGACCACCACGACTGGTAGCCACGGCCCGTTCCAGCGGAACCCGTTCCAGCCTGCGCTGGTCGACGCTGATGCTCTTCTCGTTCTCACGGTGTATCGGTGCTGACAGACGGCGAAGCAGGATGCGAAAGCAAACGCTATACCGTTCAGACCAAAGGGATCCCTTGAGTAAAGTTATGAAAATAAAGCCTTTTATCGCACCTCAGAGGCTCGTACGCGAGCCGGCGATCCAAATATAGGTATGATATATCCATTATTATGGATATCTGTTCGTATCTTGGGATCGATGGTAAGACTCAGCGCGGACTTCATGAGCAGTGGCTCCCGCAAGGGGCGAGCCCCACGACCGGCGGCCAGCAGATGTGAGTTCCGCGCTAGATGTGACGGGACCGAACCACTAGAACTTCACGGCCACGCCCCCGACCATTCGCTTCGGGGACTGCACCACGAGGAGTTCGTCGTAAGCAGAGGCCTCTGCAAGGTCGTCGCTGAACAGACTCCGAACAGCCACCAGCATCTCCCACCTAGCACCGGAGAAATTCAGAAAAGGCAGCGCCTGGTTCACCTGCAGATCGAAACGCACGCCAGCGCCCGCCTGGGCGCCGGCATCGGCGAAGCTCGAATTGATCTTGTACACCACGAATACACGGGTCTCCGTGATCGGCAGGACCCCCTCGAGCGATGCCGTCAGGTCATGCACGCGCTCCGTGTCATCGGGGACCGACCCAGTGACAAGCCCCAGCAGCTCCGCACCGGGCCCACGCCGAACCCAGCGGGCCTCAACATTGGTGTATTCAACGGAAGCTCGCGTCCCCGCCTCCGTCGCGCGGCGCACGCCGACGCCCCAGCCTCTCGCATCAAAATCGCCAGCCGAGGCCACAAAGTAATGACCGGGACGAACCGCTGATACCCTCGGCAGGCCGGCCTCAAATATCGTGACAGACTGGTCGTCCACGTTCTGTCGGAACGCGCGAACCTCCGCCACAATCTGGCCCCACTGGCGTTCAGCTGCGATCTCAAGATGATCGGCCCGCTCGGTTGCGAAACCACGACCAGCGATGGATGAGAAGGTTCGCTCCGGCGGCAGCCACGGGCCACTCGGCGGAGGCACGAACTCCGCGGCACCCGGAGCCACGGTCCGGCGCGAAACCGCAGCCCGAACCCTGAGGTTGTCGCCGTCGAAAGGCGTCAGGGTCACGCTCGCGCTTGGGCTCAGTAGCGAGGGCGACGCCAGGTAGTCATAGTGCGCGTACTTCGCGCCGTACCTGACAGCCAGCCTTGGACTGATCGTCCAGTTGTCGTAGACGCGGATAGCGCCAACACTTCGACCCGCGTCGGCGACCAGCGGCAGTCGCTCGATGCCGACCCCCTGGTACCGCTGCGTGCCGTACGAAACGCCGGCCTCGTAGGTGTGCTCCGTCGGCGCGCGCCGGTACGAACCAGCGATCACCCAGGATGAAAGATCTCCCTGCATGACCGCAGCACGCATCGCCCAACGACCTTCACCCGTCGGTGCCTCAAGAGACACGAACGCCACGCCCCTGGGCTCCATCGACAGCAGATCCTGCAGCCGATCGAACGAGGTGCTGGTCAGAAAATCGACCTGCCCTGTGACGGGCACGCCGGAAAACAGTGAGGCTGCCAAGCGGGCTGGCGAACCGGCAGCACGACCAAGACCGTTCAGCGTATCCCCGAGCAGTGACCCGCCATCATCGCTGGCGGTGATCAGTCCAGCGTCGACGTCCTTCAGGACGCTGCGCTTCAAATGACGCAGCCGCCAGGCGACCTCTCCATGATCGTGGTCCCTCGTCTCGCCGACATCAGCCACTTCCAAAGCCCCATCAGCAGGGCCCACCCCAGCCGCCAGCACAGGCGCCGGCCCATCCGCGACGGCCCGCCGCGTCAGCACGACGGTCGCCATCGACTCGGAGACACGATTGACCTGCACAAGAACCGCGGGCGCCGCCAGGTGATCCTGAAGATGCGCACGAATCAGATACGGCCCGTATGAAATGTCGCGAAATGTGAACTGACCCTCACTGTCAGATACGGCAAAGACTGAAGCGGAGCCGAGCGCAGATACCACAACGCCGGCAAGCGGGACGCCGCGGTCATCTGTGACGGCCCCCCGCAGCTCAGCACGCGCGGGCGCCGACACCTGAGCGGTCGCTCTCTGGATCACCGCCCCGGACTGCGGACGGTGCTGGGCGGCGGCTGGCGTGGCAGCCACCGCCACGCAGAACACCACGACCGAACGGAGCGGAGTGAGGTGACGGTTCATGAAGATAGGCTTCTCCTCTCGGGTCAGGCCTCGACGGTAAAGTTCGCGTCGGTCGTCAACGTCTCGCCGGAGATCGTGTCGGTCAGCTTGATCTCAAGCCGGTACTCTCCGACAGGGAAACTGGCGAGTGGTACAAACAGCATACCCGGCAACTGGTCCGTCGCCACATTAAACTGCGGCGGCAGGGTGGACGCATTCAGTGTCTGCGGCGGGGTCTTGTTGAAGTACTCCTCGCCATCCGCGGTCTGCCGGTGAAAGCTGTACTCAATCGTCACGTCCGGTTTGTTGTTGCGCTGCCCTGTTCCGTAGATCCAGAACAGCATCTGCAGCTCGCCGGCCTTCCTCAACTTCGACCCGGCGGCCACCGTCACGCGCATCTGGCCGAACGTGTACGGGTTCTCCTTCTGCTGGTCGGCATTCAGGGGCGCGGCCAGCGGCTCAATGTTGCCGATCAACACGGTACTCATGCTGAGCTCGCTGAAATCAGGCACCGTGATGTCGCGTCGCAGCAGCCCGGCCCCGGCCTCCGCCTGGCCCTGCTCCTTGATGGCGACGAACACCTCGTATTCTCCCGGTGGGAGGACCATCGCACGAGCGACCGTACCGTCCTGACCGACGTCCAGAAAATTGATGTCGTCCCACGGGTACTCGACGGCCGCCGCCGGGTCAGCGGCAGGAGCCGCATCCCGATTGACCGCCCGGATATACAACGCTGCACCGCCTGTCAGTTGCGCCGGGTCGACACCGAGCGTGAATGGGATGTAGGTCGCGCCGTCGGCGCCTTTCATGAAGTGATTGCCGCCCCACTGAAGGCTCACATCGGCCGGTGTAGGCTCCGTGCCCGCAGCCACTGCCTCAACCAGCTCGACAAGCGCCTGGGTATCGCGCTGCTGCTGCTGCTCGTCAGCCTGCTGGGCGGCGAGCGCCGACGCGCTCAGTAACGCGGTCCCCACGACGGCGAGTGTAACAGCGCGCCGAATATGCATCATGCCTCTCTCAACGGGGACCCCGCGTCGGGATCATGAAACAATGAAAATCGTCTGATCATAGGCGTGAACCGGAGGCAAGTCAAACCCCGAAAACACCCTCGAATCACCCACGGAATCAGCCGGTTTCGGCCCAAAGTGCCTCTGATGACGATGCTATTATCAGAACATTGACGCGCGCCGCGTGAGCAAGAACCCTCACTTGACGGGCCCCTCGGGGGAGGGGCCACATGAACCTATGACTATCACCCGTATTCACGGCCGAGAGATCCTCGATTCCCGGGGCAATCCTACCGTCGAAGTCGATCTCTGGGCTGGCGACGCGTTCGGGCGGGCGGCGGTGCCTTCCGGGGCGTCAACAGGCGAACGCGAGGCGCTTGAACTCCGCGACGGCGATGATCGCCGGTATCGCGGCAAGGGCGTCCGGACCGCAGTGGCTCACGTCAACGGAGAGATCGCGAGCGCCCTGGTCGGCCAGCCGCTCGATCAGCGCGCGATCGATCAGCGACTGCTGGAACTCGACGGCACGCCGACCAAGAGTCGCCTGGGGGCGAACGCCCTCCTCGGCGTCTCGATGGCAGCGTCGAAAGCCGGCGCAGCCGCGGCCGGGGAGCCGCTCTACGCCCACATCGCACGCCTGGCCGGCGGGACCTCGGCGCGGCCGCCATGTCTGCTGCCGGCGCCGATGATGAATATCCTCAACGGCGGGGCGCACGCAGACAGTAGCGTCGATTTGCAGGAGTTCATGGTGATGCCCCTTGGCATGCCGACTTTCTCCGAGGCGCTGCGTTCGGGCGCCGAGATCTTTCACGCGCTGCGTTCGATTCTGCAACGTGCTGGACACTCCACCGGGGTCGGCGATGAGGGTGGTTTCGCGCCAAACCTGAGATCCAATGTCGAGGCGCTTGACGTCGTCCTGGAGGCAATCGGGCAGGCCGGCCTGCGGGCGGGCCACGATATCTTCCTGGCGCTCGACGTCGCCGCGAGCGAGCTCTGGGACAACGGCCGGTATGTGTTCAATAAATCCGGGGAGGCCGCTCGCACGTCTGATCAGATGGTCGAGATGTACGCCGACTGGGTTCGCCAGTACCCGATCATCTCGATCGAAGACGGTGTCGCCGAGGCTGACTGGGACGGATGGACCGCGCTGAAGCGCGCCCTGGGGGACCGGGTGCAACTTGTTGGCGACGATGTCTTCGTGACCAACCCGGAGATTCTGCGAAAAGGGATCGCCGAAGGCGCCGGGAACGCGCTACTGGTCAAGTTGAATCAAATCGGCACGGTCTCGGAAACACTCGACGCCATCGGAATCGCCCGGGACGCTGGATACGCCACGGTCATCTCGCACCGCTCCGGAGAGACCGAGGACACCACGATTGCCGACCTTGCGGTCGGCACGTCGGCCGGGCAGATCAAGACAGGCTCGGCGAGCCGGAGCGATCGGACGGCCAAATACAACCAGTTGCTCCGCATTGAAGAGGACCTGGGCTCCTCTGCCATGTATGCCGGCCGCAGTGCGATCTTGCAGCTGACGGACACGCCATGACGCGTGGACCGGTGGTGCTAACCATCCTCGACGGCTGGGGCATCCGCGAGGAGCGCGCAGGCAACGCGATTGCGCTTGCGAGCACACCAACGTACGACGAGATGCTGAGGCGCTACGCCCACACCACGCTCGACGCGTCTGGCGAAGCCGTCGGTCTGCCAGCCGGCCAGATGGGCAACTCCGAAGTAGGTCACATGAACATGGGCGCCGGGCGCGTTGTGTACCAGGACCTGACGCGAATCGACAAGTTGATCGGGGACGGCGAATTCTTCACGAACGATGTACTTGGCGGGCTTGTGGACCGCTCCGCCCGTGAGGACCGCGCGCTTCACTTGATCGGTCTCGTGTCCGACGGCGGCGTCCACAGCCATCAGCGCCATCTCCACGCGCTGATTCGGATGGCGGCACGCCGGCACGTGCAGCGCTTGTTCGTACATGCGATTACGGACGGCCGAGACACATCCCCTACTTCCGGTGTTCGGTGCCTTCACGAACTCGAGACATGTATGGCCAGCGAAGGCACCGGGCAAATTGCGACCGTGACAGGGCGCTATTACGCCATGGATCGCGACAAACGCTGGGAGCGCACGCGCCTCGCCTATGATGCGATGACTTTCGGCGACGCAACGCCGACGCACTCCGCCACTGAGTACCTCCAGCGGAACTACAACAGCGGCATCACGGACGAGTTCCTGAAACCCGCTGTCGTGGTAAACGCCCATGAGGGTCCGGTCGGAACCATTCGTGCCGGCGATTCGGTGGTGTTCTTCAATTTCCGTGCGGATCGCGCGCGCCAGCTCACCCGCGCTCTTACCGATCCGAGCTTTGTCGAGTTCGAACGGCGCGCAGCGCCGCACGTCATGTTCGGCTCGTTCACGATGTACGACGCGACCTACGACCTGCCGGTCGCGTTCGTGCCCCAAGCGTTCTCGGGCAGTTTGGCAGAAGTGCTGGCAGCCGGCGGTGTACCAAATCTTCGACTCGCAGAAACGGAAAAATACGCGCATGTTACGTATTTCTTCAATTGTGGCGAGGAGCGCCCGTATCCGGGCGAAGACCGTATCCTTATCCCGTCGGCGAAGGTCCCCACCTACGACTTGCAGCCGGAGATGAGCGCTGAGGGGATCACAGACGCGCTTGTGGCCGCCGTGCTCGAGCGACGGCACAAAGTCGTGGTCTGCAACTTCGCCAACGCCGACATGGTGGGACACACGGGAAAGCTTGACGCCACCATCGTGGCCGTGCAGGTTCTCGATCGGTGCTTGGCACGAATCGCAACCGCTGTTCGTCGCGCCGGCGGCACACTCATTGTGACGTCGGATCACGGAAACTGTGAGCGCATGTGGGATCCCGCGCTCGACGCCCCGCACACGGCGCACACGTCCAATCCCGTTCCGTTCCTCATCTCAGACGAGGGCTCGACAGTGCCACTTCGATCGGGCGGAGCGCTTTGCGACGTGGCTCCGACTATCCTTGGTCTGCTCGGGATTCAACCTTCGGCGGACATGACGGGACGGGATCTTCGCAACCTCTAGCTCAGAGACGACGTCGTCAACCGACTCCTCCGCCGGAGCGAGTTGGGTACTTATCTGGGCCGGCCCCTCTGCAGGCGAAAAAGGCCGGCGTGCTTGCGCCGGCCCTGAACATTGCACCCGGAACCCGGAGCCGGGACCTGCCGGTTATTCGACCGCTTCTTTGGTTTCGTGTGCGCCGATCCGGAGCGAACGGAGAAATCGGCGGTCGTTGGCGGTCAGTTCGAAGACCCGCGCTGCCGGCAGCATGCGTGCCGGCGTCGCCACTTTCGTCTCCGACCCGTCCTGCGTGCGATTCACAAACCCCACGACGGCCTCAAGCGTCACGCGCATGTCGAAGCCTGCCTCTCTCGCTTTGGCACGACACGACTCGACTTGGGAGCTCTCTGCCACGGCCGCGGCAATCGCATCAGCCAGTTCTTTCGCATACTGGTTCACGGCGTCATCCATGCCTGCTCCTCCTCACCCGCCACTGGCATGCGGGGCGTCTCCCGATCGGACCCACTGGACCACGGAGGCCGGCAGGGATCGGGCGCCAAAGGTTTCATTCACAGGGGTTTAGCCCTCAGGAAGACTCTCGGCATTGTAGGGTTCCGCTCGCTACGGTGTCAACAAACCGACGCGGTCCGGCGTCGTTCAGCAGCCGAGGCAGCGGCGCCCACGACGAAGTAAGATTCCAATGCCAATGTCCACGGGCCCAGCACCCCGCACCTTCGCACTGCCACAAGACCTTTCTGACACCGACGTCGAACACGATATCGGGTTGCCCGGAGCATGGCCCTTCACCCGGGGCGTGAGGCCCGACATGTACCGAGGCCGCGCATGGACCATGCGCCAGTATTCGGGTTTTGCGACCGCCGCGGAATCGAATCACCGCTTCCGCTACTTGCTGGCACAGGGCGTGACCGGGTTGAGCGTCGCCTTTGACCTCCCGACGCAGATTGGCTACGACTCCGACCATGCTCTGGCAGAGGGCGAAGTCGGCCGAGTCGGCGTGGCGATCGATTCGATAGAGGACATGGCCGTCCTCTTCGACGAGATTCCCATGGAGCGGGTCTCGACGTCGATGACGATCAACGCCACGGCCATCATCCTGCTCGCCTTCTACGCGGCAGTGGCCAAGCGTCAGGGCGCCCCGCCCGCCAAGCTGTCGGGCACCCTGCAGAACGACATCCTGAAAGAGTACGTGGCGCGGGGCACCTACATCTATCCGCCCCGGCCGTCCATGCGCATCGTGACTGACGTCATGGCGTACTGCGCGGCTGAGATGCCGCAATGGAATTCAATATCGATCAGCGGGTATCACATCCGCGAAGCGGGCGCGACCGCGGTTCAGGAGATCGCGTTTACGCTGGCGCACGCCTGCGCATACGTGCAAGCCGCCATCGACGCCGGTCTCGACGTCAACACCGTCGGTCAACGAATCTCGTTCTTCTTCAATGCCCACAACAAGTTCCTCGAGGAGATCGCGAAGTTTCGTGCCGCTCGTCGTATGTGGGCGCGCATCATGCGCGACACCTTCGGTGCGACTCATCCACGGGCCCAGCAACTCCGATTCCACACGCAGACGGCAGGGAGCACGCTGACGGCGCAGCAGCCGAACAACAACATCGTGCGCGTCGGGCTGCAAGCGCTGGCGGCTGTCCTCGGCGGCACCCAGTCGTTGCACTGCAACGGGCGCGATGAAGCGCTGGCGCTGCCGACCGAGGAGAGCGCCATGATCGCCCTCCGGACGCAGCACATTCTGCTCCACGAAACTGGCGTGGCACACACCGCTGATCCACTGGCTGGCGCGTACGCGATCGAGTCGCTGACGACTCGCCTCGAAAGGGAGGCCACCGAGATGCTCGCCCGGATCGACGCAGCCGGTGGCGCCCTCGCGGCCATCGAGACGGGCTATATACAGCGTGAGATTCAGGACGCGGCGTACCGGGCACAGCAGTCGATCGACGCAGGGGAGACCGTCGTCGTGGGCGTGAATCGATTTACGCAGAAGGACGACAACGGAACAGACGGCAGCGCCTTTCGACTGGATCCAGAGCTGGAGAGTCAGCAGATTGAGCGGGTACGCGCAGTGCGGGCCGGACGGAGCCAGCACGAATGGCGCCAGGCGCTGGAACGCGTCGACCAGGCGGCGCGGGATGGCTCGAACCTCGTGGCTCCCATCATTGCCGCCGTGGAGGCCCACGCGACGCTCGGCGAGGTGGCTGACCAGCTTCGGCTTGTCTTCGGGGAGTTCGAGGGCGTGACCGCGTCGTAATGGGTGACCCGCTCCTGGACGTCCAGGATCTCCGGGTGGTGTTCGACGGTACGGACGGGACCGTCACAGCGGTCGACGGAGTCAGCTTCCAGATCGCGCCTGGCGAAACCCTCGGCCTCGTCGGCGAGTCTGGCAGCGGAAAGTCGGTCGCAGCGCACGCGCTCTTGCGGCTGCTACAGGTACCGGGCCGGATCACTGGTGGCCGCGTCCTGTTCGAAGGACATGACCTGCTAACGCTGTCCGAGGGCGCGATGCGCACGATCCGCGGCGGGCGTATCTCACTCATTTTTCAGGAACCGATGACCGCGCTCAACCCGATGATGCGCGTCGGCGATCAGATCGCTGAAGCCCTGACCGTCCACGGGCGCACTCGTGCGGGTGACCGAGCCGTCGAACTGTTGCACTCGGTGCACATCCCCGATGCTGCTCGACGCGCCCGCGACTATCCCCATCAGCTCTCCGGCGGCATGCGCCAGCGCGTCGTGATCGCCATCGCGCTAGCGTGCCGCCCGGCGTTGCTCATTGCTGACGAACCGACCACGGCGCTTGATGCAACCCTCCAGGATCAGGTGCTGGAGCTGCTCCGCGAACTGCGCGCGGAGTACAACCTGGCGTTGCTGTTGATCACCCACGACTTCGGCGTCATCGCCGAAATGGCGGATCGGGTGGCGGTCATGTATCACGGCACGCTCGTGGAGCAGGGGGCAGTTCGACGGATTCTTCGGGCGCCGGCACACGACTACACACGACGCCTGCTCGCCGCGATCCCCGGATCGGGCGTCGAGTGGACGCGCGCGCGATGAGCCGGGCGCCTGTATCCACGCCTGCCGAACGTGAATCCACGACGCTCGTCGACGTACGCCACCTCGTCAAGCACTTCGTCCGCCGCCGCGGATTCCAGCGCACGCCCTCCGTCGTCAAGGCCGTGGACGACGTGACGTTCACGATCCGGGAAGGTGAAACGTTCGGTCTCGTCGGCGAGTCGGGGAGTGGAAAGAGCACCCTGGCACGGTGTCTCCTGCGTCTGGTTGAACCCTCATCCGGTGAGGTGTACTTTCGCGGCGAGGAGATCCGTCGCTTTTCAGCACCGCGTCTGCGCCAGGCGCGCCGCGACATGCAGATCGTCTTTCAGGACCCCTACTCGTCACTGAACCCGCGGATGCGGGCGGCGGACATCGTGGAGGAGCCGCTGATCATTCACGAACTGGGGTCCAAGGTAGAGCGACGGCAACGCGTCGCGGAGCTGTTCGATCTGGTCGGCCTCGACCCTGACCACCTGACGCGGTACCCGCACGAATTCAGCGGGGGACAGCGCCAGCGGATCAGCATCGCTCGCGCACTCGCGCTCACGCCCGCATTCGTCGTCGCGGACGAGCCGGTCTCCGCGCTGGACGTGTCCGTTCAGGCCCAGGTCGTCCGACTCCTGCAAGAGCTACAGGCTCGGCTGAACCTCACCTACCTGCTGATCGCACATGACTTGCGACTGGTGGAACACATCTGCGACCGGGTGGCGGTGATGTACCTCGGAACGATCGTGGAGATGGCGGACGCCCCCTCCCTGTTCACCAGCCCTGTCCATCCGTACACGCGTGCCCTGCTCAGTGCCGTGCCAAAGCTGGATCCGGATGCGCGTCGCCAGCGGACGGTGTTCGAGGCCGAAACGTTCGATCGGGGCGTACGACTGAGGAACGTCGGCCCGGCGCACTGGGCCGCGGTGTAGCCGGAACCGACCGACCCGCAGCCGGACGTCCCCTCTGCAGATGGCGTCAGGTGACGCGCGAGGTGTCCTGCTCCACCTCCCCGTCCTTCAATTGCAGTACCCGATGCGCAAACGCTGCGACCTCCGCCTCGTGCGTCACCAGCACGATCGTGTTCCCGGCCTGGTGGAGGCGCGCAAACAGCGCCATGATCTCGGCGCCTGTTTTTGAATCGAGATTACCGGTGGGTTCGTCCGCAAGCAGCAGCGACGGATCGTTGACAAGCGCCCGCGCCACCGCCACCCGCTGACGCTGGCCACCCGATAGCTCATTCGGCCGGTGGGTCATGCGATCCAGCAGGTCAACCTTTTCGAGCGCGTCCCGTGCACGGGCCTCCCGTTCGCTGGAGGCTACTCCGGCATAGACCAGAGGTAATTCCACGTTGTGCAGCGCGGAAGCGCGAGGAAGCAGATTGAACGTCTGGAAGACGAAACCGATCTCCTCATTTCGAATCCTGGCCAGCTCGTTGTCGTTCATGTCGCTGACCCGCTTCCCGTTCAACAGGTAGTCGCCCCTGGTCGGCGAGTCCAGACAACCGATCAGATTCATCAGCGTCGATTTACCAGAGCCGGAGGGCCCCATGATGGCGATGTACTCTCCACGGTCGATGTCAACCGACACGCCGCGCAGTGCGTGAACCTCCTCGGTGCCCATCGTGTACGTCTTCCACAGATCGTGGGTTTCGATGAGGGGCACGTTAGGGTTCGGGCCGGAATAGGACTGTCAGCTTGGGCGTCGAGGCGCCCGCCCGGCAAGGCGCGAGGAACGCGCATGCCGGGCACATGCAAGCGACGAGCAACGCAGCCAGGCGGGATGCATCGGTGGTCATGGTGGCAGTTCTATTCCGACCCGAACCCTTAGATCAGCCCGACTTCAGTCGGGAGAGCAACGCCCGCGCCACGGGCGGCGCATCGTTCGGCACATGCGCGAACCAGGAACTCGTGTTCACCGGCACGACGGTGAGCGTGCCCGGAGACGTCGCCGTGCGCCGCTGCTCGGCCATGGCCCGCCCCAGTTCTCCCACAGGCGCCAGCACCGGCCCCATGAGAAAGACACAGAGATCGCGTCGTTCGTCCGTCTTCGCTCGGACCGCCAGCGACCAGGTCTCCCGTAACGTCGCTGCGTCAACTGTTTCAACGACGCGGCCAAGGATCCTCGGGGGACGCGTGCGAGTGAAGAAACCCACCTTGGGGGGCTGCAAGGCCACATCGAACCCACGGACCGGCCCGTCCTCGCACTGGCCGAACTCCTCGATCGCCGCCGCACGAAACCGCATCGCCGCCGCTCTCCGGACCAGACCACCGGCTCCGGCTCGATCGGAGGATCGGGCAGGCGACGGCGCCGACGGTCTCGGGGTCGCTGGCGCCGCGTCCTCCGCGCCCGGACTCCGTGCCTGCGATGAACGCGGAGTCGCCTCAGATGGAGCGGACGCCGGGGCAGGGGCTCGCTTGGCCGACGCAGCGGCCGCTGCGCTCAGCTCGGCGTCGTACTCGGCACGGCTGGACGGATCGCTGAGGGCTCTGTGCGCGGCCGTCAGATCGGCCGCCTTCGAGGCGGCAATGGCCTGAAACTCCGGGCCCAGGTGCTGGACCTTGTCGGGGTGGTATTTGGTGATCTCGCGTCGAAAGGCGCGTTTGATCTCGTCCGAAGACGCCGTCGGGGCGACGCCCAGCGTGTCGTAAAAACTTTCCACCGCCCAAGAAGTTTACCGGACGCCGGGTTCGGCCGCCGCACGCAGCCCCGCTATTTCTTGAATTCGGCGATATTGCGAGCCGGCGGCAGCGCGGGTTGTGCTGTCTTACCCTTGCCCACCAGCGACTTTCGACGTCGCGTCGACGCGGCCTTAGCGGCCGCCGTGGACTTGGCGCAGTAGGGACAGAACTTCCAGCCCGGCTCTTTCGGTCGACTGCATTGCGGGCACGTTCCGCTCACGCCGTGTCCACACCCCGGACAGACGAGGAAGTCCCGTGCCAGGCCGGTCCCGCACTCCGGACAGGTCGCCTTCACCTCTCGGACTTCTGTCACAACCCTGAGCAGCTCCTGTGGACTTGTGACCCCCGCCTTGACCTTCTGTAAACCGTCCTCGCCAAGGGAGACCATCCCAGCCGCCAGCGCGGCATCTCGCAGGAGCGCCTCTCCGCCCTTCATCGAGATGTGTCGCCGCAGCTCGTCGGTCACCGGCATGATCTCGTAGATGCCGAGCCGTCCACGATAGCCGGTCTGGTTGCACCGATCGCAGCCCACGGCGCGATAGAGCACCAGCGAGGCCGCCTCATCGTCGGTGATGCCCATTGCGCGGAGGGTTTCGCCTCCGGGGTGTACTGGCTCCTGCAGTTCGTACAGAGGCGCCTGACAAGCCGCTGCGCGATGACGCCGATCAGTGCCGACGCCGACACGTACGACTCGATGCCAATGTCGGTCAGGCGCGTGACGGTTGATGGCGCGTCATCCGTGTGGAGCGTGGAGAGCACGAGGTGACCCGTTTGTGCCGCCTGCATCGCGATCTGGGCCGTGTCGCGGTCTCGAATTTCTCCAACCAGCACCACGTCCGGATCCTGCCGGAGGATCGAACGCAACGCGCTGGCGAACGTGAGATCGATCTTGGCGTTGATTTGCGTCTGGTTTACACCCGGAATCTGATACTCCACCGGGTCCTCGACCGTGATGATATTCGTGCGCTCGGATCGCACTGACGCAAGCGCCGAGCTCAAGGTTGTGGTCTTGCCCGAACCGGTCGGGCCAACGACGAGAATCATCCCGTGCTGGTGCCGCAGAAAATGTTGAAACTGCGCCAGCGCCGCGATCGAAAAACCCAGCTCCTCCAGCGGCGGCACGCCTTTGCGCTGGTCGAGCACTCGCAGCACCACCTTCTCGCCGAAGATGGTGCGAAGCGTCGACACGCGCAGATCGATGTGTTGACCGTCGCCGGCTTCAGCGCGAATACGGCCATCCTGAGGCAGGCACTTCTCGGCGATATCCATGCCCGACATGATCTTGATTCGGGCGACCACGCCTTCGTGAACCCACTTCGGAAGGTCCATCACCTCTTTCAGCAGCCCGTCAAGGCGGTTGCGGACGACGACCTTCGTTTCGTTCGGCTCGATGTGGACGTCACTGGCCCCGCTCTTGATCGCACTCTGGATGACCAGTTCGACCATGTCGATGATCGGTGCGGTTTCCGGCGTCTGGCCCTGCGCGGTACCCAGGTCGGGGCCGGTCTGCGCTTCGAACACGTCCTCGTCCGGTCCCTGCGCCAACGACGTCCCGTTGGCGGGCAGTACGCCGGCTCCGGAAGATGCGCGCACGAGATCCGCATCGCGGTCGTCGGTACCCGCGCCTGAGGGGGCCGTTGGCACGAGCGCCTTGTCCGGATACGACAGGTGGATCGCCTCGATGATTTCGTCGCGCGTCGCCACGACCTGCTTGATCCGATAGCCGGTCCGGAACTCCAGATCCTGCACCAGCGTGAACATCAGCGGGTCCGACATCGCCACGGTGAGGACATTCCGCTCGACTGCGACGGCGATGCAATTGCGGCCGAGCGCGATTTCCTTGGGGATGCAGACAACGACGGACGGATCGGGAGGAGACGCGACCAGCTCGACATAGGGGAAACCGAGTTGATCAGCCAGTGCCTTGGCGATCTGGCGCTCGGTCGCCATACCCAACCGTATGAGTACAGACCCCAGGCGCTCGCCAGATCGTTTGTGCTCGATCAGCGCCTGCTGCAAGTCCGTTTCGGTGACGATCCCCGCCTGGCGGAGAGACTCACCGATCATCGTGCGCACCCGTTACCCCCATCGCAACCGCCGAGACGCGTTATGTATATTTGTCGGTTTGACTGACTCTCTAGAGTAGTCTTTAGGCCTCGGCGACCTTTTGGCGCCCGATGCGCGGGTCCGCTCTGTGGCAATATTGCGCAGCAATGCACAACGCCGTTCTCGTGAACCTGAACGGGCCAACGCCCCGAGATTCGACGATGGTCTAATAGAGACTGGTTTGTCAAGCACCGATACCTACGATGTGACGGATCCGGTCGAGTTGCGCACCCGGATCGCGCGCGCCCTTGAAAAACGCGCAACGGCGATCGCCGATGACGCGGTGGCTGTCTCGGCGTTCGCGGGCATGGACGACCTCGACGCTTCCGACCGCACCCGGCTCCTCGAGGCAATCGTCCGCGTCCTTTCCCACGCGGTGCGCGAGACCACACGTGATTCCCGCAGCACTGACATCATCGATCTGAGGCAGCTCGTCCAGAATTCGGCCCTCGGTATCCGCACGATCTTCAGCGTGGTGCATTTGCTCGAACGGTCCGCGCTGGGCGAACTGGCGGTCGACGACTCATTCGGAACCACGTCGGAGACATGGCCGGCTGTCTCACAGGCGGTGCGACGCGCGTCGTTCGACGTGTGTGCCACGCTCTGTGAACTCCGCGACCAGCAGCGCTCCGAGACCACCGACGCCATGACCGGGCTTCACACCAGGGAGGTTTTACTTATCGCCCTGGACAAGGAGATTCAGCGAGCCGAACGTTTCAGTCATTCGTTCGCATTGATCGTCATCGATATCGATCGACTATCAGAGATCAACGCCGCACACGGCCAGGGCGCAGGTGATTTCGTGATCGAACGTGTCGGAATCGTCGTGCGCAACTACTTCCGCGAAACGGACTGGGTAGCCCGGACAGCCGGAGGCGCCTTCGGGGTCCTGCTGCCTGAGACCTCGCGCGCCGACGCCCAGCAGCTCGCCAATCGTGTGCGCATCGTGGTGGAAGAACGCCTCCACCTGAGCGACTACCGTTCGGACGATCAGTTTCCGGTCACGGTCTCGATCGGCGTTCTCGTTGTCGATACGCCGGAACGGGACGCGCAGGCTCCCGACCTGCTGTCGCAGGCTGAGGAGGCTGTGGGTCGTGCGAAACAGGCCGGCCGGAATCGGGTCGAGTCCGTGGATGCGGCGCCCGGGAAGGCGGGAGCAGAGCGGATCGACTAGCGCGAAGATTGTGAGCGTGTCGCTCCCGAGCAGTCGTCATCAGCGTCCGCGTCGGGGGACCACGGCGTGCGCCTCCGGATCGAACAAAGTAGTACTAGCTAAACAGAGTCGCGTGGACATGGGATCATCAGAGGAACCGGGCGACCTGCGCGGCGAGGAGCGAGG
>JAQBVV010000042.1 GCA_027622905.1 Acidobacteriota bacterium
TGCTCCACGGGCGGTCTCCCGAGGCCGGGGGCCGCGGTGTATGAGGGGGGCGATCGCTCGCCGGTCGGTCGCGTGCGAAGGGTGGCTTGCCGCGAAAGCCCTGCCCGCCGCGGCTATCGTGCCGAGGTCGGTCGTCGCGCGGTCTGCCTTGTTCCGCTCCGTCACGAGGCGGGCGATCGCGCCATTCCGTTCTGGGTGGGCGCGTTGCCAGTGGCGTTCGTGGCGCGGACGCACTGCCATCGGGCTGGTGGGCACCTGGCTTGTGGCGGCGGTCGAAGCGCTCCTGTCTTCGATCCTGATTCCGTGCCTTCTTGGCGTCCTTGAATTTCTGCCGCGGATCCTGGTGTTCACCGCCCGGCCGCCAGTCGCGCCCGCGCGAGGGACGCCCTGCGCTCCGGCGCGCGTCGGCAGCTGCGCGCACACGTTCCGTCTCGGCCCGCGCCTCGTCATGAGAAGCCCAGAGCCGGCCCCTGGCGAAGTACTTCAATTCCGCGTCCGGGTGCTTCTGCTTGAGCCGCCGGAACGTGGGCAACAGTTCCTCGCGTTCTGTCGTGCGAAACGCGGTCGGCAGGCCGCCGGCGATGATCGTCCAATAAGCGTAACGTGGGGGCATTAAGAAGGCGCTCCGATTCGCCGCAGCTTTTCCACAAGCGTCGTGCGCTTGATACACAACAAGTCCGCGGCCCTGTTGCGGTTTCCGCCGGTTCGATCGAGCGCCCGGTAGACGAGATCGCGCTCGATGGAGGCGAGGTGCGCCGGGAGATCGAGCCCGGCCTCCGGTAGGTCGGCAGACGCCGTGGGTGACGTCGGCTGCTCGGTCAGCAGTTCCGGAGGCAGATCCGCGACGTCGATCTCTTCCCGTCCTCCGCCGAGCGCCACAGCCCGCTCGATGGCGTTCTCCAGCTGCCGCACGTTGCCTGGCCACTGATACGCCATCAGCACGCGCATCGCGCTCTGCGCCACGCGGACCGTGCCGCCCGGCGTGAACTTCTCCAGGAAGTGTGTCACGAGAATCGGGATATCGTCACGGCGCTCGCGGAGCGGAGGCAGGGCGAGCGGAATCACGTTGAGACGATAGTACAGGTCTTCCCGGAATGTCCCGTCGGCCACCATCCCCAGCAGATCGGAATTGGTCGCCGCAATGACGCGCACGTCCACCTTGATCGTCCGGTTGTCGCCCACGCGCTCGAACTCGCGTTCCTGGAGCGCACGCAGCACTTTCATCTGGAGCCCGACGCTCATCGTGCCGACTTCGTCGAGAAGAAGCGTGCCCTGGTGCGCCTGCTCGAAGCGGCCCTGGCGGGTTCCGGCTGCACCGGTGAAGGCGCCGCGCACGTGGCCAAACAACTCCGCCTCAAGCAGCGTTTCGGGGATGGCGCTGCAGTTGAGCGCCACGAAGCGATGGCTCCGACGAGGACTGTTGTGATGGATTGCGCGGGCCACGACCTCCTTGCCCGTACCCGTTTCGCCGGTCACGAGGATCGTGCTGCTCGAGCGGGCCACCGTATCGAGCATTTGAAACAGGGCCTGCATCGGGCGGCTGCGGCCAATGATGCCGCTAAACTGATGACGCTCCTCAAGCTGGGAGCGCAAATACGCGTTCTCGGCGGAGAGCCGGGATTGTTCGAGTGCCCGCTGGAGGTGGTGCATCAGTTCGTCGAACTGAAACGGCTTGGCGATGAAGTCAGAGGCGCCGCGCTTGATAGCATCGACGGCGTCCTTGACGGTGCCGTACCCGGTGATGACCAGCGCGACGATAGATGGATACCGTGCCACCGCCGCCTCCACCACCGCCGCGCCGTCGATGCCTGGGAGGCGCAGGTCCGTGATCAGGATGTCGAAGGCGAACTGATCCAGAAGCTCCAGGGCCGCTTCGCCGCTGTCTGCTTCAGACACCTCGAACCCGCACTCTCGGAGTCGCTCCGCCGTGAGCGTGCGCAACTCGGTTTCGTCGTCGATAAACAGAAGATGGTGCGGGGTCGACTCGTTCGTGGTCATACAGTACAGAGGGGGCCGAGCGCCAATATATTGACACAGAACGCGTGCGTGACCTGGATCTAACGCATTTCGCCCACGGGCCGATACACGCTTTGTAACGCAACGTGCCGTCAGAAGAGCCAGGCTGCGAGGAAACCGATATGGATCAACTCATCGATCGTCAGACCCTGTCCATAATGAAGGCGTGCGAAGTGGTCGGTGTCAGCCGTCGCACGATCTACAACTGGATTTCGGCCGGTAAGGTTGAGTATGTGCGCACCGCTGGCGGATCGATCCGGATCTTCACCGATACGCTGTGGCGTGATGCGACTGCGACCCGTCGGGTCGTGGGGGCCGATGCCGCCAGTTCAGCGGGCGACCGCGCGTGATCGTGGCGCACCAGTCGACACAGCCCGGCACCGAAACGACACCGGATGACTCAGATCTGCGTGTGTTGTTTCACCAGCTCAACAACCAGCTAGGTATCATCCTTGCTCACGCTGAGCTCCTCGAGCTCAAGGTCACCAACGAGTCGCATCGCGCCCGCGCGTCACAGGTGGTGTCGAGCGTGCTCGACGCCATGGGTACGGCGCGCCAGATCCGGCTGCAATCCGAGGCTGTCGACCGGTAGCAGCTCCCCTCTCCTTACAAATTCAGACAAATCAGGCGAATCAGGGTGTCAGCCCAAGCGATGTCGAATCCAAGCTGGACGCCGATCCAGAAACTGTAATAAACATCGCCAAGTAATTGACGATCTCTGAGACAAATCGTCAACTATTTGACAAAAATGTCAGCCACTGTCGCCGGCTCTACGCTATGTCCATGGGCCGAAAAACGACGATAAGTGTAGGCATGACAGTGGTTTACATGCCTGGTCCGTATCGGTGACACGGCGCCGCCTCGTTGCGGTCAGCCACCTGGTACCGTCGTTGCGTTAGGGTGGCCCGGAGGTTACAAGTCATGCGTTCGCAAAAGAGCCAGGGAAACCCGCTTGTCGAATCCGGTCTTCCGTTCGTGGAGCAGCTCGCGCGCCGTGTCGCGTCGACGATGCCTCATTCGATCGATATCGGGGACCTCGTTCAGGACGGTGTCATCGGCCTCATCGACGCGGCGCGTCGCTTTGACGAAGCACGCGGCATCAAGTTCGAGACGTTCGCCGAGCGTCGCGTCCGAGGCGCGATGATCGACGCCCTGCGCAAGGATGCGTGGCCCCGCGGCGTGCGGCGCCAGCGGCGCGAGCTTGAGGCAGCCCGCGAATCGCTTCGGCGCGAGAACGGGTGCGAGCCGTCGCTGGCGGATCTGGCGGCCAAGGTGGGCACCGACGAGAAGCGACTCGGTCGCACGATCGTCCGCATCAATACGATCGAGTCGACATCGTCGGTCGCCAATCACGACCGCGTTGATGAGTCGGCGCTTCCGCAGGCGCTGATCCCGTCCGAGCCGGAACAACCCGACCGGGCATTCGAGCGTGAAGAGGTTCGGGTGCGTGTGTGCGCAGCGATCGCGTCGTTGCCGCCACGCGAGCAGAGGGTTATCGGCCGCTACTACTACGACGAAGCGACGATGAAGGAGATCGGCAGCGAGATCGGTGTCAACGAGTCGCGTGTATCCCAGCTGCATGCCCGCGCCATCCGTCGGCTCAAGGAGGCGCTGGGATCCGAGGTGCCGCCAGCTGAAGCCGCAGAGGCGATGCGGGGCGCCATCCTTGCGTTTCATCAGAAGCCGCGGATGCTCAAGGCCACGCTGGACAGCCGCGGCTGGACGGCGAGTGGCGGCCACAACAACGGCGGCCTTCCCAAGCCCGGCGTGGTCGTACGCTACCCGAGCGTGTCGCGGACGGCACGCAGCAAGTCGCTCAGCCGAAACGGCTTGGCCAGCCAGCGACAGCCGGTATCGGCCAGGAAGCGTTCGGCATCGGTGCCGGCGACGTCGCCGGTGACGAAGATGACGCGGCGGGCCAAGGCAGGCGCGGTGGTCGCGATGGCACGATAGAGGGTCATCCCGTCGACGCGTGGCATCTTGAGATCGCAGACCAGCACGTCGTACGCCTTCTGGCGGACGCGGGCAAGTGCCTCTTCTCCGTCGCCGGCGTGATCGACGACAAGGCCCGCGTCGGTCAGTGCCTCGGTGACCGCGATGGCGAGTGCACGTTCATCTTCGACGACCAGTACCGACGCGCCCCGCACCGCCTCCATGGAAGGCACAGCCGGCTTCGGACGCTGGGCGACGGCGCTTCCGCTGACCGGGAGCTTGACGACGAACGCAGCGCCGCGGCGGGCGGCGTCCACGCGAATCTCCCCGCCATGTTCCTGGGCGATGGCGTATGCGACCGCCAGTCCGAGGCCAGTCCCTGCCCCGACCTGCTTCGTGGTGAAGAACGGCTCGAAGATCTTGCTCCGCACGTCCGGCGGCACACCTGGTCCGTCGTCGCTGACCTCCAGCACCACTGCGTCCTGCTCCGCGTCGTGCCACGTGCGCAGCGTCAGCGTGCCGCCGCCGTGGGCGGCTCGCATCGCTTGCTCGGCGTTCATCGCGAGGTTGAGCACCACCTGCTGAATCTGGTGAGCGTCGGCGAAGATCGTCGGCAGCCCGGAAGCCAGCGTGGTCTCGACGACGATATTGGCCGCCTCCTGCTCATGGACGCGAAGCGCCAGCGTTTCGGTCACAACCTGGTTGATGTCGATCATCGCGCGCGTCGATTGGCGCTTTCTCGCGAACGTCAGCAGATTCCGGACGATACGCGCCGCGCGGTCGGCCTCTCCGAGGATGACGTCCACCCCGCGGCGGATGTCGTCGTCGAGCGATTTCTGCGCAAGACGCTCGGTCCAGCTCAGAATGGTGGCCAGCGGATTGTTCAGCTCGTGGGCAACGCCGGAAATCGTTTGCCCGAGGGCGGCCATCTTCTCCGCCTGGAGCAACTGCTGGTACAGGTCACGCGACCGGTCGTCCAGATGCTTGCGCGCGCTGACATCACGAATGAGCGCGTCCACGCGCAACGCCCCGGTCTTGCCCTGTACTGCCAGTGCGGTGACCTCGACCCACACCGGAGAGTCGTCGACACGACGCATTCGCAGCAGGTGATCGGTGACGGCGCCGTCGGCTCTCAGGTGCTCAAGAAAGGAGAGGCGTGCCGCGGGATCCGCGAAGCGATCGGGTGCAAACGGTGCGACTTTCGCCTCCGGAGTGTCGGGGTCGTAGCCGAAGATGGATCTGAGATGCGGGTTGACGGCCACGGTGGCGCCCCCCTTACCCGACGCCTGGGCGTCGAGTCTTCCGATGAAGACGCCTTCTCGCACCGCTTCAAACAGCCGGGCGAGGGCAGTCGCGCGCGGATCCCGCGCGGGCTTCCGAGGGGGCTTCACAGTCACGGGGCGACGATTATATCGGTCGACTGGCATCTTGAAGCGACGCTACACGGCCATACGCTGTCGAATCCCTGTGACACGCTCCAAAATGCTGACTGAGATCCCGTGCGCCTGAAGGACGGAAACGATCTGTTCCTGCTCGTTGGCGTGTGGGTCGCCCTGTTCGTCATTGTCTCGCGACCTCTCGGTCGTCTCATATCCCTGGCCTTCGAGGCCAACGAGAGCTACGGGCAGCAGTTGCTGTCAGCGCTAGTCATCCTCGCAGTGGTGTTGACCGTCCACCAGATGCGAAAGCGCCATGAAGCCCGGATCGAAGCGCAAGCGTCGGCGGCGGCCGCCGAACAGGCTGTCGCACGCGCGACCGAGATGGGGAACCTGGTGAAGTTTGGACAGGCGCTCGGCGAGTCGCTGACGCTCGACTCCATCGCGGACGTGTCAGCCAAGCACTTTCCGTTGCTCAGTGGAGGGCGCCCGGCGTGGGCGTTGATTCGGAGCGGTGCCGCGTGGCGTCGTCTTGCGATGACGGGCGGCCGCTCCTTCGAGGCGTGTGAAAAGGCCGCCCGCATCGCGCTTGGCGATACTGGGGCGGGCGCGTCTGATCCTCACGCTGATATCTGTTTCCCGATGATCGCGGCCGGAGAAGCCGTTGGCGTATTCGGCGTCGGATCCGAGCCTGCCCTGAGCGAGGTCGAAAGAGCCTCCGTGGCTGGGGTTGCGCCGCTCCTGGCAGTGTCGGTGAAGAACGCACAGCGGTTCAATGCACTTCTTGAATCCACGGTGCACGATGGGTTGACCGGCTGCGCCAACCGTGCCCACGCGATGGCCGTGATCGATGGGGAGTTAAACCGGTCGCGTCGAACGAAGCTGCCGCTGGCGCTGATCATGTTCGACCTCGATCGGTTCAAGGAAATCAACGACAAGTTCGGTCATCTGTGCGGGGACGCGGTGTTATCGGCAGTCGGCAAGCGCATGAGCGGGGTGCTGCGCGGCAGCGATCTCAAGTGTCGCTACGGTGGCGAGGAGTTCCTGGTGTTGCTGCCGGACACCGGCCTGGCGGGCGCACAACGAGTGGCGGAATTGCTGCGACACGACCTGGCGGAGCGTCCGGTACCGTGGAACGAGCACAGCGTGCGCATCACGGCGAGCTTTGGCGTGACCGCCGTGTCTCCAGGCGAACTCGACGTCACTTCCATCATCGCTCGGGCCGACGCGGCTCTCTATCGTGCCAAGGCTGACGGCCGCAATTGCGTCTCGGTGGATGGCGGACAGGGAGCCATCGAGTCGGCGGCAGACGCCTGAGCTGCCGCTAGGCTGCGGCCCCGCCCCGGGGCCCGAGCGCAAACGTCATCGTGCCGCTCACAGCGATCTGGCCGTTGACGCGCGCGAAGCCCTCAAGCTGGCCCATTCTGCTCCGCAGGCGCTTCACCCGGGCCTCGATCTCGACGACGTCTCCGGGACACACGGGGCGCCGGTAGCGGACTCGCTCGATGCCCATGAAGAAGATCAGCTTCTCGCGATTTTCCGGTTTTGACAGAATCAGGATGGCGCCGACTTGCGCAACCGCTTCGGTCAGGATCGTCGGCGGCAGCGCCGGCGATTCGCCGGGCTGGTGCGACAGATACCGCTCGTTCAGCGAGACGTTCTTGATGCCGACGATTCGCTTGTCCGGCTCCAGCTCGATGATGCGGTCGACGAGGAGGAACGGATAGCGATGAGGCAGTATGCGCTCGATCGCACTGTAGTCTAGCGGGAGGGTAAGCGGGCTCGTCAAGGGCATTCAGTATAATCCGTTCGCGTCTTCCCCATGAGCACCCCGGCGCCGGTCCGTCCCCCGTCCGACACTGACCTCCTGTCGACCCTTTTCGACCTGGGGCGTCAGGTCATGTCCGTGCTTGATCTCGAGGAGCTCCTCGCCAAGATTCCGGAACTCATCGCGAGGTTGACCCGATTCAGTGCCTTCGCTGTGTACCTCCTTGACGAGCAGCGCCAGGATCTGCGCATCGCCTATGCGGTGGGGTATCCCGATGACGCGCCGACGACACACCGGCTCAAGGTCGGGGAGGGCGTCGTCGGGGCCGCAGTCCAGGAGGCCCGGCCCATCCTGGTCAACGATATTCGCGACGAACCGCGCTACAGGGGACCGTTGCGCGACATGTTGTCGCAACTCGCGGTCCCGATGCGTCGCAAGGGCAAGGTCATCGGCGCACTGAACCTGTTGAGCGAGTCGGCTGGCGCGTTCAGTAGCCAGGATGAGGCGCTGCTGAGGCAGTTCGGTGCGCACGTAGCGGTGGCCATCGAGAATGCGCGGCTGTTCAAGTCGGAGCGCCAGTACGTCGCGACGCTCGAAACGCTTGCCGAGATCGGCCGTGAGATGTCATCCATCCTCGATCTCGACGTGCTCCTCACACGAATCGCGAGTCTCACCAAGCGCCTGATTGACTATCGGACGTTCGGCATTCTTGTCCTCAACGACACCACGCAGGTGCTGGACGTGAAATTCGCCGTGCGTTACGGCGAGAACGCCACGTCCAAGCACGTCAAGCTGGGCCAGGGGCTCGTGGGTTGGGCTGCGCAACACAAGGAGCCGCTGCTGGTGGCTGACGTCTCACAGGACGATCGGTACCTCGATCTGGTGCCGGACGTGCGGTCGGAGCTGGTGGTGCCGATGCTGATCAAGGACCGCTGTATCGGGGTGTTCGATCTGGAAAGTCCCGAGCTCGGCGCGTTCACCACCGAACACATGGAGCTGTTGACGCTGCTGGCGAGTCAGGCGGCGGTTGCGATCGAGAATGCGCGTCTGTACGAAGAGGTGTCGCGCAACGAAGAACGGATCGAGCGGGAGCTGCGCTTCGCGCAGCGGGTACAGCGGGCGCTGCTGCCGACGGAATTGCCGGCGGGGCTGCGCAGTGCCGATTTCGCCGGTCGGTTCGAGCCGGCGAACGAGCTAGGGGGTGACCTGCACGACTTTCTCGGACCGGAGACCAACATCCTGGTCGTCGCCGTGGGAGATGTCAGCGGCAAAGGTGCGCCCGCGGCGCTGTACGGCGCCTATGTATCGGAGCTTGTCCGCTCACGCACGCTGCGCCGGCGGTACGCGCCGGATCGATTCAGCGTGTCTGGCGTACTGCAAACGATGAACCAGATCCTGCACGAGCGCCAGCTCGAGGAGTACTACTGCACGCTGTGCTATGCCCTCTTCGATTTCGACCGCCGCGTGCTGACCATGGCCAACTCTGGACTGCCGTATCCGATCAAGTGCTCGGAGAAGACCTGCAGTCAGATCGAGTTACCAGGCGTGCCTCTCGGTTCGTTTCCAGGGGTCGCGTATGACGAGCTGGTCATTCCGCTGGAGCGGGGTGACATCTTCGTGTTCTGCACTGACGGAATTTTCGAAACCGTGAACGACGGAGACGAGGAGTTTGGCGCGACGCGGGTAGCCGAGGTGGTGCGCGCGCATCGGGGTGCGACCGCCAAAGGGATTGTCGATGCCGTGTTCGCGGCCGCCAGCGTATTTGGTGGTCGATCGCCTCAGAGCGACGACATGACCGTCGTGGCCGTGAAGATTACGGCTGAGATCGAAGCGACGAACTAGAACGTCTGGGCGAGGGACACCGTCACCCGCCCCATGTCCCGTTTCGTGTCCCGGCTGCGCGTCTGATACTCGTACTGCCCGATGATCGCCGTCATGGTCGGCAGGTAGACACGCGCGCCTCCCGAGAAGGTATGCGCCCGAAAGTCGCCTGTGCGATCGATCGAGAACCGGTCGAAGTCCTCCACGCCGCTTGCATAACCGCCCTGGAGTGAGATTCGTGGATACACGCGCACGGCCGCTCGCAGGAAGGCGCTGTGCCCGTTGACCGCCGACGTGGTCCGGGAAGTCAGTGCGGGAGGCCGTGTAGCCGAGGGCGAGAGATAGCGGGCTTTCAGGTGTCCACGCGATGGCAGGAGCGAAGGTGATTGTCTCGGTGCCTCCGAAGTCAAAGTACCGGACGGTCGCGGACCAGGTTGTAGCCCTTTGGGTGTGCCGCACCTCACCGAGATAATCCTGTTCGGGCGCGATGCGGTTGTCCGGCCCAACCAGCGCGACGGCGCGAAGCGTGGTTGCAGGCGCGAATCGCCACTCGACGCCAGCGCCACCTCGTTGCTCGGTTTGGCCGAACCGACGCTGCACCTGGCCTTGGGCAAGCAGTCGCCACCGGCTCGTGAGCCTGATGTCCAGTGCCAGATCACCAAGCGTGCTCTCGGGCGTGGTGTCGCTGAACTGCTCGTCGGCTGCCGACGCCTGGATTCGGTGCAGGTAGAACTCTCGCGCGGCTTCCAGGGATAGCAGGTTCCGTCTGTTTGGCGCGACGCTGACGGCGCGCTTCAGATAGTCAATGGCCTGGTCGGCATGGTCCGCCGCCCGGTGGGCCCGGCCCAACGCGGCAAGCACGTCACCGTTGTTGGCTCCGACTTCTTCGGCCGCCTCCAACATGTCGATCGCCAGGGTCGGCTCGTCGCGTCGCAGCAGTGCCTCCGCAACGCCCAGTCTTGCCTCGATGTTGTCCGGATCTTCCAGGAGCACACTTCGGTAGACCGGTTCGGCGAGATCGTAGTCGCCCATTCTGGCGTGTAGACGCGCGATCCAGAGACGGGCCTCGTGGTCGTCAGGATTGGCTGCGGCCACGCGCTCGAAAGCCGCCAGCGCTTCGGCGTTACGTCCTTCTTCTGCCGCCTCGACGGCCGCTTGGAGTTCTGACGTTTCCGGATCAGTTGAATCCTGCGCCGCGGGACTCAAGGCCAGCGACATCGCGAGCAATAGTGAGAACACCATCAATACACCTCGGTAGACGACCGTGCCTTAGGTGTCGGCTCGGAGGCTCCAGCGCTGTAGCGAAACAGGAAAAAACGCGAAGCGGAAGCTAACTAGGGCGCCTTTCGTTTCGGTCCAGGGCTTCTCGCAGAGGCCGGGTCTTTTCGAAAAGCGCATTCCCGCGTTTTTCGGTCTTCACCGAATCGAAAAACGCTCTAGGCCGACCGGACGTTGAGCGCCGAGGCGTCTGCCGATGCTGGCGCTTCAGCGTCTGGCGTAGCGCCGGCCTCGGCAGGCGCCTCGGCGAATACGGCAGTGCCGGGCTCCGTCAGACTGGCGGCTGGCCACGCTGGCACGACGGTCGCCAGCTGGGCCGCAATGACGGTTGCCAGTGCGCGTGTCGCCGGTCGGTCTGCGACGCCGTGGCCGACCTCAGCCGCCAGCACCCCCACACATTCGTCCAGCCCGAGCAGCGGTGCCACGATGGCGCCGTTGTCGGAGGGCCCGGTCGATTGGACGACGGTCAGTTGCCCCGTCCGCCAGGCGGCCGCGGCCGCGTTATCCCCCTGGCGCGCAAGGGGTGCGAGTCGCGCGAGCACCGCCGGCGTGTATCCGTGACCCATGACGGGGAACAACTGTTCGCCCGCGCTGATCCACAGGATCAGGCCGGACGCGTCGAGGATTCGGGCTGCCCGCCCCAGCAGGTCGGGAAGCGCCGACGGCGATGTCACTCGCGACAGGTCCGTGCACAGTGCGGCAACAAGCGTGAGATCGAGGGCAGCGTCTTCGGCTGCGAGCACATCGTGGGCTTCCGCGGTCTCGATGGGTACGACAGGTTCTGCCAGCGTCGGTTCGGCTAGCGTCGGTTCGGCGAGGGTCGGTTCGGCGAGGGTCGCCGCCGGGCGCCTGGCCAGCGCCAGGAGGCCGAGTGTCCACACCACCGCGAGTGCCGCGAGCGCTGCCCACCGCTGGCCGGTCAAGGACGCCAAGCGCGCTTCATGGGTCTGTTGCTCGGCCGCCTGCAGATCGCGCAGGCTCGCAGTCATGGTGTCGATGATGTTGTGACCGTCGCTGAAGATGACGTCCGAGGCCATCATGTCCTGCCCGATCCCCAGGTTCTGGCGGGCGCGAGCGTCGGCGGCGACCAGCGCGTCGGCGGAATCAGCCAGCGCCTGCATCGCGTCGGCGGCGCCCGGCGAACGCAGGCCGGCAGGGGCCTGCCCGATGTCGATGGCGAGTTGATCGAGATGAGCGGACGTGCGTTCAAACCAGGGCTCGTCAAGCTGTCCGGGAGCGACGTAGCTGCGTTGAGCGGCGCCAACGCCGGCGATGGTGTCGCTCATGCGCGCGAGACGCTGCGACGAGTCCGCCAGCGCGGTAACGCTCTCGTTGCTCCGTTGCTCGAGGATCCACAGAAACGAGGCTGCCAACACTCCGCATACGACGAGCAACGTGACGGTCAAACGAGCAGCTCGTGTCCGCATCCTGCGCGACAGGATAACACCTGGAGCGCTTTTCGTTTCGGTCTAGCAGGCTGCTGAAAAAGTAACGAAACAGGGATCGACACCACGATCACGCCGTACTACGATGCTCTCATTCATGAAGGGAGCTGCCTGATGCGTGGAGCCGATGACCAGCCGGGATCGATGTTCAGTTACATTTCGCCCGAGGCCCGTGTGCCCTCCGACCATCCGCTGCGGGCGATCCGGCATATTACCGATCGCGCGTTGGCGCGGCTCTCGCCCCGCTTCGACACGTTGTACATCCGCTTCGGGCGTCCGTCGATTCCGCCCGAGCGGCTGCTGCGCGCGTTGCTGCTGCAGGCGATCTATAGCGTCCGCAGTGAGCGGCAGTTGATGGAACAGCTTGACTACAACATCCTGTTTCGTTGGTTCGTGGGCCTCGGCATGGATGACCCGGTGTGGTCGGCAACGACGTTCACGAAGAATCGGGACCGGTTGCTTGCGGGGGACATCGCGCAGGCCTTCTTCGAGGCCGTGCTGATCCATGCCGACACCGAGCGGCTGTTGTCGGACGAGCATTTCACCGTCGACGGGACGTTGCTGGAGGCGTGGGCGAGCCACAAGAGCTTCCGTCCGCGCCAGGACGACCCGCCCCCGACCGCGGGCGGCGGGAATCCGACCGTTGATTTCCGGGGCCAGCGGCGGACCAACGAGACGCACCAATCGCGCACGGATCCCGATGCCCGGCTGTACAAGAAAGCGCGCGGCCGCGAGGCACGCCTGGGCTACTTGGGCCACGTGCTGATGGAGCATCGGTCCGGGCTGATCGTGAACACCACGGTCACCCCAGCCGACGGCCATGGCGAACGGGATGCCGCCCTGGTGATGATCGAAACCGTCCCTGGGCGCCATCGGATGACGGTCGCGGCCGACAAGGGATACGACACGCGCGACTTTGTCGCGGGGCTCCGGGCAATGACGGTCACCCCGCACATCGCCCAGCATACGACCGGTCGACGCAGCGCGCTCGATGCTCGCACCACCCGGCACGCGGGGTACGCCGTGAGTCAACGGAAGCGGAAGCTCGTCGAGCAAGGCTTCGGTTGGATGAAAACGATTGGCGGGCTCAAGAAGCTCCGCCATCGCGGCGGCCCGTTGGTCACCTGGAACTTCACCTTCACGGCCGCCGCATACAACATCGTGCGATTGCGCCGGTTGCTGCCGGTCACCGCATGAGCGACCCGAGCCAAGCGGTGCGAGCCGCCCAATGCGGGGTGTGGGAGAGTCCGTCGGTGCAGCAACCACAGCGGATGAAGCGCTTCTGACCATGTACGTTACTTTTTCAGCGGCCTGCTAGGGCTTCTCGCAGTGGTCAGGCCTTTTCGAAAAGCGCTTTGCCGAGTTTTCGGTCTCCACCGAATCGAAAAACGCTCTAGCTATCCCAGGGGGATGACGCGCGGCTCTCGCCCGAGCAGGTCTTCGACCGCCCCCAGCGCCGCGTCTGGCGTGATGCCCTCCATGCAGATGTTTCTGGTGCAGGACTTCATCAGCGGCGTGCCATAGCACGGGGCACAGGGCACAGGCACTCGCACGATCTGGACCGGCGAGCGGCTCGAGACCGGCCGGGTCTGTTCGTAGATGGCCGGTCCCCACAGGACCACCAGCGGCGTGCCAAGGGCGGCCGCGATGTGCGCGGCTCCGGTGTCGACCGACACGAAGACATCCAGGCTGCCGATGACCGCGGCCAGTTCTCGAACAGTGGTGTGCCCGGCGAGAGAGCGGATCCGATCTCGCGGCAGGCTCTGCACGAGGCGCTCGGTCTCGGCTCTGTCTTCCGCTGACCCCGTCAGGACGACGCTTGTCCCGCGCTCCAGCAGGTCGTGGATGAGCTGTGCGACGTGTTCTGGATTCCATCCTCGCAGGCGCTGACTCTGATGCTTCTTCCCTCGACGCGGCCCATAACCGATCTGGATGCCGACTCTGGGCTGTGGAAGATCACGCAGGAGACGCCGTGCGATGTCCGTCTCCGCGTCGGAGAGGTGCAGCTCCATATCCAGGCCGTCGCCCTCCAGGTCACCGATCCCGGCCACGCGCAGGTAGTTGACGATGCAATGCTGAACGGGATCGAACGGCGACTCGGTGAAGCTGCGGATGTCAGAGATCGCCGCGCGTGTCAGCAGGCCTCGGTATCGCGGCGCGCGTTCGAGAAGGATCGCCAGATCGTAGCGCCTCGCGCGCAGCGCCTTGACGCAGTGCTGCTTTTCAAGCGAGACGGCGTACGGGACGTTCCGCTGGCGAAGTCGAACGACGCGCGACACGTGTGGGTTACCGTCCACGAGCGGTGCTGCCGACTCGGAGCACAGCACATCGATCTCGGCCAGCGGATGCTGACGCCGCAGTGCGCGGAGTGTCGGCGTCACCATCAGGGTGTCGCCCAGGGCACCGACACGAACGACGAGAATGTGGTTCATGCGGTCGGACATCCAGCGGTGACCTCGATGCCGCCATCGATCCGCGGTCGAGCGGAGCGGTTGTCCTTTGCGATGAGCAGGACGGGTGGCGTGGCAGGCATGTCGCGAGTGTCATTCTAGTGGTCTGGTTGCGAATTGGCTCATGCACCGAGGCTGGCGAGGCGCAGAATCAGGTGGAGTGTGTGGTGCCTGCTGCCGACACGAGACACAATAACGGTGATGATCAGCCCCACCATCGCCTTCGGCGCTCAGGTGCATCGAGCGCATGCGCCAACCTGAGCCGATGGACCACGCAACACTACTGGCCCATTTCCTCGATGACGAGGTGCTCCTGAATGAAATGGTGGCTCGCTTGCTCGCGCGACTGCCATCGGAGCTTGACGCCATGCGATCTGCCTCGGCCGACGGCGACGTTGCAGCGGTACATGAAGTGGCGCACTCGTTGAAGGGGTCCCTCGGTTTGTTCGGTCCGAGCGCCGTGTATGACGTCGTGTGCCGGCTTGAGCTGGTCTCACGAAACGGCGACCCCGATGCGGCGGCGCTGGAGCTGAACGCGCTGGAAGGCTCGGCCGGCCACATGATGGCTGAACTTCGGCGGCTCGTGCCAGGCGCGTTGGATCCTACATAGTGGTCTGGTTGCGAATCAGTTCGCGCGTGTTCGGCCCCGGCCTGCTATGAACAACTCGACAACGCGTTAGAGCGTTTTTCGATTCGGTGAAGACCGAAAAACGCGGGAAAGCGCTTTTCGAGAAGGCCTGGTCCCTGCAAGAAGCCCCAGACCGAAGTGAAAAGCGCTCTAGTCGTGCGCGAGTCGGGCTTGTGGCGACGTTGTGTGTGGCCGGGTGTGCCGCGGCGTGTGGTCCGGCGGGGGTCGACACGACGCAGGGTGATGACGGCGAGTTCTACCGAGGGAAGACCGTCAGCATCGTTGTCGGTTCCGGTGCCGGCGGTGGTTTCGACACGACGGCCCGCCTGGTCGCGCGCCACATCGCCAGGCACATCCCTGGCGCGCCCACGGTCATCGTGGTGAATATGCCGGGCGGCGGCGGTCTGGTCGCGGCCAATCATGTGTTCAGCGCTGCGGCGAAGGATGGCACCGTCGTGGGCCTTTTTCACGAGGCGCAGATGATGAACCAGCTGACTGGAGGCGAAGGCGTCAACTTCGACCTGCGCGCATTCAACTGGCTGGGTAGCTCGTACGACGATCCGAATGTGTGCATCGTTCGCACGGATGCGCCGGTGACGACGTTCCAGGACCTGATCGGTCGCGAGATGCCGATCGCGGTCGGCGGGACTGGCCCAGGATCAAACACGTATGACGCGCCGCGCGTGCTGGCGGCGGCGACCGGCGCGAACTTGAGGGCGGTGGCAGGCTACCCGACGACCAACGACGTGCGCATCGGCGTCGAGCGCGGAGAGATACAGGGCATGTGCCTCGGCTGGGAGTCGGTGCGGTCGGCGTCGGGTCCGTGGCTGGACGATGGATACGCCCGGGTGTTTGTCCAGAACGGGACGGAGCGGCACCCGGATCTGCAGGACGTGCCGTTGGCGATGGAGTTCGCGGAGGATGACGACAGCCGGGCGCTGTTGCGGCTGGTGGATGCGCCGGGCGCCATGGCCAAGCCGTTCGCGCTTCCACCGGGTGTGGCTCCCGATCGCGTCGAGGTCATGCGCGCGGCGCTGCACGCGACCTACCGTGATCCGATGTTCATCGAGGAAGCCAGCGCCATGAATCTTGCGTTCCAGCCAAAGGACGCCGCCCAGATTCAGGAGATCCTCGACGACGTGCTGGCCACACCACCCGAGATCGCGGCGCAGTACCGCCGCATCATCCAGCCGTGACGTCCCGACGGTAGACGCACCCTGATGACCGCGGCACGGCGCTGGCAGATGGCAGACAGGAAGTAGCGAACATGAGCAGACCGGTCGACCTGCGCGAGTGGATCGCGCGTATCGAACACTTGGGCGAGTTGCAGCATGTTGCGGGCGCCCACTGGGACATGGAGATCGGGACGATCTCCGAGATCAACTATCGCCGCAAACCATCCGCGGCGCTGTTGTTCGACGACATCGTCGGCTACCCGAACGGTCACCGGGTCCTGACAGGTTCGCTCAGCAACGCACGCCGCATGGCGGTGACGCTTGGGCTCGACGATAGCCTCGATACCGCGGCGCTCGTGCAGGCGCTCAGGGGTAAACCGCTGCAGTGGGAGGCGGCCTCGCCACGATTCGAGCCGACGTTCGTGAAGTCAGGACCGATCCTGGAAAACGTGGTCGCCGGGCGCGATGTCGACCTCACGCACTTCCCGGCACCGCGCTGGCACGAGCACGACGGCGGCCGGTACATCGGCACCGGCGTGGCCGTCGTGACAAGCGATCCTGACACCGGGCGCATCAACCTCGGTGCGTACCGGATGATGATCCAGGAGGACGGTCGGTCGGCGACGATCAACGCCGAAGCTGGCAAGCAGGGGCGTGCCCAGTACGACCGCTGGTTCGCCAAGGAGGGCAAGGCGCCGGTACTCGCGTCCTTCGGCCACGACCCGTTGCTCCTGATGGTTGCCGGAACAGAGGTGCCGAACACCATCGGCGAGTACGCCTACGCCGGCGCGATGGTCGGGCAGGCGATCCCCGTCATCCGGGGTGAGGTGACGGGGTTACCGATGCCGGCCGGCGCAGAGATCGTCGTGGAGGGATGGATTCGTCCCGATCGGGTGCTTCAGGAAGGCCCCTTTGGCGAATGGACGGGCTACTACTCGGGGTCTCTTCGGCCCGTGCCGACGCTCGAGATCGAACGGCTGTACTTCCGCAACAATCCGATCATTCTTGGCACGCCTCCGGGAAAGCCGCCCAACGACTATTCCTACATGCGCGCGCTGTTGAAGTCCGCGATGATCCAGGACGAGCTTGCCAAGGTCGGCGTGCGCGACGTGCGCGGTGTGTGGGCGCACGAGACGGGTGGTGGACGGCTGCTCGTGGTCGTGTCGATCAAGCAGCGGTTTTGCGGTCACTCGCGCCAGGCCGGGTATATCGCCGCACAGTGTCAGGCCGCCGCGTACATGAACCGCTTCGTCATCGTCGTCGATGACGATGTGGATCCCATGAACCTGGAGGAGGTGCTGTGGGCGATGTGTACACGGTGCGAGCCATCCGACGACATCGAGATCATGCGTAAGTCGTGGGGCAGCAAGGTGGACCCGATGCTCGCGGACCCCACGGTGCCCTACAACAGCCGAGCGCTCATCGATGCGTGTCGGCCGTTCGAGAAGCGTGAGACGTTCCCGCGAGTGGCGCAATCGAGCCCCGCGCGCGTCCGCGAAACGGTCGCCAAGTGGAAGGAGCTGTTCGCCGACCCACGCTTTCCGCTGCCCGACACCGTGATCCCCTCTGGATCGGTGGACGCAGCACCGGGCCTGGGCACCACCCCGCTCGACAAGAAGGACTAGATGGCGGACGGCCAGTTCGTCGGGCGCTAAGTGGACATCTTCTTCTCCGCACTGCTGCAGGTGCTGGCGCCACACACGTTGGTCGTCATGCTCCTGGGCATCGCCGTTGGTCTCGTGGTGGGCATCCTTCCCGGCCTCGGCGGCGCGGCCACGCTTGCGATGATGCTGCCCTTTGTTTACCCGATGGACGCGATCTCGGCGTTTGCCTTCCTGCTCGGAATGCACGCCGTGACCGCCACGGGTGGAGACATCACGTCGGTCCTCTTCGGTATTCCTGGAGAGGCGACGTCGGCGGCGACAGTACTGGACGGCTATCCGATGACCCGTCGCGGTGAAGCCGGACGGGCGCTTGGCGCCGTGCTGTTCTCGTCGCTCATCGGCGCGTTGGTGGGCGCGATGGTGCTGGCGATCTCGGTGCCCGTGATTCGACCAGTCGTCCTGCAGCTTGGTCCGCCAGAGTTCCTCATGCTCACCGTGCTTGGCTTGAGCTTCATCGTCTCGCTGGCCGGCCAGAATCTGATCAAGGGATTCATCATGGCCGCCTTCGGACTGTTACTGGCGTTGGTCGGTCTCGATCCGCAGAGCAGCATCCCGCGTTTCACCTTCGGGCAGCTGTACTTGTGGGAAGGTATCAGCGTTGTGCCGGTGGTGGTGGGACTGTTCGGCGGCGCTGAAGTGCTCCAGTTGATGATGACGAAGCACAGTATCGCCGAGCCCCGCACTGGTGAGCGGGTTGCCGGTGTCATGCAGGGCGTGCGTGACGCGGTCGCGCACAAGTGGTTGATCCTTCGCGCGAGCGCCATCGGACTGGGTATCGGCGTGATTCCAGGAATGGGTGGAGCGGTCTCACAGTTTGTGGCTTATGCGCACGCGCGGCACACGTCGACACATTCCGAGACGTTCGGAAAAGGCAACATCGAAGGCGTGATCGCAGCCGGCGCGGTGAACAATTCACGCGAGGGCGGAAACCTTATCCCGACCGTGGCGTTCGGCATTCCTGGCAGCATCTCGATGGCGATTCTTCTGAGCGTCTTCCTGCTCAAGGGGCTCGTGCCCGGGCCAGCAATGCTGACGACCAACCTGGACGTCACCTACGCCATGGTCTGGATCATCGTCCTGTCCAACATCATCGCCGTTGCGGTGTCGTTCACGTTTCTCAATCAGCTCGTGCGGCTCACGTATGTGCAGGCCACGCTGCTCGTGCCCTTCCTGATGGTGCTCGTCGCATTCGGCGCGTACACGGCACACAACAGCCTGGCCGATATTGTCCTCATGCTGGGCGCGACGATCGTGGGCATCGCCGCGATCCGGTGGGACTGGCCGCGCGCGCCGTTGCTGCTTGCCCTGGTTCTTGGTGGCATCGCCGAGCGGTACCTCTTCTTGTCGTATTCGCTCTACGAGTGGAGCTGGCTCACGAGGCCGCTGGTCATCGTGTTCGCGATGATCATCGTCGGCGGCGTGGTGTGGCCGCTCGTGCGCGGCGGCCACGGCAGCGGCGGCGACGGGGTCGGGGGCAACACCGGTGTGCCTCGTTCCGGGCCTGTGCGGGCGGACCTCCTGATCACGCTCGGGTTCCTCGCCGCCGGGGCATGGGTCGTCTTCCAGGCGCTCGACTGGCCGTTTCGGACCAGCCTGTTTCCCCTCATGACCGGCTCGCTGCTTGTCGGACTGGCGTTACTGAAGCTCGGTGCGTCGGCAGCGCGGGTTTCGCGCTCTTCGACCAGCTCCGAATCGGCAGACGCAGCGTTGGCGAGCGTCGTGCGTCCCTCCGATCTCCTCAGCGATCTCCCCGAGGTGTTCGCCACAGCCCAGCGTAGCGAGTGGACTGCGGCCGTCAGCTGGATGGCCGGTTTCTTCCTGATGCTGTGGCTGCTGGGGGCGCTCGTGACCGTGCCGCTCTTCGCGGTGGCGTATCTCCTGATTGTCGCGCGGCGGTCACTGGTTCTGGCCGGTACCTACGCGCTGGTATCCTGGATGTTTGTCTACGGGCTATTCGATCGCGTGCTGCACATCCCGCTGCCGGCTGGTGTGATCCTGACACGCCTGGGAGGATTGTGATGAAGACTACCGTCAGTCTGACGGTCAACGGGGAGGCCTGTGAGGGTGACGTGGAGTCGCGCACGCTGCTGGTGCATTTTCTGCGCGAACAACTCGGGCTGACCGGGACACACGTCGGCTGCGTCGTCGGCGAATGCGGGGCCTGCTCGGTGCTCGTGGATGGCACGCTCGTCAAGTCGTGCCTCATGCTGGCCGTGCAGGCGCACGAGCGCGACGTGACCACGATCGAGGGATTGGCGACAGACGGTACGCTTCATCCCGTGCAGGAGGCGTTCGTCAACGGATTCGCCCTGCAATGCGGCTTTTGCACGCCGGGATTCGTGATGGCGGCGCATGCGCTGCTCACGAGAAATCCTGACCCGACCGAGGAGGAGATACGGCACGACCTGTCGAGCAACCTGTGCATGTGCACGGGATACGTACAGATCGTCGAGGCCGTCAAGCACGTGGCGGAGCGACGTCGGCAATGACGCAGCACACCCATGTGGGACGGAGCACGCCCAGCAAGGAGGCGCCGCGGCACGTGACCGGCCGCGGGCATTTTGTCGATGACCTCGTGCGGCCACGCATGTTGCACGCGTGCATTCTTCGAAGCCCGTATGCGCACGCGCGCATCATGTCCGTCGCGGCAGATGCCGCAGTTGGGCTTCCTGGTGTCAACGGCGTCGTGACGCCGGCAGACGTGAAGCGTCTGACCAGGCCGTTCAAGCCGGGGCGGTACGCGGCTGGACTGCGGGTGCCGATCCCCGAGTACGCCAGCGCGGTCGACAAGGTGCGGTACGTCGGCGAACCGGTGGCGATCGTCGCCGCCAAGACACGCGCGGGGGCGGAAGACGCCCTGGAGTTGATCGATGTCGAGTACGACGCCTTGCCGGCGGTCGCCAGTACGAAGGCCGCGGCCGCGACGTCAGCGCCGCTCATCTACGAGGAGCTCGACAGCAACGTCGCCTGGCAGGGGCATGTGGCGTTCGGAGACGTCGACGGGGCGTTTCAGCGTGCCGACCGGATCGTGCGCGAGAATCTGCAGATCCATCGGTACAGCTCGACGCCGCTGGAGCCGTTCGCGTGCCTGGTCGAACACACCCCTGAGCGGTTGACGATCTGGTGCAACTCGCAGTCTCCGGATGTCATCTACGATGCGATCACCGAAGCGCTTGGCGTCGAGAACGTGCGCGTCATCGTCCCTGACGTCGGCGGTGGATTCGGTCAGAAGATTCATCTCATACGGAAGTACGCCGTGCTGACCGCGTTGATGGCGATGCAGACCGGCCGCCCGGTGAAATGGATCGAGGATCGCAGCGAGCACATGATGGCGGGTGGGCACGCGTGCGAGCAGGAGTTCGACGTTGAAGCGGCGGTCGCGGCAGATGGCGAGGTGCTGGGGATCAAGATCCTCGACACCGACGACGTCGGTGGGGCGATCAGCACGCTGACGATCCACTTCACCAACAAGCTGAACAACCTGTTCAACACCTACAAGGTGCAGCACCTGCGACTGGAAGGGCGGTCGGTGCTCACCAACAAGTGCCCGGTGGTCCCCAACCGCGGCATCGGCAAACCGGGGATGTGCTTCGTCTGGGAGCGCATGATGGACCGCATCGCCACGGAGCTGGCGCTGGACCCCATCGACGTGCGTCGCCGGAACCTGATCGGCGCGGACCAGTTTCCGTACACGACGCCCAACGGCAATATCCATGGCAGTGGCGACTACCAGACGCTGCTCAGCAAGGCGCTCACGAACATCGACCACGACGGGGTGCGGCGCCGGCAGGCCGCTGCGCGGGAGAACGGGAGTGGATCCGGCACGCTGCTCGGCATCGGTGTGGTGATCGGCGTTGAGCCTGGCGGCAGGAACGCGGCGCGCGACATGGCGATTTTTCCCGAGTCGACACAGATGCCAGGCGCAGGCGGGGTGGAGGGTGCGAAGGTCAAGCTGGAGAAGAACGGCTCCGTCGTGTTCACGCTCGGTTCGCCGAGTTGCGGGCAGTCACACGAGACGACGGCGTCGCAGATCATCGCCGACGCGCTGGGCGTGCGGCCGGAGCGGGTCGCGATGTCCGGCACGTTCGACTCCTCGCTGTCGCCGTGGGGCGTGTCGTCCTCCAACAGTGGCAACAATTTCCATCTGTACGATGTCGGGGCGGTGCACGGTGCGGCGAACCGCTTGCGTGACAGGATCTGCACGCTGGCCGCACACATGCTGGGCGCGGCGAAGGAAGGTCTGCGGATCGAGGATGGCGTCGTGTATGCAGGCACCGTGTATGCGGACGGCGTGGCCGCCAACAAAGCCAGCGTGACATTCGCCGAGCTTGGAAAGGTGGCCTATGCCAATCAGGCACAGATGCCGGTCGGTTTCGAGGGCGGGCTCGAGGCGACCTACTATCACAGCCACCCTCACGCGAACCCGCTGATGCTGCCCGATATGCAGGGCCGGGTCCGGGCCCAGTACACGTTCTCGGCGGCCGCCCATGCGGCGGTCGTCGAGGTCGATCGCGAGACCGGGCGCGTGCGCGTGCAGCGGTACGTCATCGTCAGCGACAACGGGACGCTCATCAACCCGTCGGTCGTGGACGGACAGATCTATGGCTCGGCGGCGCACGGTATTTCGGTGGCGCTCGGCGAAGGCTTCGTCTACGGCGACGATGCGCAGTTGCTGACGCTGACGCTGCTCGACTACGGCAAGTCGACGACGCT
>JAQBVV010000225.1 GCA_027622905.1 Acidobacteriota bacterium
CGCAGCCACCGCCGCCACTGCTCTGCCGCGACTGCCCCAACCGCATCCTTCCGGACCGCTGGCAAGAGGCAATCAGCGATGAGGTGCTGACGCTACTGCGTCGTGGCAATGAGGCGGCAGCACGCGCGCGACTGGTTGCCACGCTCGGCCTCGACCAGCCGCTGCAGGCGCGTGCCTGACGCTGGAGCGCTTGTCGTTTCGGTCCAGGGCTTCGCCCTGGGGCCAGGCCCTTTCGAAAAGCGCGTTCCCGCGTTTTTCGGTCTCCACCGAATCGAAAAACGCTCTGGTGGCGGGATCCGATGACGGGTCTCACGCGCGGGGGACCGCCGTGCGAGCACGGCGACCCGAGCAGTCCGTGGTGATGGGATTCCTGCGGCCGTTGATGTCGTGCGCCGGTACCCGCCCGACGGACCTGGGCGTACGCAACGGCCGCCTGGCGCCGTGCTCACACCGACCAAACTGCGTCTCGAGCGACGCCACCGACGCGCCGCACGCCATTTCGCCGCTGGTGCTCAGAATCTCTCCGCCGGAGGGCTGGGCCGCGGCACGAATCGCCCTGGCAGAACTCCCCCGGACCCGGGTGATCGCAGCCACGGCGGACTATCTACGCGCAGAGTCCAGCAGTGCGCTGCTGGGATTCGTCGACGATGTCGAGCTGCACCTTCGTGCCGAGGAGGGACTGATCGCTGTGCGCTCGGCCTCGCGGCTCGGCTTCGGAGACATGGGCGTCAACCGGCGCCGCATCGACATGCTACGCGCGATACTGGTGCAACGCGGCGTCGCCGAATCGGCGCCACGAAGCGACCAGACACCGTAGCGTCGCTCGTGTCCAGGCGCGACTAGAAACAGTAGTCGCTCGTCGAACCGGACCCGCCGTCAGCCGCGGGCAGGCTTCGGACGGTCGCCGCATCCCCGGGCGAGAGATTGTCGAACCAGCAGATCCCCCACGCCGCGAATTCGCCAGGGTGCGTGGCCTGCCAAGCCGCGTTCTGCCCCGGGGTATTGCGTTGGCGCAGATCGTAGACGCCCCAGTCGAAGAAGAAGTTGCCGGCCATCGGGAAACCAATGCTCGTGGCGACGACGTCGCCTGCTCTCACGGTGAACCCTGACGGGATATCGGTGGTTCGTGAATCGCCTTCCCGCGCCGGCGGCAGCAGGCTTGCGACCGACTCGAGTGACGGTGCCAGGTCCAGCAGGTGGTCAAAGCGATACATGATGCCACAGTCGTTGACGAACTCGAAGAGGTACGCCAGTTCGCCGCCACCGAGATATCTCGATCCGCGCGTGATGGTCGCGTCCATCGGCGCGACAACGTTGACGACGCCCGTTTCGCCCGATCCGTCCAGGCGGAAGCCCCCGTGCACCTTGTAGTCGGCGCCCCGGTACTGTCCGGGGTAGAGCATCGACGTGACGCGGAACAGAGCGACCGGCGTGGTGAACCGTAGCGGCTCTGGACAGGACGGGGGCGTGCCCGTCGCGCTCCAATCGGAGCCGTCAAATCGCCAGATGACACCCATCGTCGGCGTCGGCGTCGGGGACGGTGACGGTGACGGGTCCGTTGTGGTGCCGTCGGGGGTAGTGGGCGCGGGCGCCGTTGTCGTGGGGGTTTCCGAGGGGGCCGTCGGACTCGATGAACCGCCCCCACCGCACCCCGCGAACGCAGCGCTCCCGATCAGAACAACGACAGTCACCCGCAACGACCTGGACACAGCGGCCTCCCATGCACGGATACGACCCGGCGACTTTCGGACCGCCACGGCCGTCGGTCCGTGACGGCCCCAGCGCGATGCTACACTGTCGAGTCCCATCATCCTCATGTTACGAGCTGGAATCGTCGGCCTTCCCAACGTCGGCAAATCAACACTGTTCAACGCGGTCACCCGCACCCGAAAGGCGGAGGCGGCCAACTACCCGTTCTGCACGATCGATCCCAACATCGGGATGGTGACCGTGCCGGATGCGCGGCTGTCGGTGCTGCGGGACATCGCGGGTACGACGGTCGTCATCCCCGCCGCGATCGAGTTCGTCGATATCGCCGGACTCGTCCAGGGCGCAAGCCAGGGTGAGGGCCTCGGCAACAAGTTTCTGACGCACGTGCGCGAAGTCGATGCCGTGGTCCAGGTGGTGCGCTGTTTCGAGGACGCCGACATTCACCACGTGTCGGCCACGATCGATCCGGTCCGCGACATCGAGACGATCAACACCGAACTGCTGCTCGCCGACCTCGACTCGGTGAAGAAGCGGCGCGAGCGCGTGGCCAAAGACATCAAGCGTGGGGACAAGGGCGCAGCGGCCGAAGACGCCGTGCTCGGCACGATCGAGGGATGGCTCGACGCCGGCAAGCCGGCGATCACGCTCGACCTGTCGCCGGAGGAACGTGCGCTGGCGGCCTCGTTCTTTCTGCTCACCGACAAGCCCACCATCTTCGCCTGCAACGTCAAGGAGTCGGACCTGGCGACCGCCGACAGCAACCCGCACGTCCTCACGGTGCGCGACTACGTGAAGACACACCTGGCGTGCGAAGCGGTCATCATCAGCGCGCAGATCGAAAGCGACCTCGTGGACCTCCCGCCAGACGAGGCCGATGACTTCCTCAAGGAGCTCGGCGTGCAGGAAAGCGGCATCGGCGCGCTGATCCGATCCACCTATCACCTGCTTGGACTGCAGACGTACTTCACCGCCGGGGAGAAGGAAGTGCGCGCCTGGACGATTCACTTCGGCGACACGGCACCGAAGGCGGCCGGGGTCATCCATTCGGATTTCGAGCGGGGCTTCATCAAGGCCGAAACGGTCGCCTACGACGACCTCGTCAACTGCGGCTCGGTGGCCGCGGCGCGCGAGAAGGGACTCTACCGGATGGAGGGGAAAGAGTACGTCGTCAAGGATGGCGACGTGATGCTCTTCAAATTCAACGTGTAGCGCGGCGTGCAGCATCGCCGACCGGCGCTGAGGTGAGGTCCGGCAGAGCCCCCGGCCGAGGGCCCTGCCGTGTCGACACAATCCCCGGAACTACTGCGCGGCCGCCCGAACCGAATCCGGAACCGGCATGATCACGTACGGGTTGTACGTGTTCGTCCGCTCGATCGTCAGCTCGTAGGCCGTCTGCCCGTCGATCGTCTGCGTGACATTGGCGGGCAGCAGGATGTCCGCCTGATAGTCGCTGTCGTTGAGGTCCGCATAGCCGGAATTAGGTCGTGACGTACTGGCGACCGCCGTATGTGACCTCCACCCTCGCCGGGCGACGACGATCATCGAGCGTCACCTTCATCTGCGTACCCTCCAGCGGGCCGGCGGTCAGGTTGGTTGACTCAGTCATGCCGCCATTGACCAGCGGAAAGGTCACGACGATCGCCCCGCCTTCCATCGATACCGAAGCCCGGTCGCCGGCTGCCGCCGCCATCTTGACGGCCCCGTGCGGCATCATCCAGAGCTGAAGCAGGCGACCGGCTACCGCGTCCATGGCTGG
>JAQBVV010000043.1 GCA_027622905.1 Acidobacteriota bacterium
CCCCAGCCAACATTTCGCGTGGCGGTAGACCTTGTGACCACCGATGCCATCGTGCGCGACTCGGATACCAACGCGTTCGTGTCGGACTTGACGACGGACGAGTTCGAGGTCTACGAGGACGGGGTCAAGCAGGAGATCGTCTCGCTGGTACTCACCCACGGCGGCCGGGTGTTCAACGTTCAGGCGCCCCCTGCGGCTCCGGTCGCGGAGGGCATCATCCTTCCCGCAGCGAGGCCTGTCAATGATGCCGCGGGACGCGTGTTCCTGATCTTCATCGACGACTTGCACCTGGCCTTCAACCTGACGCCACGGACGCGCGATCTCATGCAACGGATCTTGCGCAACCTCGTACACGAAGGCGACATGTTCGGCATCGTCTCGACGGGAACCTCCTCGATCTCTGAACAGCTGACCTACGACCGGCAGGTGCTCGAGGCCGCCATCACGCGGGTCACGGGCAGCGGTTTGGGGCCTGAGGAGATCATCACGGGACAGCAAGGGAGGGACGGCAATCCCGAGCTGCGGTACCGTGCGCACGTCGCGTTCAAGACGGCGTACGACCTGATGCGGAACATCGAGAAGCTCAGGAACAGGCGAAAGGCCGTGATCTACATCAGCTCCGGCTACGACTTCAATCCGTATGAACAGTCGCGCATGAGCTACCAGGCGAATACGTATGGAGGGGACTACAATCCGTTCGCCACCCAGACCAATGGCCTGCAGTTCGCGGAAAGTGACTTGATCCGGGAGATCAGCGAGCTGACCAAAGCGGCCAATCGCGCCAACGCCACGTTCTACACGATCGACCCTCGCGGCCTGGTCGGAGGGCCGGACCTTGGCGACTCCCTTCTCAGCACCTCCGACTGGCAGAGGCACATCAGCAAGACACAGGACAGCCTGCGCATACTCGCGGACGAAACGGGCGGCATCGCCATCGTGAACCGGAACAACTTCGACGACGCGCTCAAGCGCATTGACGCTGAGACCAGCGACTACTACGTGCTCGGGTACTACTCGAACAATCCCGATCCCACGAAGCGTACGCGCCGCCTCGAGGTCAAGACCGTACGCGAGGGCGTGGAAGTCTGGTCCCGCACATCCTACTCGTTGGCGGATTCAGTTCAGTAGTTCTCTGGCGCTCTGGCCTCGTTCTCGAAGCGGGCGCTGATCTCCCCGAAGAGACGGATCAGCTCTGACACCGGCCGCGGTGGGCGGCTGGTCTTGGGAAACAGCCACCCTGTCTGTCGCCAGAGGGCGTGCCCCTCGATCCGGCTGCAAAACAACTCCCGGGCCGCAACCTCGGCGGCGGCGGCCTGCCAGGGGATGATGCTGATGCCGATGCCGAAATGGACCATCGCCTTGATGATTTCGACGTTTTCGGTTTCCATCACGATGTCTGGTTCGATGCCCTCCTGCGCGCAGAACTGATCGACCAGCCTTCTGGTCACCGATCCGGCTTCGAAGAGAATGAACGGCTGCCCATGCAGATCCACCGGTCGAATCCTCTGCTTCTGGGCAAGGGGGTGGGCGGGGTAGGTGATGAGCAGCAACTCCTCTTCGAGCACCGGCTGCGAGACCAGTTCCGGGGCTTTTACCGGCAGCGTGACGAGCCCGAGATCGGCCGCGCCTGACCGAAGCATGGCCACCGACCGCTCGATGCCACCGACCGTGATCTTGAGATCGAGTCCGGGAAACACCCGCCGGACCTCCGCGAGCAGCGACGGGAACACGTACAGGCACACGGTCATCCCGGCCACCAGCCGCAACGTGCCGTGCAGCGTCTCGCGCTTGTCACTGATGCCGGTGATCGTCTCGTCCATGTCCTGAAACACGCGATGACTCAGCTGCAGGAGGGAATCGCCCGTCGGCGTGATCCGGACTCGTCGGCCGATCCGATAGAACACCGGCTGGCCGAGTTCTTCCTCGAGTACCAGGATCTGCCGGCTAATCGCCGACTGCGACACGTGCAGCTTCTCACCAGCCGCCGTGAACGATCCCGTGTCGGCGATGGCGCGAATGATCTCCAGTTGCCTGAGGTCCATGGCCGCAGGATACATAACCAGTTCGCATGGGAGCAAGCGCACCCATGATCGGAGCGGGCGATGAACGTTCGCCCGCGCCTGCGATCGGCTGGGTAGCCCCGAGACGCGCTTATGACATCCGCGCGAGTTGTGTGCGTCGCGGCAGGGCCGCTTGCGTCCGGGTAATCGCCTCCAGCAAATAGCCTTCGTCCATCTCGATGCCGATGAAACTGAGGCCGAGCTGAGCGCAGGCGACGGCTGTCGCGCCAAGGCCGAGAAAGGGATCGGCGACGGTATCGATTCTGTCCAGGCCGTGCAGCTTCAGACACATTTCGGGGAGCTTCGGCGGAAAGGTGGCGGGATGGGGACGGTCCTTCTCACGACTTTGTATGGTGGTGTAGGGAATGAACCACGTATTGCCACGGCACCGAACACCCGACGCCGCTGTGCGCCACCGTCCGATGTTTGACGCGTCCTGATATCGAACACCGACGGCCTGCCGATCGAGCGGCACGTCACCAGCTGGACTGAAATGAAAGACGAATTCGTGGCTGTCGTGCAGAAACCTGGGGCTATTGATCGGTTTGTAGTGCCCGACCGCCAGGTCGCCGCGGAGGCCTGCCCGCCCTCCTGCGGCCTGGTCGATGGCAATCGACTTGATCCAGTGAATCGTGTTCTGGAGCCTGAGATGGGGTCGGGCCGCACAGGCGACGTCGATCGCCGTCCAGGGCTCGGTCGGCTTGCCGCCCACGTTCAAGAACAGCGACCCCCTGGAGCACAGGCAGGCCGCGGCCCGCTCGACCCAGTCGCCGGTCCAGGCCATGTAGCGCTCGTGGGGCAGCGCGTCGTCGTACGTGCTGTATTGGATTCCCAGGTTGTAGGGCGGGGACGTCACGATCGCATCGATCGACTTTTTCGGCAGGCGCTCGAGGACCGTCAGGCAGTCTCCCAGGTAGAACCGGTACGTCGCCCCTCCGGATCTGAGGACTGTGTGGGGTTTGGGGAACCGAGGCACCGGACGGATTGTACCGTGCGGCCTGATCGAAGGTACTTGCGCCAGATCATTTGTTTGCTACAATGCGCGGCGTACCTCGTAACCGGTTATTGCACAAAGGTTTCCCAGTGACCCAGGCTCGGCTCTCTCGAAACCTCCGACTCGTATGCGTGCTCGGTGCGCTCCTCCTGCCTGGGGCTCAGTCCGTCGTGGCTGGGCAGAGCACTCCGCCCAGGGGACCCAGTCGAACACCTGACCCGCTCCAGCTGTCCGGGGATTCTGGCTCCGACACGCTGGTGACCCATGTCGTCCAGCGCGGGGAGAATCTTTCCTCCATCTCGCAGCGCTACGGCACGACGGTCGATGCGGTGCAACGCGCCAACGGCCTGCGCGGGAGCACGATCCTGCCAGGGCAGCGACTAAGAATCGACGCTCGGGCAGCCTCGGCAGCACCGGCGACGCATGTTGTCAGACGCGGCGAGACGTTATCCGCCATCTCCGAGCGCTACGGCACCACCGTCGATGCGGTGCAACGCGCCAACGGCCTGCGCGGGAGCACGATCCGGCCTGGACAGCGACTGAGAATCGACGGGCGGACGGCCGCGGCAGCACCGGCGGCGAACCGGTCGGCGACCGCGATCTCCGCAGCCGCACCTGGTGCCGAACCGGTGACGCATGTTGTCGGGCGCGGGGAGACGTTATCCGCCATCTCAGAGCGCTACGGCACCACCGTCGCCGCGGTGCAGCGCGCCAACGGCCTGCGCGGGAGCACGATCCTGCCGGGACAGCGCTTGAGAATCCACGGGCGGGCGGCCGCAGCAGCACCGGCGACGAATCGGTCGGCGACCGCGACCTCCGCAGCCGCACCCGGCGCCGAGCCAGTGACGCATGTCGTCAGGCGCGGCGAGACGCTGTCCGCCATCTCGCAGCGATACGGTACGACCGTCGATACGGTCCGAAGGGCCAATGGACTCCGCGGGAGCGTGATCCAACCTGGGCAGCGACTGTCGATCGCCGGCGGGAACGGCGCGGCTCTGCCGGCGGCATCCGGCGGTGAAGATGTGACCCACGTCGTGCGACGCGGCGAAACGCTCTCGTCGATTGCGAGTCTCTACGGCACCACGATCGCGGCCGTCCAGAGCGACAACGCCCTCCGCGGAACGGTCATTCGAGAGGGCCAGCGGCTGGCTGTGTACACCACGCGTCCAGGCGCGCGAACGCTGGCCGACCTCAAAGGGCTGAGGTTTCGGGTGAATGAACGGGGCGAACAGGTTCCGGATGTCCGCGCCGAGGCGGCGATTATCTACAACCCGGCCACGGGTCAGGTCTTGTGGGAAGAGAACGCGCAGAGCCAGCGGTCGATTGCCAGTATCACCAAGATCATGACAGCCGTGGTGTTTCTCGAGGGATCACCGGACCTGTCGACGGAAGCGGTCATCGATCGAGCCGACGTGCGCAATGCCTCGACCACGCACCTTCGGGCCGGCTACGCGGTGTCCCATGGTGACTTGCTGCACCTGCTCCTGATTGCCTCCGACAACGCGGCCGCACGGACGCTCGCCCGTGTCTCACCGCACGGCAAGGACGGCTTCGTGGACCGCATGAACGAGAAGGCGGCGGAACTCGGCCTGACAAGCACGCATTACGAGGAACCATCCGGCCTGATGTCCACCAACGTCTCGTCGGCGTACGACATGGCGAGACTGCTGGCGTACGCGACCGGAGACAGCCGGATCGCTGACGTGATGCAGAAGCAACGTCACACGCTGTCCGCGGGACGACGAACGGTGTCGATTCGCAGCACGAATCAGCTGGTCAGGACCGGCGACATCGACGTGCTTGGCGGCAAGACGGGCTTCATCCGCAAGGCTGGCTACTGCCTCGCCACGCTGCTCAGGCTGCCCGAGGGTGGGCCGTCGGTGGTCGTCGTCGTCCTGGGCGCGCGTTCCAGCGCGTCACGCTTCCTGGAAGCCCGTCAGCTCTTCAGCTGGCTGGCCAGTCGCGCGGACGACCTGCTTGGAACATCGACCGCGGCGCGATCAGCGGAGATCACGTCCGTCGCCAGCGGCAGCTGACGCCGTTATTCGCAGTGCATGGCTAGCCCCGATAGCCTCGTTGCATTGCCGCAGCGTCGAGCGGCAGCGTCGCGACGCTGTCGACCATCGGCATGACCGGCCTGGTTGATTGCCGTCCGTCATACGCCTTCAGATAGCGCTTGCAGACATTGCAGGCGTAGACGCGATATTGCCCGTCCGACGTCGCAAATGACGAGATCAGCGAACGGTCGTCGTTGTGACAATACGGACACGTCAGCGGATCAAATTTCCAGCGGAGCGTGCATCGACCACAGATCAGATGGCGCTCGGCCGCCGGCGTGATGACCGCGAAGTCAGGTTCGCCGCCGCACAGCGGGCAGTGCGGGTGCGACCAGATAGCCAGCTCGGCTCGCGGCTGCAGGATCTCGGCACAGCGGGACAGGAATGGCCGCAACGCCAGCGTCAAGACCTGATCTCGAGCGCCGTCATCCTGGCCCGGTGCGTCCAAGGAGCCTGCACGCGAGCGATGCTCCGGAACCACGTGGCGCTCGGCGGCTGCCAGATACCAGTCCTCGACAACCGCCACCAACCCCGCATCTCGGTCCAGCGTCTCGATGCTCTCGTAGTCCGCCGACTCAAGTGCGTCGAACCGACGCATGATCTCCATGGTCTGCCGCAGGACCAGACGGAGATCCGTCGGCTCGAGTGGGATCTGCTCGAATCGTAGCAGCGCTCGTGCCTCCTTCTGGTGGCGGCCCATGATGGCCGCGTCGAGGTCGAAGGAGGGCAGCGGGATTCTGACCTGTACGCGTCGCTGCAGGGCCAGGAGATCGATGTGCATGTCGATCGCATCGGCCAGCTGCGGCTGACGTTCTCGTAGGGAGCGGAGTTCGGTCGTCTCCGGGGTGTCTGGGCGTCCAGGGCGCACCGGTCGATCATCTGCGTCGGTCACGAAGCGAATCATACAGGCACCGGTGTCGGTCTCCCTCTCCCGGAGTGCCACCAGCGCCGGTCCGGCGCGCAGGAGCGACGAACACACGCCTGGGTCCCTAGTGCTAGTGTGAAGACACCGATGCGTATTCTCATGGTCGCGTCCGAGGCCGCCCCTTTCGCGAAGACAGGCGGGCTGGCAGACGTCACGGCGGCGCTTCCGCGGGCGCTGGCCAGGCTCGGCCACGCTGTGGACCTCGTCATGCCGCGGTACGGCGGCATCACGATCGGCGAACCGATCGGACGCATCACGGTGCCCCTCGGCCGGGTGGTGGCCGACGCGATGGTCTACGCGGAGACCCAGGCAGGCGTACGCACCGTCTTTCTGGATCATCCGGGCTTTTACCACCGGGATGGCCTCTACGGCGCCGACGGTGCGGACTATCCGGACAATCCAGAGCGCTTTGCGTACCTCTCGCGTGGCGCCCTCGAGTGGGCGTCCGGCGCAGACGTCCCGTACGACGTGATCCACGTGCACGACTGGCAGGCCGGGCTCGTGCCAGTGTTCTTGCGCGAGTTCACCGACACTCCCGCCTTCCGGCAGGCAGCGACCATCTTCACGATTCACAACCTCGCATATCAGGGCATCTTCGACGCCAGCTGGCTCCCGCGTCTTGGACTCAGCGACTCGCTGATGCGCGTGGACGCGCTCGAGTACTGGAACCAGATCAGCCTGCTGAAAGGCGGCATCATGTTCAGCCGTGCACTGACGACGGTGAGTCGCCGGTACGCCGAGGAGATCCAAACCCCCGAATTCGGGAACGGCTTCGACGGCATCCTGCGAAGCCGATCCGCAGATCTCGTGGGCATTCGAAACGGGATCGACGACACGGTATGGGACCCCACATCAGACCCACATCTCCCGGAGGCATTCGACGCCAGTTGCCTTGAGCGGAAGCTTGCGAGCAAGCGAATGGTGCTCGCCCGGTTCGGACTGCCCGTGGACGACACGACGCTGCAGCGACCGCTGATCGGGCTGATCTCTCGTCTGGTCGACCAGAAAGGATTCGACCTGATCGCCGCTCTGCGGGCCCAGTTGCCGACACTGGACGCCTCGTTCGTGCTGCTCGGTACGGGCGACACCCGGTACGAGGAGTTCTGGCTCTCATTGGCGGCACGACACCCCGAGCGTATCGCCGCGCACATCGGCTTCGACGAAGGGACCGCCCATCTCATTGAAGGGGGCGCCGACCTGTTTCTGATGCCCTCGCGCTTTGAACCATGCGGACTGAACCAGATGTACAGTCTCCGGTACGGCACGATTCCCGTGGTGCACGCCACGGGAGGGCTGTACGACACGGTCCGCGACTATGACGCAACCACGCGGTCAGGGACCGGCTTCACCTTCGATGAGTATTCGCCGGACACCCTGCTCAGGACGCTGCGGCGAGCGCTTGAGGTCTTCCAGGACGCGGATGCCTGGCGGCACATGCAACTCGCCGGCATGCGGGAGGACTTTTCGTGGGACGCATCGGCGCGCGAGTACGTCACAATGTATCAACGGGGTCGGCCGTAATGACCCAGCAACCGGAGAGACAGATGGCATCCGATAAAGTGCAGACATTCACAGACGGGAACTTCGATCAGGACACAAAGACCGGCGTCGTGCTGATCGACTTCTGGGCCGAATGGTGCGGTCCGTGCCGGCGCCTGGCGCCGACCGTCGAGGCGCTCGCCGGCGAGTTTGACGGACGCGCGACCGTCGGCAAGCTGAACGTGGACGAAAACCCCGCCGTGCCGAGCCGTTTCATGATTCGCGGTATCCCGACATTGCTGCTGTTCAAGGACGGCGAGCTCGCGGAAACGCTCGTCGGTCTGGCGCAGAAGGAAGACATCGCCAGCCTCATCGAGAAGCACCTCGCGTAATGGCGGATCAGCACATCGTCATCATCGGGTCCGGCCCAGCCGGCCTGACGGCGGCGCTGTACGCGGCACGTGCGAACCTGACACCACTCCTGATTGAAGGCGTCGAGGCGGGTGGACAGCTGATGCTGACCACCATGGTCGATAACTGGCCGGGGTTCAGGGATGGCATCATGGGGCCGGATCTCATGGCCGAGATGCGGGCCCAGGCAGAACGCTTCGGTACCGAGGTGATCGAGGGCGATATCACCAAGGTGACCCTGGGGGAACGACCGTTCACGCTCGAGTTGCGTGACGGCAGGCGCATCACCACGGAAGCGCTGGTGATCGCCACGGGAGCCTCAGCGCGCTGGCTCGAGATCGGTTCAGACCGAAAGCTGGCAGGTCACGGCGTCTCCACGTGCGCGACGTGCGATGGCTACTTTTTCAAGGGCAAACCGATCGCGGTGGTCGGCGGAGGAGACTCGGCTCTGGAAGAAGCCAACTACCTGACGAAGTTTGCGTCGAAGGTGACGCTGATACATCGGCGCGACACGCTGCGCGCGTCGAAGATCATGCAAGACAAGGCGTTTGCCAACTCCAAGATCGACTTCATCTGGGATTCGGAGATCGCCGAAGTCGCGGACGTGGAGAAGGGCGAAGTCACTGGCATCGTCGTGCGCAACCTGAAGACGGGCGCACTGCAGGACGTGTCGCTGGACGGTGTGTTCATCGCCATCGGGCACACTCCCAACACGTCGCTGTTCGAGGGGCAGCTCGATCTCGACGCCAACGGCTACATCGTCACCAGAGAGGGGACGAGAACCAACGTGCCAGGCGTGTTCGCTGCCGGAGATGTGCAGGACCACGTCTATCGCCAGGCCGTGACGGCGGCTGGCTCTGGCTGCATGGCCGCGATTGACGCCGAGCGCTACCTGGAAGGCCTGCCGCAGGATCTCGGGCAGGCCCAGCACACAGTCGCATAACGTCCACGGTGGTGTCATCGATGGCACGCCACAGACTTCGGCGTGAGTCTGGCAGGGGCAGCGCGGCGTGGTTCCATCCGCCCGACGCCAGTTCGATCATGGTTCCACGATGAGCAGCAACGGAGTCACCGCCCGCGAGATCGTGAAAGCCTGGGGCCGGATTCTGTCCGGCTATCAGCCGAATCTCTCGATCGAGATCACGAAGGAATGCCCGTTGCGGTGCCCGGGGTGCTACGCCTACGGCGAAGAGCATCTGGGTGCTGACGCCACATTACGAAGCCTCTCGGACTTCAAGGGCGATGAACTCGTGTCCCGTTTCATGGCGCTCATCGATCGCCACCGCCCGCTGCATGTGTCCATCGTGGGCGGGGAACCGCTGGTGCGGTACCGCGAACTCAACGTGATTCTGCCTCGACTGGCCGAGCGAGGCATTAGGAAGTCATGCCTTCCGCAGCGAACTACCGAGGATTCATTCAGAACTTCCTGATCGTCGATACTCTGAACAACCGCCTGGCTTCGCTGAGTGTGTGGGAGTCCGAAGCCGACGCAAAAGCGATCTACGAGAACGAGGGTGGTTTGTACCAGTCGGCTACTGCAAAGTTGAAACCAATGCTGGCAGCCCCTCCAGACGCATGGATGGGCCCGCTCACCCGGGTCGACAAATAGGAACTTGGGCGATGCGCGAGGGCGTCGCAGTGGCGCGGCGTGAGTCCGGCAGGCCTCGAAGGCTCACGAGTTCCCGAGACGCGGGATCAGGCGCACGACGTTGTCGCGGTCGATGGCGCGAAGATCGGCGTCGCTGAACAGGTTCAGCGATCGCAGCGCCGCAGCGGTGTCCTGGATGGTCCCCCCGGGAGGGAAGTCGGTCCCGAACAGAATGTGATCCGCATTCACGAGTTCGAGCAACGACACCAGCGCACCGCGATTGGCCGCTCCGGCGGTGTCGTAGTAGAACCGGCGAGCCTGCTCAAGAAAACCTTCTGGCAGTCGATCCGCGGCGTTCGCCGAGGCTCCGTCGATGCGTCCGGCGAGAAACGGCAGCGAGCCTCCAGCGTGCGACCAGATAAATCGAACATTGGGAAACATCGCGGCATCGCCGCTGAAGGCGACGCCGACGATGGCGCGTGAGGTGTCCGTCCCGTACTCCATGCTGCCCGGAGCCACCCCATAGGTGAGGTTCCGACAGCAGTTGGCGGCCGTCGGATGCACGTGCACGACGGCACGTCGGCGATCGAGATCGGCCATGACGGGTCGGAAGGCCGGGTCGCCCAGCCACATGTTGTCGTCGTAGCTGGTCATCAGGCCAACGCCGTCGACGTTGAGCGTGTCGTACGCGTACTCGATCTCGGCCAGCGTCGCGTCCACGTCTGGCAGCGGCATGGCGGCGAACAGGCCGAACCGGGTGGGAAATCTCTGCACCAGTTCCGCCCCGTATTCGTTGCACGCGCGGGCCAGGCGCCGAGTCACCGCGGCGTCGCCGAAGTACAAGCCTGGATTCGTGATCGAGATCATCGCGGCGGCCGCACCGCCCCTGTCCATGTCCTCGATCGACTGTTCGGGTGTCCATCTCGGATTCGCCGGGTTCAACAGCGGCCGACCCGCCACCTCGGCAATCCAGGCCGGTGGCGAAAAGTGATGATGGACGTCGATGCGCCCACCTCCGGTTGCCGTCGCCTGCGCGGATAGCACGGAGTGACCGCCACGAGTCGTCGTCGCCAGCCCCAATGTGGCAAGCGCCCCAGCCAGGAAGTGCCGCCGATCAAGATCCGTCATCTGTCACCCTCGTTTCCGCACGACATGCGGCCTGGTGTCCGGCGCGGATGTCAGTGGCTACGGCCGTCAGTCGATCCAGCCTCCACCGATGACGACATCGTCGTCGTAAAAGACGACCGCCTGGCCCGGCGTGATGGCCGACTGGGGTTCGTCGAACACGCACTCGGCCCGACCGTCTCCGAGGGAGCGGACACGGGCCGTCGCGGCCCGGTGGCGATGCCGTATCTGCGCGGCGACACGGATCCAGCCAGGCGGCGCATCGATCGACACCCAGTTCACCCTGGATGCCGTCAGCGCCGTCTCGTCCAGCGCATTGCGCGACCCGACCGTGATCCGCCCAGTCTCGGCCTCGATTTTCAGGACGTAGAGCGGCGCGGAACTGGATACTCCCAGTCCCTTTCGCTGGCCGACGGTAAACCGGTGCACGCCGCCATGACTGCCGAGCACATCGCCCCGCTGGTCGACGATGGCGCCGGCCCGCGCCACCGCCGGCGCCTGTGCCGCGACGAACGACGCGTAGTCGCCATCGGGCACGAAGCAGATCTCCTGGCTGTCGGGCTTGTCGGCCACGCCCAGTCCAAGACGCGTCGCCTCCGCACGAACAGCGACTTTGCTCAGAGCACCGACAGGAAAGACCGCCCTGGCGAGTTGATCCTGCGTCAGCGAAAACAGGAAATACGACTGGTCCTTTGCCGGATCCACGCTGCGCTTCAGGAGCCACCTGCCGTCGGGGGCCTGATCGACGCGCGCGTAGTGCCCGGTAGCGACCTGCTCGGCACCCAGGCCCCTGGCCCGGTCCAGCAACGTCGCAAACTTCAGTTCGCTATTGCAGTGAGCGCACGGAAGCGGCGTGCGCCCCGCCACGTATTCACGGACAAAGTTCGAGACGACCGTCTCCTGGAACTGCTGCTCGAAGTTGAGGATGTAGTGCGGAATCCCTATCGCGTCGGCCACCCGACGGGCGTCGTGCAGGTCGTCGAGCGTGCAGCAACTCCCGAACGCCTGCTCTCCGCTCTGGTCGTACAGCTGCATCGACAGGCCGACCACGTCAGCCCCCTGACCGGCGAGCAGGGCAGCCGCGACCGACGAGTCGACGCCACCTGACATCGCGACAACGATGCGCATCAGCGAGCCCTCACACCCTGACCGGGGCTCGAGACAAGTTTCGCAGCTTCTCGACGAGGCCGGGAAGCACGGCAACCGTGCGATCGACGTCAGCCTCGGTACTCGCCGATCCCAGGCTGAACCGGATCGAATTCTGGGTGCGATGCGTCGGTAACCCCATGGCCTTCAGCACGTGCGACGGCTCAAGCGTGCCAGACGAGCAGGCCGAGCCGGTGGACACGGCGATCCCCTCGAGATCGAGCGCGATCAGCAGCGACTCAGCCTCGACACGGTCGAAGCTGATGTTGGTCGTGTTCGACACGCGAGGCGTCCTGGCGCCATTCAACGTCGTCCGCGGCACGGCCTGGAGGATGCCGCTCTCAAGCCGATCGCGCAGACCGTCAATGCGCCCGCTGTCCACGGCCATCCGCCCGCGCGCGATCTCGGCCGCCACGCCCATGCCCACGATGCCCGTCAGGTTCTCCGTACCGGCGCGCCGGTTCCGCTCCTGCTTGCCACCGGTCGATGTCGGAAGCATGCGAAGTCCCCGCTTGATCCAGAGCGCCCCGACACCCTTCGGACCGTAAAACTTGTGGGCGGAGATCGACAGCAGGTCGACGCCAAGTGCCTTGACGTCGATCGGAATCTTCCCGGCCGACTGTACGGCGTCGACATGAAACAGCGCCCCTGCCTCGTGGGCGATCGTCGCCAGATCCGCGATCGGTTGTATCGTGCCGATCTCATTGTTCGCGTGCATGACCGACACCAGCGCCGTGTCATCACGCAGCGCCGCACGCAGATCGTCTGGCGACACGATTCCTGTCTCATCCACCGTTAGTAGCGTGGTCGTCGTGGAACCCAGTTTCGCCAGCGCCTTGAGCGTGTGCAGTACGGCTTCGTGCTCGATCGCGCTCGCCACCAGATGTCGACGCCCAGCGCGATGGCAGGCCTCCGCAGCCCCTCGAATCGCGAAGTTGTCGCTCTCGGTGCCGCCGCTCGTAAAGACCACCTCCGACGGGTCGGCGCCGATCAACTCGGCCACGGCACTCCTGGCTCGGTCGACGGCCGCCTTGGCCTGCTGACCGAAGTGATGCACGCTGGACGGGTTGCCGAACTCCGCCTTGAGCGAAACTGACATGGCGTCAGCCACGGCCGGATGGACCGGCGTCGTGGCGTTGTGGTCGAAATAGATACGATGCACGGCTGTTTGCCCTAGCCGGCATCGTACCATTCGCCCCAGACTGCGGCAATGAGGCACCTAGACTAATATTTCGAGCGGCCGATATACTCAGTAGTTCCGACCCGGCGGACGGTTGGTCCGTGACGTGTCTATGAACAACGAATAGGTGAACGGCGCCAACCGGGAGGGTTTTGAGCATGTGGAAGCGAGATGAATCTGTAAAACCGGCGAATGTACCGCCCACGTCTGGCGGGCCGAACGCGCAGTCCAGCGCCGCGTCGGGAGCGCCGAAACCTGAAGGTCAGCCGCAGATGGGGAGGGACGTTGTGAACGTCGGAAAGTCGGTCGTCATCAAAGGCGAGCTAAACGGGAGCGAGGACCTCACGATCGAGGGCCAGGTCGAGGGTAAGATCGAACTCAAAGATCACGTGCTGACCATCGGATCCAACGGAAAGATCAACGCGCAGGTGTTTGCCAAGGCGCTGATCGTGCTCGGCGAAGTCAACGGCAATATCTCGGCATCTGACAAGGTTGAGATTCGCGACGGCGGTTCCGTCGACGGCGATATCGTGTCGCCACGCGTTGCCATCGCCGAGGGTGCGCACTTCCGGGGCAGCGTCGACATGCAGCGGAAGGGTGAGTCCCCGTCGAAGGAAACGGAGCCTCGATCGGCTGGCCATACCGCGCCACCGGCACAACCGCAGACACATGCTGCCGCACCTGGCGCGCAGCCATCCGTGCTCTGACACACCGGGGGAATGGCACTTTCCGACCTTTTCGCGCGACTGCGAGGGGACGACGACGTCACCGGCGACGGCGGGGCAGGCGAACTGGTCAAGCCGACAAAGGCGCTGACTCGGTTTCTGGCAGGGCTCAACACCAGCCAGCAGCCGGTGTTGCTCGATCTCGGACCTGTGGTCGGCTCGAATGCCACGTTCTTCGGTGGGGAAGTCGGCTGCAAGATCCTGATCGAGGACCTCTCGAAGGACATCGATCGGCACGTCAACCAGTCAAAACTCGCCGAGCTACCAGCGTTTTTCGAGCAGCGCTTTCCGCAAGATTCAGAAACGATCAGCGGCATCCTGTGCTGGGATATCTTCGACTATCTTGAGCGGGCGGCGGCCGACCAACTCGCTCGCCAGTTGACGCGCGTCTTGCAGCCCGGCGGCGTCCTGCTGGCCTTTTTCAGCACGGCGGATCCGCAATCCACGATTCGTCCGACATATACGCGTCACGTCGTGGTCGACCGTACACACCTGGAGTACAGGCCGTACAAGCCTGCGCGCGCGAAGCAGCGACCACTGCTCAACCGGGACATTCAGCGGCTGTTCGAGCCGCTCCGGGTCGCTGAGAACTTCCTGCTGAAGACCCACCAGCGGGAACTGCTGTTTCGCAAGGCTGGCAAACCCGCAACCGCTCCGTTCGAGTCCCCGTCGGCGGTCCGCTGACAGGCCGACCGCCTGATGGGACGGCCGGTCATCGCGTTCCTCACTGATTTCGGCACGCAGGATCACTATGTGGCCGCCATGAAGGGGGTCGTCCTCGGCATATGCCCGGACGTCACGCTCGTCGACGTCAGCCATGACATCTCGCCACAGAACGTTCGTGCTGGCGCCCTCGAACTGGCGGCCGTGTACCGATTCTTTCCAGCTGGAACGATCTTCCTGGCGGTCATCGATCCCGGGGTCGGCACGGATCGCCGCGCCCTCGCGGCGGAGGCGGCAGGATACCTGTTCGTGACGCCAGACAACGGGACACTGACCGAGGTCCTCCGGGAGAGCCCACCTCAGAGGGTAGTGGACGTGACGGCGGGTCGCTACGCCCGCTCCACTATCAGCCGCACATTCGAAGGGCGCGACCGCTTCGCGCCGGCGGCTGCCTGGCTCGCGGCGGGCACCGCCCTGGCCGAACTCGGCAACGAGGTCACCACGTGGCAGACGCTGGCGCCGCTTGAGCCAACCCTCGACCAGGATCGGATCGTCGGCGAGGTGGTGCGCGTTGACCACTTCGGCAACATGATCACCAACGTACATCGCACGGCATTGGAGCGCTTCGCTGGGGGCGCGGGCGTATCGATCGCCGCGGGCGAGCACGTCATCGATCACATCGTGATGGCCTATGCCGATGTGGCCCAGGGCGTTGTGTGCGCGTTGTTCGGGAGCTCCGACCACCTCGAAGTGGCCGTCAATGGCGGCAGCGCGACACGGCGCCTTGGTCTCGGCTGCGGGGCTCCAATCACGATCTCTCGGACGTAACGGCCGCCGGACAGTCATTGTCGGCTGGCCGCCTGGCGCGGATTTCACTCGTGCGTGGCGGACCGTCGAAGTGCCCTTCCTGAGAGGAGTGGACCGCCCACGGTTCCTCGGGGGGATACGCGCTTATGAAATCCGCGTTAGACGCTGAAAGCAGGACATTCTGAGTTTGGATCCCGTCGTGCACTCATGGAAACGCAATCAGGCCGCCATCACGGCGGCGGCGTTCGTCGGATTCGTCGGCTTCACGCTCGTCATGCCGTTCCTGCCCCTCTATTTCCGAGAACTGGGCCTCACCGAGGTTGGTGATATTTCCCTGTGGACCGGCGTGACCCTCGGCGTTTCACCAGCCATCGCGGCGCTGACGGGCCCGCTGTGGGGGAGAATCGGCGACCGGTTTGGCAACAAGATCCTGATCCAGCGCTCACTGGTGAGCTTCATCGTCGTGCTGTCCGCAATGGCGTTTATCACCAGACCCTGGCATCTGTTCGCCCTGCGCGCATTGCAGGGATTCTTCGCGGGGTACGGGCCGCTGACGCTGTCGATGGCAGCGCTGTCGGCTCCACCACACAAGATGGCGAGCGCCATCGGCACCGTGCAGACGGCGCAACGCATGGGCCCCGCCCTGGGTCCGGTCATTGGGGGGCTTCTGGCGCCCGCTGTCGGTCTGCGAAACACCTTCCTCGTGGCCGCCGGGTTCTACTTCGTGGCGCTCGTCATGATTACGACGCTGTACCAGGAACCAGCGCGCTCGTCGCAACCGGTGAAACGGCGGCCACGCACGCCGTTCGCCTCGATCCTGGCTTTCGAGAACTTCCTGGTGGTGATGCTTGTCCTGTTCGGGCTCCAGCTCGTTGACCGCAGCTTTGGCCCGGTGCTGGCCCTGCACCTTGGTCAGCTCGGGTACGCCGCCAACGATATCCCGGTGCTGGCCGGCGTGCTGTTCTCGGTGCTGGCGTTCGCGGCTGCGCTTGGCAACCAGATCTCCGGCCGCGCGCTGGACAGGCAGCAGCCACGGGTCATCATCATCGTCGCGACGCTGATGGCCGCCTCGGCCCTGGCGGTCTTCGCTCTCTCCTCGACGACGTGGCTGATGACCGCCACGATGTCTATCGTTGGCCTCGGTATCGGTACGGCGATCACGACTGCGTACACAGCAGGTGGGGCGGTGATTCCCCGGGACGTGCATGCCACAGCGTTCGGCTTCCTGACCAGCGCCTCCCTCGTCGGCATCGCCCTCAGCCCCGCACTGAGCGGACTACTCGGTGCCCAGAGCATTCGAGCGGTATTTGTCGCCGGAGTGGTGATACTGATCGCCATCGCGATCGTGGTGGTGCGTGGGATGGTCGATCGCGACTCCGCGGCGGCAGCGCAAGCGACGGCGCCGGCAACAGCGCCAGCAACAGCAACAGAGGACACCTAAGGGGGGGGGGCGGTTGACCCCGACGCGAACGAACCCAGCCAGAAGCACCCTTGCCGTGAATTGATGGGAATTATGATTTCGGCATGATTATCAATTGTAATTATGATTTTCGTATGATTATCAATTTGACTGATGACCGACCATAGGGCAGACTAGCAAACATGCCCAAACGCACAGGCGCGCAAATTATCTGGGAATGTCTGGTCCATCAAGGGGTGCAAACGGTATTCGGGTACCCGGGTGGCGCCATTCTTCCAACCTACGATGCCATGCTCGAGTACCCGGTCCACCACGTCCTGGTCCGGCATGAGCAGGGCGCTACCCACATGGCCGATGGCTACGCGCGCGCAAGCGGACGGGTGGGCGTGGCGATGGCGACGTCTGGCCCCGGCGCGACCAACATGGTCACTGGCATCGCCACGGCCATGATGGACTCATCGCCGATCGTCTGCATCACCGGACAGGTGCCCAGCAAGATGATCGGCTATGACGCGTTCCAGGAAACGGACATCTGCGGAATCACGCTGCCCATTACCAAGCACAACTACCTGGTGACACGCGTCGAAGACGTCATGCCCGCAATGAAGGAGGCCTTTCACCTCGCCGCATCCGGCCGCCCGGGGCCGGTCCTTGTCGACGTGACGAAGGACGCCCAGCAGGCCACCATGGAGTGGGAATGGGACCCTCGGCCGGTGACGATGCCCGGGTATCGCCAGGAGGTGCCGGTTCCGGAGAAAGCCTTCGCGAAAGCCCTGGAGCTCATTCGGACATCGCAGCGGCCGGTGATCCTGGCTGGGCAGGGCGTCATCCAGAGCGGCGCGACGCGAGAACTCATCGAGTTCGCCGAGCGTCTGAACATCCCGATCGCCGTGACACTGCTCGGCCTCGGTGGCGTGCCCGCGAGCCACGCTCTCAACATGGGGATGATGGGCATGCACGGTGAAGCGTGGGTCAATCACGCCATTCAGGAAGCCGACCTTCTCATGGCCTTCGGCATGCGTTTCGACGATCGCGTCACGGGCAACCCTGCCACCTACGCCCAGAATGCCAAGAAGCTTCACGTGGATATCGACCCGTCGGAGATCGACAAGAACGTCAAGACCGATGCCGCGATCGTCGGCGACCTGCGAGCGACGCTCAGGGACTTTCTCGGGGTACTGGAACCCGCGGACCATTCGCCGTGGCTCGGCCACGTCAACGGGATGCGCGGCGATGCCGCAGTCCGCGATATTCAGCAGTTGCCGGACGACGGACACCTCTACGCGGCACATGTGATCAATGACATCTGGCGCCTCACCGAGGGAAAAGCGATCGTGGTCACCGACGTCGGTCAACATCAGATGTGGGAAGCGCAGTACTACCATCACGAATCGCCTCGGACCCTGATCACATCCGGAGGGCTTGGCACGATGGGCTTCGCGCTCCCGGCCGCGATCGGAGCGAAGATGGCATGTCCTGACGCCGAGGTCTGGGTCATCGCCGGGGACGGCGGCTTTCAGATGACGCAGGCGGAGCTGACGACCGCAGCGCAGGAAGGCGTGAAGGTCAACATCGCCGTCATCAATAATGGGTATCTCGGGATGGTGCGGCAGTGGCAGGAGTTCTTCTACGACCGCCGCTATGCTGCGACACCGCTCCGGAGCCCTGATTTTGTGAAGATCGCCGAAGCCCATGGCCTTCCGGCGCTCCGCGTGGACAGCCGGGGGCAGGTGGAGGATGCGGTGCGTCGCGCACAGGCGTCGACAGACACGGTGCTCATCGACTTCCGCGTCGAGCAGGAGGACAGCGTGTACCCGATGGTCCCCGCTGGCGCCGATCTCCACAAGATGATCCGGCGTCCCGGGCCCTCGGTCCTGGCTGAAACGGGGGCCGATCCTCTGTAGGTGTTCTGGTCCCGGGGTTGTTCGCAGTATCCCGGAGCCTGGCCTATCGTCGTCAATCTCGGTCGTGTCCGCACCAGGGGGACCGCACCCCTGGCGCTGACACGAGCCCCCTCCAACGATATAGTTGAGTCTCGTCATGCATCACACCCTCGTTGCACTCGTGGAAGACAAGCCCGGTGTACTCAATCGGGTGGCGTCGCTGTTTCGACGCCGAAGTTTCAACATTGAATCGCTGACAGTTGGCCGCACCGCTGAACCGGGCATATCCCGCATGACGGTCGTCGTCGACAGCGACCAGACGAGTGCCGACTTCGTGACGGCGCACCTGTACAAGCTGGTCAACGTCCTGGAGGTCGAGGACCTTCGGGCCGTACCGGCGGTCTCGCGCGATCTCGCTCTGGTGAAGGTGACCGTCTCTGGCAATGGCCGCTCCGAACTGCTGAAGGTCGTCGACGAGACCCGGGCTCACATCGTGGACTCCGGCGAGCAGACCATGACACTGGAAATTACCGGTGAGCCGCCGCACGTCGACGCGGTGATCCAGCGATTGGACGCATTCGGCATCATCGAGATGGTGCGCACGGGCCGGGTCGCGATGCGGCGAGGCGACACGGTATTGTCCGCAGCGAGGTAGGCAGGAGAAGCAGTCGGGATCTGTCACGTGTGGCGACGCAAACCGTCGCGCCGACCATCACGCGGACGCAGGCAGGCGAACACATAGGAGATGTAGAGATGGCGACGATGTTTTATGACAATGACGCGGACATTCAGCTGATCCGAGGGCGAAAAGTGGCCGTCATGGGCTACGGATCACAAGGGCACGCGCACGCGCTCAACCTGAAGGACAGCGGTGTCGACGTCATGGTCGGCCTGCCGTCCACGAGCAAGTCGGTCGAGAAGGCGCGGGCTGCCGGCTTGACGGTCAAGACGATCGCCGAGGCGGCGCAGTGGGGCGACGTCATCATGATCCTCCTGCCGGATCAGCATCAGGCCAACGTGTACGAAGCCGACATCAAGCCACACCTGACGGCCGGGAAGATGCTGATGTTTGCGCACGGGTTCGCCGTCCGTTTCTCGTGGATCGTGCCGCCCAAGGATGTCGATGTCACGATGGTCGCGCCGAAAGCCCCAGGGCACCGCGTCCGAGAAGTATTTGTCGAAGGCGCCGGCACGCCGGCGCTGATGGCGGTCCATCAGGACGCGACCGGCACCGCCCGGGCGGCCACACTGTCGTACGCGCGCGCGATCGGGTGCACGCGAGCCGGCGTGATCGAGACGACGTTTGCCGAGGAGACCGAGACGGATCTGTTCGGGGAACAGGCCGTGCTCTGTGGCGGCACGAGCGCCCTGGTGAAGGCGGGATTTGAAACGCTGATCGAAGCGGGGTACCAGCCTGAAGTCGCGTACTTCGAATGCATGCACGAGCTGAAGCTGATCGTCGATCTGATGTACCGGGGCGGTCTGGCCTACATGCGGCACTCGGTCAGCGAGACAGCCGAGTACGGTGACTACATGGCAGGGTCCCGCATCGTCACCGACGAGACCAAAGCCACGATGCGGCAGATCCTCAAGGAGATCCAGTCAGGTCAATTTGCCAAGAACTGGATCCAGGAGAACGAAACGGGTTGCGTCAACTTCAAGGCGATGCAGGAGCGGGATCGGAATCATCCCGTCGAAGTGGTGGGAGCGAAGCTACGCGACATGATGCCATTCCTCGATCCCGTGAAGTTGCCGCAGCCGACCACCGTCTGACATCATCAGGAGCCTCGATCTCCAGGCGCACGTCAGCGCCATCCAATATGAGCCGGGTTCGCATGCGAACCCGGCGACCTGCCATGAACAAGTATTCTTCGCGAGTCACTCAGCCCCGCAGTCAAGGTGCATCGCAGGCGATGCTCTACGGCGCCGGCCTGACAGATGCCGATTTACAGAAACCACAGGTCGGCATCTGCAGCATGTGGTACGAGGGGAATACGTGCAACATGCACCTCGACCGCCTGGCCATGCAGATCAAGGAAGGTGTGCAGGGAGCAGGCCTGGTCGGGCTGCGTTTCAACACGATCGGGGTGAGCGACGGTATCTCGATGGGAACCGAGGGCATGAGCTACTCGTTGCCGTCGCGGGATCTGATCGCCGATTCGATCGAAACGGTGATGGGCGCCCAATGGTACGACGCACTCATTACCGTACCCGGATGCGACAAGAACATGCCGGGGTCGGTGATGGCCATGGCCCGGCTCAACCGCCCGTCGCTGATGGTCTACGGCGGCACGATTCGAGCGGGTCACGCACTCGGCAAACCCCGCGATATCATTTCGGCCTTCCAGTCGTACGGCGAGTATCTTGCCGGCAGTATCACCGACGAGCAGCGACTCGACATCGTCCGGCATTCGTGTCCGGGTGCTGGCGCGTGTGGCGGCATGTACACCGCGAACACGATGGCCGTCGCAATCGAGGCGCTCGGCCTCTCGCTGCCGTTCAGCTCATCGCTCCCGGCAGACGACGCAGGGAAGGCGGACGAGTGCCGGCGGGCCGGTGCGGCGGTCCGGGTCCTCCTCGAGCGCGACCTCAAGCCCCTCGATATCCTCACCCGGCGATCGTTTGACAACGCGTTGACGATGGTCATGGCCGTGGGTGGGTCCACCAATGCTGTGCTGCACCTGCTCGCCATCGCGAACACGGCTGGTATTCCGCTGACCCTGGATGATTTTCAGCGGGCGAGCGACCGGGTTCCGCTGCTCGCGGATCTGAAGCCGAGCGGCCAGTACGTCCAGGAGGACCTGCATGCGGTCGGGGGGACGCCAGCCCTGATGAAATATCTCCTCGAGCGCGGATTCCTGGACGGGGACTGCATGACGGTCACAGGCCACACGCTGGCCGAGAACCTTTCGAGCGCGGCGCCGCTGACGGCAGGCCAGAAGGTGATTCTGCCGGTCGAACAGCCAGTCCTGAAGCGGGGACATCTTCGCATTCTGCGCGGCAATCTCGCCCCGGATGGCGCCGTCGCCAAGATTACCGGGAAAGAAGGCGAGCGCTTCGAGGGTTCGGCCAAGGTCTACGACTCGGAAGAGGCGATGCTGGCGGGTTTGGAGCGAAAAGAGATCGCGAAGGGCACCGTGGTGGTGATCCGTTACGAGGGGCCCAAAGGCGGGCCCGGCATGCCAGAGATGTTGACGCCGACGTCGGCGATCATGGGCGCCGGCCTGGGCCAGGATGTGGCGATGCTGACCGACGGTCGTTTTTCAGGCGGCTCTCACGGCTTCATCATCGGCCACATCACGCCGGAAGCGCAGGAGGGGGGACCGATCGCGCTTGTCCGCGACGGCGACCGGATCACGATAGACGCGACGACGTGCGAGCTACGCGTCGATCTCACTGCGCAGGAACTGGACGACCGGCGCGCCGCCTGGACGGCTCCACCACCGACAGCGACCAGCGGCGTACTTGGCAAGTATGTTCGGCTCGTGCGCTCCGCGTCCGAAGGCTGCCTGACGGACTAAGGACCCGGGCAGGAATAACTTGCTCGTCGTGGCCACCGATGCATCCCACCGGGCTGCGTTGCT
>JAQBVV010000226.1 GCA_027622905.1 Acidobacteriota bacterium
CCGGTTCGACGAGCCTGGCATCGTGAAGGTGTTCTGCGACATTCATTCGCACATGAGCGCAACGGTGATGGTCTTTGACCATCCCTGGTTCGCCGTGCCCGATGAGGCCGGACGCTTTGCACTGCCGGCCATGCCGGAGGGCAACCAGCAGATCACCGCCTGGCACGCGCGGCTCGGTGACACGACCATTCGCATCCGCGTCGAATCGGGACAGACGAACGTCGCTGACTTCGTCCTTCCCGTGCCAGAGGAATGAGGCCACCGCCGAAGCTGATCGCGCGCACGCTGACGGCGGCGTTCGGCACGGCCGTGGTCATCCTGTCGATCGTCTTTGCCGTGCTGATGGTGGACGCCCGGAGCCGAGCTCGCGCGGCGGAAACCGAGAAACTGGGAGTGGCGGGACGCGTCTTCACCGCGCTGGAAGCGAGACGCCAGCAGGAACAACTGACCACGATCGCGACGTTGGCCGAGAACCTCACGCTGAAGGCGGCCCTCGACACCTACGTCGCCGAACGCCAGTTCGCCGACATGCCAGCCGACCAGGAGACCTCGCTGCGCGACACGGTGATCCTGGAGGCGGAAAAACTCGCAGAACTCACTCGGGCCAACGTGCTCGCGATTCTCGATGCCGACGGCAACGTCTTCGCCAGCGCGGGGCCGGCCAGGGACCGTTGGCCGCGAGGAGCCCGGATCGCGCTACCGATCGGCGGCCCCTCCACCTTCTATGACATCGTCTCGCTGCCGGCAGGCGCCTTTCGAATTGCCGGTGCAGCTCTTTGATTCGATGACCGCGATGTCGGAGCGCTTGTCATCGGCACCAGCCTGGACGCCAACTACGCGCGCGAACTGTCGAGTCTGGCGAGCGCGGATGTCATCATCACCGTGGACGGCGACGTTGTCGCCAGCACGGTCACGGAGCGAATCGCCGCTGACCTGGTCAGCACGGACAGTAATACCGACGAGACCCGATCCTCCGGCTGCGAGGAGTACGCGATCCGAACGCTCATCGCGTCAGGTCCCGCGCGCATCTACACGCTCGCCTCGATCGACGCTGCCGCGGGCACGGCCACGCGCGACGCGCTGACGGCACTGGGCGCCGTCGCGTTCGGGGCGTTCCTCCTCTCGGCGCTTGGCAGCTTCTGGCTGGCGCGTTCGCTGACGGACCCGATCGATCGCCTGTCGAGCGAAGTCGCGGTCATGACGGCGTCACGGGACCTTCGTCGACGACTGCCCGCCAGCGGCACCAGCCGGGAGCTGGACGCACTCGCTGGCGCCTTCAACGAACTCGTCGAAGGACTCACTGCGGCCGAAGCCGACACCCGGGCGGCGTACGTGGGCGCCATCCGGGCACTTGCGGCGACGCTCGATGCGCGGGATCCGTACACGGCCGGCCATTCCGAACGCGTCAGCGCCCTGTCCGTGCTGATGGGACGGCAGATGAACTTACCGGAGGCCGACCTTGACGTGCTACGTCTGGGCGGCCTGTTGCACGACATCGGTAAGATCGGCATCACCGACAAGATCCTTCGCAAGCCAGGCCCGCTGACCGACCACGAATACGAACAGCTCAAGCGTCATCCGGCGGTGGGCGCACACATTCTGCGCCAGGTGCCATTCCTCGCCCCGCACATTCCGATCGTCGAACTGCACCACGAACGACCCGACGGCCGCGGATACCCCTTCGGACTGCGAGGCGACGAGATTCCCGCGGCGGCGCGGATCGCGCACGTGGCTGATGCCTTCGACGCCATCACCAGCGCACGCGCCTATCGTCCCGCGAGAGGACCGGCCGAAGCGATCCTTGAGCTGCAACGCGGCGCGGGCACGGAGTTCAATCCCGAGTCGGTCGAGGCGCTGATCGCCGCGCTGCCGCTTTCCACCTCGGCGCCCGAACCGGCGCTGCAGGAGTTGCTCGGTCGCCGAGCAGTCTGACCGTCATGATCGCGAAACGCTGTCTTCGGGAGGCCGTGAGATTCGACGTCGTTCGTCGGACTGCGTGTGCTATCTGGATGCTGATCCTGATCGCGCCGGCCGCAGCGTCTGCACAGCAATCGCGACCGTCGCGTCTTGCGGTCGACACCGTCGCGACCATACGCGGAGCGCTTGACAACAATGGCAACGACGCGACCGACCTGGTCATCGACGCGATCGTCTCGGTCGATCTGGGCCAAGGGCTCGAAGTCATCAGCTGGCCTGTTGTCCAGCGGCTGGCCGTGACCGGCGAGTGGAGACAGGACGTGTGGATCGCGGCCCTGCGCTACGAGCGCGCGGGGTCGATCGGTCTCAGAATCGAAGGAGGACTGCTCCCCTCTCCGCTCGGCCTCGCCAACCTGACGGTGCGCCGCGCGCATCTGAATCCGACGATCTCGCAACCGTCCTCACTCTTCGTGCCGTTGCCCTCACTCGGAGATGGCGAGCCGCGACCGAATTTGCTGGGTGCGGTGTACCCCTTCGGCGGTCAGGTCACGGTATCAGGCTCACGCTGGGACGCCCGCGTCGCGCTCATCGACACCTCTCCGTTACGCAGGCGCGGCGTCTTCGAGGACCCCAAGCCTCCTCGATTCGCCAATCTTGTCGTCGGCGGCGGCGTGACCCCGTTCGTCGGATTCCGCGTCGGCGCGTCGGTGACGCATGGAGGCTGGCAGCGTGCCGGCGAAAGCCCAGCCACGACTGCCGATCAGAACGCGACGGTCGTCACCCTGGAGTCCGAGCTTTCGTTTGCACACACGACGCTGGCAGGTGAATGGGTCCGCGACGCCGTGGGCACCAGCTCCGGCTCGCGCGTCGCGTCAGGCTGGTTCGCGCAGGGCCGGCAGACGCTGACCCCCCGTTGGTTCGTCGCCGGGCGGGTCGAGCGGATCGCGTCCCCGCTCGTGTCGATGACCCTGGTGCAGCAGCAGACGCTGATCAGCAGCGAGGAGACACTTGGCTATCGGCTGACACCCGAGCTCACGGTCCGCGCTGGCCACCGCGCACGCCGCAGCTTCGGGAGACCGGCGTACCAGCACGAGTTCGCGCTGTCCGTCGTCTGGTGGAAGCGGTGGCGCTGACCTGACCCCACACCGGTCCTTCGGCCTTGGCCGCCGCCGACTACGGAACCACGGGGATGACGGAGTGAACTTCATCGCGTTGTTCAGCAGATTCGTCACGACCTGCTCGATGCGGGTGACGTCCGCGGAGAGCGGGACCGGGCCGGGAACAAAGTCGGTGACAAGACGCACATCTTTCCTTTCGATGTCCGTCCGAACCGCCTCGATCGTTCGTTCGACCAACGCCGTGAGATCAGTAGACCGCCTCGCAAGTTGAATCGCTCCGCGTGTGACGCATCAGGATGGTCGTGATCTGCCCGAGGCCGGCAAATTTCGCCAGTGTCATTCCCACTGGTTGCGACGCTGGCGCGGCTGGCTGGAGCGTTTTCGAGTTCTTCCT
>JAQBVV010000227.1 GCA_027622905.1 Acidobacteriota bacterium
ATCCGGCGGCGCGGAGCGCGTTCGGGCTCTTGCTGTGGATGGCGTGGTGGTGGATCACGCAGCCCGTGCACCTGGCGGTGACGGGGTTCCTGCCGCTGGTAGTCGCGGCGGTGTTCCAGGTGGTTCCCGTCAGCGAACTCCTCCCGGCGTATGCGAGCCTGCTGATCATGCTGCTGCTCGGTGCGAATATTCTCGCCACGCTCTGGACTCGCTCGGGGCTCGATCGTCGCATCGCGCTTGTGTCGTTGCTCGCGCTCGGGGTGAATCGCCACCACCAGATCGTGGCCTGGTTCTGCATCGCGATGGCATTGAGCACGGTCCTTCCCAATACCGTCGTGGCGGCGGCCATGATGCCGATCGTCGTGGCCATGTTGGCGTTTGTCGGTATCACGGATCTCGGGTCAAGTCGTTTCGGAACGGCGCTTGGACTGGCGGTCGCATGGGGAACGAGCGTCGGGGGAGCCGCGACACCCCTGGGAGGTGCACCGAACCTGCTGACGGTCGGATTTCTCGAGGAGTCCGTGACAGGAGGCGAGTTTCTGTTCTGGACGTGGGTCACGCGGCTCCTGCCACTCACGGTCATGGTCATGGTGGTCGCGCTGCTCTTCGTTCGCAGTGCCTTTCGGCCGGAAGTGGCTGGTCGCGAGGTGGGGCGTTCCTACTTCGTGGATGAACTCGCGAAGCTGGGAAGGATGAGCGTGCCCGAGCGGTGGGGTCTCGCGCTCTTCGGGACGGCCATTGCCCTGGCCTTCACGAGAGAGCTGTACGCGGCCTGGCTTCCAGAGTTCCACCCTGCCATCGGTTTCCTGACGCTCGGGCTCATGGCGTTCGTGATTCGCCACAAGGCAGAGCCCCTCCTCCGATGGGAGTACGCCCAGAAGCACATGATCTGGGGCCTGCTGTACTTGTTCGCCGGGGGGGCAGCGCTGGGAAGCATGCTGGTCGAGACGGGAGCCGCGAGCTGGATGGCCGCGCGCCTTGCGCCGGCGGCAGGCGGGGGAGGGTTCGGCGCCGTGGCGGTGTTCTCCCTGCTCACCCTGGTGCTCACGCAGACGACGAGCAACACGGCGGCGATCGCCGTGACCGTCCCGATCACCATCACCACCTTTCAGTCCTTGGGGATGAATCCTGTTCCCTTCGTGTATATCGTTGCCGTGGCCGGGAACTGCGGGCTCATGCTGCCGTCCTCATCAGGAGGGGCCGCGATCGCGGCAGGGTACGGCGTCAACGTACAGACGATGTTCTGGAAGGGGCTGATGCTGACTGGGATTCTGTGGGTGACCGTGATGACGGCTGGCTATCTGCTCGCGACCTACTGGCCGGGATTCGGCGTCGCCTGAAAGTCGAATTACACTGACGCATGTCCTTTGTCACCCATCTGGAATGCGCCAATTGCGGCGACCGCTATCCAGCGGGCGAGGTCCACAATCTCTGTACGGCGTGCGGGAAGCCGCTGTGGGTTCGCTACGATCTCGACGCCGTCAAGCAGCGCGTGCGCAAGCAGGATCTCGCCGGGCGCGCATCGACGCTCTGGCGGTTTCTCGAACTTCTTCCCGTATCGGACCCCGCCCACATCGTGTCTCTCGGTGAAACCTCGACCCCCATCCTGAGGGCCGGGCGACTCGCCGCGCACTTCGGTATGGCGGAGCTGTTCATCAAGGACGAGAGTCGACTCCCGACCGGAAGCTTCAAGGCACGAGGTATGGCGCTCGCCGTGACGATGGCCAACCAGTTCGGTCTGAAGAAGCTGGCCGTCCCGACGGCAGGCAACGCCGGCGGCGCCATGGCGACCTATGCCGCCCGCGCGGGGATGCGCTCGTGGGTGTTCATGCCCGAGGACACGCCGGCGACCAACAAGAAGGAGTGCCATCTCGCCGGGGCGCGCACCTACACCGTGAACGGCCTGATCGACGATTGCGGATCGATCGTCGCCCGCGGAGAGAAGGAGAAGGGCTGGTTCAACGTCTCCACGCTGAAGGAACCGTATCGGATCGAAGGGAAGAAGACCATGGGTCTCGAGCTGGCGGAACAGCTCGGCTGGGAACTCCCGGATGTCATCCTGTATCCCACCGGCGGGGGCACCGGACTCATCGGTATGTGGAAGGCCTTCGGCGAGCTGGAACACATGGGCTGGTTGAGTTCGTCTCGGAGGCCGCGGATGATTGCCTGCCAGAGCACCGGATGCGCGCCGATTGTTGCGGCGTTCCAGCAAGGGAAACGGTTTGCGGAACGGTGCGACAACGCCTCCACGATCGCCAGCGGGATACGGGTTCCGTCCGCCGTCGGCGATTTCATGATCATCGACGCGATTCGAGAGAGCGGCGGCGTGGCCATGGCCGCCCCCGAAGAGGATATTTCCACGTGGATGCGGCTTGCGGCGTCCAGTGACGGGATCGCCATCTGTCCGGAGACTGCGGTGTGTCTTGGCGTGCTCGAGCAGTTGCTCGAATCCGGCGGGATCGATCGGAAGGAGAAGGTCGTGGTCTTCAACACTGGAGCTGCGCAGAAGTATCCGGAGGCGGTTCAGGAACGACTGCCTGCGATTGACCTGACGAAGCCGATTCCGTGGGATGAGATCTAGCGGCGATACGCTGCGGGCCAACTGCGACCCTCGGCTGGCCTTTCGGGGCGGACCCCGCTATTGTTCGCTAGAGCGTTTTTCGATTCGGTGGAGACCGAAAGACGCGCGACAGCGCTTTTCGAAAAGGCCTGGTCCCTGCGAGAAGTCCTAGACCGAAACGAAAAGCGCTCTATTGTTGGAGTCGTCGCCGATGTTGAGGTTGATTGTCGCAGCCGCGCTGCTCCTGTGTGTGTCGATGGCAACGGTGCCGCCGTCCGTCGCGGCGCAGGGCGTTCAGGATCGTGCGAGCACGCTGCCTGACGGGCCGGGCCGCGCGCTTGTTGCCGCGCAGTGCGCGAGCTGCCACGCGCTCGACGAGGCAATCAGCAAGAGGACGACCACGGAACGGTGGCGTGTGACGGTTCAGCAGATGATCGACTACGGCGCACCCGTTACGGCCTCGGACGCGGCCGCTATTGCGAGCTATCTGGGGCAGCACTTCGGACTGGACACACCATCGGCGGACCAGACGCCGACTCAGGCACAGGGCCAGGCGTCGGCGCTGCCCGACGGTGCGGGCAGGGACGTGCTGACGCAGAAGTGTTTTCAGTGCCATCAAATGAGCATGTGGAGTGCCATTCGGCAGGACCGAACGGCCTGGGAAGGCGTGCTCTACCGCATGATCGGGCGCGGCGCGCGATGGACCGACGATGAGATCGATGCGATGGCCGGCTACCTCGCCCGCGTGCGGGGGCCGATGGTGAGCGAGGCTGCGCCTTAGGACCCGGGCAGGAATAAGTTGATCATCGTGGGCGTCGAGGCGCCCACCCG
>JAQBVV010000044.1 GCA_027622905.1 Acidobacteriota bacterium
CGTGATCGCCTTACCGGCCGGCTACGCGCCGGCCTGACCCTAGCGGAGCCAGCTTAAGTGATCACCTATAATACTCTCCTATCATCCGCCGCAAGGTCCCCTCGAGGGCCCCGGTAGTCCGTGGCGTACACGTCACGGGTCCCGATGTGTGTGACACTTGCTAGTGTCGTGTAACCGTGATCGTGGCGTGAGTCCCTGAGCGCAGCGCCCGGCTGACAAGGCGCGACGACTGAGAATATTGGCCATATTCGAAGGAGGAGCAACGCCGTCAGGCGAGATGCTCCGCCCGGGAATCATGCGACGAATCACGGTTAGAGGACACTAAAATATGCCTGCACATGCCGTTCCCGCCACTGACTTCGCATCGCTCGGGCTTGCGCCCGCGCTGGCGGCCACGCTCGCCGCGCTTGGATACGAGGAGTCCACGCCCGTTCAGCGCGAAGCGATTCCGCTGATGCTGTCGGGACGGGATCTGCTCGCCCAGGCCGCGACCGGCACGGGCAAGACAGCTGCGTTCGCGCTGCCGATGATCCATCACCTGCTTGAAGACGAGGGAGGACGTCGCCACACGCGTGGGCTCGTGCTGGTACCCACGCGCGAGCTGGCGATGCAGGTGTCAGAGGCGATTCACAAGTACGCCCGCGGAACCGGTATTCAGGTGGTGCCGCTCTACGGCGGCGCATCGATGGACCAGCAGGTGCGGTCGCTCCACCGTGGCGCGGACATCGCCGTGGCGACACCCGGGCGCGCCCTCGATCACTTGCGGCGCAAGACACTGAAGCTCGAACATTTGCGCGTGCTCGTGCTCGACGAGGCGGACGAGATGCTGGACATGGGCTTTGTCGACGACATCGAGTCGATTCTCAGCGCGGCGCCAGAGACGCGTCAGGTCGCGCTCTTCACCGCGACGATGCCGGCTCGCATCATGTCGATTGCCAAGCGTCACCTGTCAAAGCCGGCACGCGTGACGATCGCCGGCGAGAAGACCGCAGCCGGCAAGCTCCCTCGCATTCGCCAGGTGGCCTACGTCGTCAGACGCGCACAGAAGCCCGCGGCGCTCGACCGCATTCTCGACATGGAGAACCCCACATCGGCGCTCGTCTTCTGCCGGACGCGCCTGCAGGTCGATTCGCTCACCGAGACGCTCAACGCCCATGGGTATCGTGCGGAGGCCTTGCACGGCGGGATGCAGCAGCGGCAGCGTGACGCCGTCATGAACCGCCTGCGCTCGGCCAAGAGCGATCTGTTGATTGCCACTGACGTGGCCGCCCGGGGGCTGGATATCACGCATCTGTCTCACGTGGTCAACTACGATCTGCCGCCGGCGGCCGAGGCGTACGTGCACCGCATCGGTCGCACGGGGCGCGCGGGACGCGAGGGCGTGGCGATCACGCTGCTGGAGCCACGCGAGCATCGGCTGTTGCGCTCGATCGAGCAGCTCACCAGACAGAAGATCGAGGTTGGCACGCTGCCGACCGTCGCGGATCTCAAGGCCCGTCGCCTCGAGTTGACGCGCATGGCCGTACGCGAGCATCTCGTCGCTGGTGATTTCGTCGACGTACGAGTGGTGGCCGAGTCGTTGGCGGAGGAGTTCGACGTGCTCGATGTGGCCGCTGCCGCGATCCAGATGGCGCACGCGGCCACCGTGCGCGACGGTGACGACGAGGACCTCGCGGTGCCCGCCTCGGCGACACGGCCGGCGTCCGGGGAACGAGCGGGCCGGCCGGATCGCAAGGGTCCACGCCGGCGCAATTCGGAAGGCGGCCCGTACGTCCGCCTCTTCATCGGCGCCGGCAGGCGGGCTGGCATCCGCCCCGGTGATCTGGTGGGCGCGATCACTGGCGAGACCGGGACCCCCTCGAGCGCGCTTGGCGCCATCGATATCGCGGACACGTATTCACTGGTGGACGTTCCCGAGGCGCTGGCCGACGGCATAGTCGCCGGCATGCGCACGGCGAGCCTGCGAGGTCAGAAGGTTGCGATTCGGCGCGACCGCGACAGTGCCCGCTAGCGGGCCGCGCATCAGCGCGGCAGTGCGGCTCCTCGCGCTGGCCAGCGTGCTGTGCGCGCCGGCCCAGCCGACCCTGGCGCAGGAGCCTGCAGTGCCCTCGACAGCATCGACGACGGCGCCGTCCAGGACGCCACAGTCAGGCACACGGGGTGTCTCGCCTGACTCGCGGATCGGGCCGCTGACGTCCACGCTCGACCTCCGTGCCCTGGAAGACCTGCCGTCGACCATGAATCTGTTCTCGCTGCTGGAGACGGCGCAGCCGGAAGTCGTCAGCGATCGGTTTTCCGGCAGCGTGAATCTGGCGGAGCCGGCCCGCCTCGGCGTGTTTCTGACGTCCTGGACGCAGACCACGTTCCTCATGGATGGAGTCGACGTCACGAGCGCGGCTCGCGGCGGTCCCCTCTTCGTGCCATCCATACAACCGTGGCAGCGCGTCGAGGTGACGTCCGGCGCGTTTCCGATCGAGGTGAGCGGTCCGGGGTTGCTGATTGCGCTCGAACCGCAGCGGCCACCCGGTCAGTGGGAGGCGAGCGGAACGGGCGCGGGGTCCGGCTCGCGCCTTGTCGGGACACGTGGGTCGCTCGCGTCACCGATCGCCCGCCCGGCTGGAACGCGCTACGCGACCGCGACGGTCGGCGGACCGATCGCCGATCGGGCAGGCCTGCTGGTGTCAGCATCGACGATGCGCGCTTCGCAGTTCGATGGGGGGAGCGCGTCGACCTCGGAGCAGGCGTCAGATTCCGTGTTCGCGCATCTCGTCATGTCGCCAAGCAGTGTTGATGAACTGCGCACGATCGGGATCAGGCAGGTTGCGCGTTATCCAGGCGCGCATGGCGTACCGTCCGTGGTCGATGGCTCTGGCCGTCGCGAGGCGACCACGCACATTCAGTCAACATGGCAGCACGCGTCGCCGGCCGGGCTCGGATGGCGCGTGTTCGGTGCGTTGACGGACCGCGCGTGGGATCTGCGCGACGGCGTGGCGGGGCTTCGTGTGATCGAACGGCTGGCGGATGGTCCTCCGTCGCCGCTCGGCGCCCCCGGTGCCGGTCGTGAGCGGCGCTGGTCAGCCGGATGGCGCGCGACAGGTACCGTGGCACGACCCGGCGGCGTTCGGCACGATTTCCACGTGGGCGCCGATATCAGCGGCGTGTCGTCGAGCGACGATGCGGCGCCTGCGGCGATCGTCGGAGAACGCGTCGGGGGGCTGCCCGCGCGCCTGTGGCACTTTTCGCCCAGTGGCGACACGCGGCGCACGAGGACGGGGATGTCGGCCTTCGTGTCCGACTCGGTTCGGCTCTGGAATGCGGTGACGCTGGAGGGCGGGGTGCGCATCGACCGCGTGACCGGCACGGCGCGACGCGCGCGTCAGGGCATCACGTGGACGAGCGTGCTCCCGCGTCTTGCAGCGCGATGGGATTTCGGCTGGGCGGCGCTGTACGCTGCCGAGACCCGCACCGCCGACTCGCTCCTCACGGACGTCCTGGCCTACGGAGACCCCGCGGCGCCGGTCGCCGAGGTGTATCGCTGGGACGGCAGTCGCCAAGGCCCGCTCGTCGCGCGCGTGGGTCCGGGCGCTGGTGCCGATGGCGTGTTGACGTCGGTCGATCCAGGGATCGAGCGGCCGGTCACGCGGGAGTTCATTGTCGGATTCGAAATCACGCCGCCGCGTTTCGTGCGCACACGCATGACGGCGATCTCGCGGCGACGCTCGCACCAGGTCGCGCTGCGCAACGTCGGCGTTCCCGTGTCGAGCTACGACGTCTTTCATGTCGCCGATCCCGGACCGAGTCGGAGCGACCCGATAGACGATCAGCTGTTGCCCATCTACAACCGGGCGCCTGATACGTTCGGCCTGGACCGCTACGAACTGTCCAATTCCGATCAGCCAGCGACGTTTCACGGCGTCACGGTGATCTTCGACCGGGCCACGCCACGCGTCTACCTTGCCGCCTCGGCTGCCATGGGCTGGACCGACGCGGCGGCGGGCAATCGTGGTTTCGGTCCCGGGGAGAACGATGCCGGGATCATCGGCGAACTGCTCACCGACCCCAACGCCACCACGCATGCCCGCGGTAACGTGTTCGCCGATCGTCAGTACGACTTCAGGGTGGCCACCGCGTACAAGCTGCCGCACGGCATGTCGTTCGGCGTGGTGGCGCGATACCAGGATGGGCAACCCTTCTCGCGGATGGTCGTCCTGCCGGATCTGAATCAAGGCGCCGATGCGATCAGGGCGTTTCGCAGTGGCAAGTCGCGGTTCACATTCACGGGCACCCTCGATATCCGTGTGCAGAAAGGTGTCGCGTTGCCGGGAGGCGGGCGGGCCACGCTCATGCTCGACGGCTTCAACGTGATCAACATGGACAAGGAGGTCGAGGAGTGGGTCGTCACCGGCCCTGACTACCGGACGTCCACGCTCGCCCAGCCGCCACGCGCGGTGCACGTCGGATTGCGCGTCTCGTTCTAGCGCGGCGAGCGGGTCCCGGGCGCGGGCGAGGCGCCGCCACCCTGGCCGGCTACCCTGGAGCCGGGCAGAAGCCTGAGCAGCGCCGCACGGGAAGCGTGGGATAGCGTCGAAAGCTCGGGTCGGCGCGCGAGAGCTGGCACAGGAGAAACACGGAGCCTCGTGCCGATGGGACAGGTGTGGCGTGCACGCACGTCCCGCAGAGTCCCGCCTTTTCAGTAAGATCGTCCATGATGTGCCGTATCCCGCGCGTGTGTCTGCTCATTCTAGGCGTGGTGGGCGCTGCTGTAGCCCTGCTGGGCCAGGCTGCGGCGTTCGCGCAGGCACCGGATCCGTTACTGGCCCGCGTGCAGCAGGAGCAGCAGCCGTATCTCGATACGCTTCGCGAACTCGTGTCGATCGAGTCGGGGAGCGGAGACATCGAGGGGCTGGACGAGATTGCCGAGCTGATCGCGGCGCGTCTCCGGACCCTGGGCGCAGACGTCGAGCTGGTCGACCCCCCGGCGGACATGACGCGGTTCGAGAACACTCCCGCGCAGACCGGACGGTCCGTCGTCGGCCGCTTCCGCGGCTCGGGGACGACTCGCATCCTGCTCCTCGCTCACATGGACACGGTCTATCCGCGAGGGATGCTCGCGCGGCAGCCCTTTCGGATCGTCAGGGATCGCGCGTACGGACTCGGCGTGGCCGACGACAAGCATGGCGTGGCGCTGATTCTGCACGGCGTCGGAATCCTTCAGGCGATGGGCTTTCGCGACTATGGCGTCGTGACCGTGCTCATCAACGGCGACGAAGAGGTGAGTTCTCCTGGCTCCCGAGGCCTCGTGACGCGGCTCGGCGCGGAACACGATCTCGTGCTGTCGTTCGAGGGCTCGGGGCGGCCCGACTCGATTCAGCTGAATACGGCAGGGATTGCGGCCGTCCAGCTCAAGGTCACCGGGCGCGCCGCCCACGCCGGAGGCGCGCCTCAACAGGGACGAAACGCGCTCTACGAATTGGCGCACCAGATTCTGCAGACCAGGGACCTGTCGGATGCTCGCACCGGCGTCAAGATGAACTGGACGCTGGCCTCCGCGGGCAGCGCGCGGAACGTGATCCCCGCCGAAGCGCGGGCGACGGCGGACGTACGGGTGCTGCGGGCGGTCGACTACGCGCGCATCGAGCAGCAGGTTCGCGACCGGACGAGTCAGAGGTCCATACCCGATACCACGGTGGAGGTGGTGTTCGAGCGAACGCGACCACCGCTGGAAGCGACGCGGGCGTCGGTACGGGTCGCAGCCCACGCGCAGCGCGTGTACCAGGCGATCGGGAGGCGGCTTGTCGTGCAGGCCACGGCGTCGGGCGGAGGGACCGATGCGGCGTTTGCCGCGCTGGAGACGAAGGCCGCCGTGCTCGAAGGCTTCGGCGTCAGGGGCGTGGGTGCGCATTCCGACGATGCCGAGTACATTGAGATCCCATCGATCGAGCCTCGGCTGTACCTGATGACGCGGATGATCATGGATGTCTCCCAGGGCGCGGCGGGCGATACGACGAACTAGGCGTTTTTCGATTCGGTGGAGACCGAAAAACGCGGGAAAGCGCTTTTCGAAAAGGCTTGGCCCCTGCGGGAAGCCCTGGACCGAAACGAAAATCGCTCTGGGCGGACGCCGGGGGCGTCTCCCACGGCCAGAGACGTGGTGGGTCGAGTTGAAATTGCTGAACGCGCCCGATCGGAAGTAGCGCTGTGACAGATTCATATCATTGCTCGGAGTGCGGTCGTTCGTTGACGGCCGGTCGCTGTCTGCGCTGTGACGGCAGGCGATGGCTTGGCATGGTGTACGGCGAGTTCGTGCAGCGGGAGATCTTCGTGCTCGTGGTGCTCGTCGGCGTCACGATTGCGGCCTTTCTCGTGACGCGCAGCGTGGCCGCCGGAAACGACGAGCTACGTCGGCAGCAGGCGGCGCTGTCGTTCGACACGGGGCAGCAGGCGTTGCAGGACGGACTCTTGGAACGGGCGGTCGTGACTTTGCGCCGGGCTGTCTCCAGGGATCCCGAGAACCGGCAGTATCGCCTGGCGCTGGCAAGCGCCCTGGCCACCAGTCGTCTCGACGATGAAGCGAAGCGTGTGCTGGAGATCCTGCGTGACGCGGAGCCGGAGGATCCGGAGACGAACGTGCAGTTCGCCCGCATCGAGGCACGCGGCGTCGATGCGGATACCGCCCGACGCTACTACGAGAGCGCCATCGCGGGCCTGTGGCGGCCTGAGGACGCGGAGGAACGCCGGGCGGTGCGGCTGGAGCTGATCGACTTCCTCGTAGCGCGGCAGGAGCGCGACCGCGCACTGTCACAGTTGCTCGCGCTGGATGACAGCCTGCCTGTCGAGAAGGAGGTGCAGGTCCAGGTGGGGAGACTGTTCCTGGGCGCCGGTGATCCGCGTCAGGCGCTGGACCGCTTCATCAGCGCGCTCGACACCGATCCCGATGACGGGCCGGCGCTGGCGGGCGCGGGGGAGTCGGCGTTCGCGCTCGGTGACTATGTGGCGGCGCGGCGCTATTTCAACGCGGCACCGGACGACGAACCCGACGTGGTCGAGTTGCGCGAGGTCACCGAGCTCGTGCTTGCCACCGATCCCCTGGAGCCCAGGTTGAGCGTACGCGCGCGCAGCGCGCGCCTGCTGCTGGCGTTCGAGCAGGCGCGAGGCAGCCTGGACATCTGCCTGGCAGACCCAGTCGTCGCTGGGCGCGCCAGCCTGGAAGAGCTGCAGGCCGAGGGCGTCGAGTTCGACGCCGCGATCGCCGGACAGCGCAACGGGGATCTTCGCAACCTGGTCGACGACGGAGTCGATCTCGTGTACCGCATCGAGCGCTCCATCGAGCAGCGCTGCCGGACGCCGATCACGCCGCTCGACAGGGCGCTGCTGCTGATCGGTCGGCGACACGGGTTCGAACAATCGTGAGCGAGGCCCGGCCCGGCGAGGTACAGCGTCTTCGCCTTCGCGAGAGCCAGATTTTTCTTGCGCTCTCGATCGTGACCGGGATCCTGGCCGGCCTGGCGGCCGTGCTGTTCAGCCTGGCGATCGACCGAGCCGACTATGCGTTGTTCGGGCTCGAGCCGTCCCCGTTGCGGACGTTCTTCGTGCCGGTGCTCGTCAGTCTCGCAACGGGTGTGCTGCTGGCCACCGTCTTCTCGGGCGTGCGCGGGAGTGGCATTCCGCAAACCAAGGCGGCCTTCCACCTCCAGGGCGGCGCCATCCCGATCCGAGTCCCGCTCGGCAAGTTCATCATGGGCACGCTCTGCATCGGGTCGGGGCACTCCCTGGGTCGAGAGGGGCCCTCGGTCCAGATCGGCGCGGGCATCGCGTCGGCGATCGGGCGGTGGTTGCGGCTGTCGCCGGCCCGCCTCAAGGAACTTGTGCCGGTCGGAGCGGCGGGCGCGCTGGCAGCGGCGTTCAATACGCCGATCGCCGCCGTGTTGTTCGCGCTCGAAGAGATCATCGGCAACATGAACGCGACGTTGCTCGGGTCGACTGTCGTCGCCTCGGTGGCGGCGGTCGTCGTCCAGCGATCGATTCTCGGAAACGAGCCGCTGTTTCGTGTACCGGGCTACGCGCTCGAGAACCCCGCTGAGCTGATCGGCTACGCGGTGCTCGGCGTCGTCGGAGGCCTGATGTCGATCGTGTTCTGCAAGTCGTTGCTCGCGCTACGGCTCCGCTTCAAGCGCCTGCCCGCATGGACGGTCATGCTGCAGCCGGCCATGGGCGGTGTGGTGATCGGCGCCACCCTGCTGTTCGTTCCCGAGATCAAGGGCGTCGGGTACGAGTACATCGATCAGGCGCTCAACGGTGGTCTGGTACTCCGCACGATGCTTCTGCTCTGTATCGTGAAGCTTGCGGCGACGGTCGTGTCGTACTGCTCCGGCAACGCCGGGGGCATTTTTGCCCCCACCCTCTACATCGGAGCCATGGTCGGCGGAGTGGTCGGGATGGTGGTCAACAGCGTCGCCCCATTCCCCACGGGGGAGCCTGGGGCTTACGCGCTGGTCGGCATGGGCGCGCTGTTCGCGGGGATCATCCGTGCGCCCCTGACTTCGGTATTCATGATTTTCGAGATCACGCAGGACTATCAGATTCTTGTCCCGCTGATGGTCGCGAACCTGCTGAGCTTCGCGATTTCTCGACGATACCAACCGGTGCCCGTGTATGAAGCGCTGCTGCACCAGGACAACATCCATCTGCCGTCCGGCGCGCTGCGCGAGTCCAGCGGGTGGACGGCGCGCGACATCATGAACAGCGACGCGCAGTCATTCCTTCCGGCTGGTCAGACCGTGGATGAGGCCTGGGACGCGACGGAGCCGGAGCGTCGCTCGGCGTACCTTGTCGGGACGCGGGAACTCGTGCGTGGGATCGTGACGCCGGCGGGGCTCTCGGAGGCGCGTGCCGCGGGACGTGGGGGCGACGCCCTGGAGTCCACGCTCGATGAAACATTCGTGCATGTCCACCCAGACCACCCGCTCGACGTCGTGCTGGTGCGTTTCGCACAGAGCGCCGGGCTGCTGCCCGTGGTCGGCCGCACGGCATTGCGCCTGGAGGGCGTGATTACGGTTGACGAGATCACGCAGTTCGGCAAGCGAGGGAAGTCCGGCGGATCGGCCACGGTCGCCGGCGGCACGTAGAACGCTTTCGTTTCGTTCAGGCCTCGGAAAACCGCTAGCGCGTCTCGTCGAAGATCAACCGCGCGTTGCTCCGCACGCGCGCCTGGCGAGCCGTGAATCCGGCCGGCGGCATCCAGGCGTCAGCGAAGGCGTCAACAGTCTTGCCATCCCGCTTGGCCGCCTGCGCGTCGCTGACGTATCCCCGAACGAACTGGATGAAGCGCTTCAGATCAGCCGGAGTGGTGGTGGTGGCGCTGTGCCCGCTGATGAGCGTGTCGATGTTCCCGTCGACGAACGCCGACGCTTTCTCCAGCGTGTCGGCATAGCCGACACCGGTGCCACCGTTGTTGGCGTCCATGATCGGCATGTCCATCGCTGGAAACGCGTCGGCGATGTGCATCACGCGGTGCGCCGGAAAGACCACCATGGCGTCGCCGTTGGTGTGCGAGCGCCCGAAGTAGTGCAGGTCGATCTGGTCCCTGCCGCTGCCGATCGTCATCCGGTCGGTGAACGTCTGCGTTGGCATGCCCCGGCCACCGTTGTCCCTGAAAATATTCAGGGGCGGAGTGGTACTCGGCGCGGCGGACGAATTCGGGCGCATCTCCTGCATGTTGGTCCTGGTGTTCTCGTGCGCCACGATCTCGATGTTCTCGGCAAACTCCACGTTGCCGCTGACGTGATCGCCGTGCGTGTGCGTGTTGATGATCATCGTGACGGGCTTGTCCGTCACCGAGCCGATGGCATCGAGCAACGGCTGGCCCCAACCAGGGTTCTTGGTGTCGACCACGACCACGCCGCCTTCCGTGACGAACGCGGAGCTGTTCCCGCCACCACCGGTGAGCAGAAACAGGTTGTCCTTCAGCTGTTCGGCTTCGACAACGCGCGGCGCCTCCTGTCCGGCGAGTGGCTGTTGGAGCGCGGCGACGGTCAGCGCCACGCCGCCGATCGCGAGCAGCGCTCCGAGCACGATTCCTCTCTTCGTTGGTGTCATCAGGTCTCCTGTCAACAGACCGAGCCGCCTCGGCAGGGTGGACCGCCTGCTGCTCGTCTGGCGCTACGCGATCATGACATCCGCACTAGCCATCCGACGTCAGTTTCAACCCGCATAGGATAGCAGCAACCTGCCGCATCGCCAGCGGTGGCCGGGGATGCTTGTACACTGGGCAGATCATGTCCGATCCCGTTCTCGAGCTGAGTGGTGCGACCGTCGTGAGGAGCGAGCGGCCCGTCCTGCACGACCTCACACTGCGCATCGCGGCCGGCGAGCACACCGCGATTCTCGGTCCCAACGGCGCCGGTAAATCGGCGTTCGTTCGCCTGCTGACGCACGAGGACCGGCCGCTGAGCGTGCCCGGCGCCGCTCCCCCGATCCGGGTGTTTGGCAGCGACCGCTGGGACGTGTTCGAGCTGCGGTCGCAGCTGGGCATCGTGTCGTCCGACCTGCATTTCCGATTCGTCTTCGGGAACAACGAAGGCCGTGTCAGGGCAGAGGCCGCCGTGTTGTCGGGGTTTCTCGCCACGCACGGCATCCTGCGCTACGGCGCGGTCACCGCCGACATGCGGCGTCGCGCGACCGACGCGCTCGACCGGATGGGGGTGGCCCATCTGGCGAAGCGGCATCTGGACGAGATGTCGAGCGGGGAGGCGCGGCGTGTGCTGCTGGCGCGGGCGTTGGTGACGGCGCCGCGCGCGCTGGTACTCGACGAGCCGACGACCGGTCTCGATCTGATCGCCAGACATGCCTTCATGGAGCGCGTGCGCGAGATCGCGCGAGAGGGTACGACGTTGATCCTGATCACGCATCACATCGAAGAGATCGTTCCGGAGATCGGTCGCGTCATTCTTCTGGGGGCCGGCCGCATCGTCGCCTCCGGTGCCAAGGCGTCGGTGCTGACAGCCGAGTCCCTCAGTGGACTCTTCGATGGCCGGGTGGCCATCGACGAGGAGCAGGGTTACTACTACGCGCGGCCGGGTCGGTAGCTCAAGGTCTCGTGGAACGGCCACGGGGTAGACCGATGACCCGCCGGCGATCATTGGTGCGCGTGGGAACACTGGGGATACGATGTCACGTCGTCCATGGGGGCGACCTTGAACAGGAGGGAACACGTGGGCTGCTATAACTCGTGCGTCGTACAGGGACCGGTCGACCAGGTCTGGTCGGCCCTCCGAAATTTTCACGACATGTCGTGGGCTCCGGCTGTCGTGGAGAAACTCGATCGTGCCGGCAAGGCGGCTGCGGACCAGATCGGCGCGCGCCGGGTGCTGAACGGCGTGTTTCACGAGACGTTGCTGGCCTTGAACGACGTGGATCGCGAGCTGAAGTACAGCATCGACGACGGCCCAGGGCCCGTCGCCAAGGATCAGGTCGCTAGCTACGTGGGTATCGTGCGCGTGTTTCCGGTCACCGACGGAAACGCGACGTTTGTCGAATGGTCGTCGAGCTGGCAGGACAGCAAGGGTGGCGTGAAAGAGTTCTGTGACCCGATCTACATGGCGCTGCTGGGCTCATTGCAAAAGCATTTCGCCGCGTCGCGGTAGCTACTCCATTTCCAGCTCCGCGAATGCGCGGCGCGCCAGGACGGTGACGTACCCGATGGCGACGAGCGTGACGACGAGCCCCGTCACGAGCAGCGCCCACTCGACCGGACCGTGGCTGGCGCCGCCGACCGTCTCCGCGCCGACGTACCCGAGGTAGAGGTACGCGAAGGCGCCCGGCAGCGTGAAGATCCCGCTCGAGATGAGGAACGGTACGAACGGGACGCTGGTCACGCCGAACAGGTAGTTACTCGCGCTGTAGGGGAGCGCGGGGCTGAGTCGGATCAGCGCGACGATCCGCCACCCGCCCCGGCTGATCGTGCGGTCCACGATCTTGAACCTGGGGTAGCGCTCCATGAGGCGCACGACACTGGCACGCGCGAGGTGTCGGCCCATGAGGAACGCGACGGCGTCTGCAACGCTGGTCGCGATGGCGACGACGACGATGCCCCAGCCGACACCGAACGCGGCGCCGGCCACCATCGTCAGCGCGGCCCCTGGCACAAACAGCAGCGCCAGCACGACGTAGGCTGCGCCGAATCCGACCATCCCGATCGGCCCGCTGGCTTCCGCCCACGATCGAAGCGAAACGATCGCCGCATCCACCGGCAGCGTACGCAGCGCGAATACTAACGCCACGGCGAGACCGGGATACAGCACCGCGCGGACGAGCATCGGCGCGCGGCTGGATCGAGGTTCGTGTTCGGTGGAACTCAACATGGCTCTGTGGGTGCTTCGGTCCTCATGACGGTACGGGACAATGTCCCGTGCGAGCGACACCGCAGTGGACAGCCTATCCCAGTCAGCGCGGATACCTCATCGCGATCGGCATTGCGTTGGTCGCCCTGGCGGCCTACGGCCTGCCGCTCGGGCAGTGGGTTACCGATCTGGCGCAGGGTGCGCGCGAGACCGGGCCGCTGGGCGTTGGTCTGTTCTTCGTCGCGTACGTCATCAGTACCGTGGCCGGGCTCCCAGGGTCGGTACTGACGCTGGCGCTGGGCTTCGCGTACGGGCCGCTGTGGGGGTTGGCGATCGCGTCACCAGCCAGCGTGACCGGCGCGACGTGCGCCTTCCTGCTCGGCCGCACGCTACTGCGGGACTGGGCCGCGAAGAAGGCAAGCGGATCGGCCCGCGCCAGAGCGATCGAGGCGGCCGTGGAGCGAGAGGGCTTCAAGCTGGTGTTGCTGCTGCGCCTGTCTCCGATCGTGCCGTTCAACCTGCTGAACTACGTGCTGAGTCTGACAATCGTCCGGCTGGGCACCTACGTGCTTGCGTCGGCGGTCGGCATGTTGCCGGGGACCGCGCTGTACGTGTACCTCGGATCGCTGGCGCCGGCTGCTGCCGAACTCGCATCGGTCGCCGACGATGGTGGGATGGCGCGCACGGCGCTCTACGTCGTCGGCTTGCTGGCCACCCTCGCCGTGGTCGTGGTGGGTACGAGGGCCGCGCGACGGGCGCTCGATGCGGAGCTGATTCGCGATCAGACCACTGGGGCGGAGCGGACCACGAGCGGCGTTGATGCGTGAGTGGCGTCGCCCCGCGCGCGGCAGGGTCCGGCAGCGCAGACACTCGTGAACAGCGTGAACAGCGTGAACAGCGCTAGCAGCGCGAGCGCCGGCTCCTCAGCAGCATCCCGACTCCGGGGTGCAGCATGCTGCACTGCCGTCCTGATTGACGTCCAGCGTGCCGTCCACCGGCGTCTGTCCGGCGGGACCGTCCACGATCACGAACGAGCCGGCGTAGGGCGCGCGTGAAAGTTTCGCCGCCGTGTCGGTGCAGACCTCGACGTGGCTCCCTCGCGGAAACAGATGTCCCTCCTCGTCGATCACCGCCTTGAGCGGGCCCAGGTAGATCGCGTACTGACCGACGTAGGCGCACCCCGCCTGCTTCTCGAACTTGTAGCCGCGCGCCGTCACCGAGTAGAACCGGCAGCCTTCGACCTCGCGCCAGAAGGTCTTCTGCACGATCGACACGCCGTAGAAGCCGGCGCGTTCGAGTGCCGCGAGGAAGGCCTCCTCGGTCAGCGCACCGCTGATGCATTCGCCCCACAGCTGACCGTCGGCGCGCATGTTGGGCGGCACCTCGCGATCGGCGACGATGTCGGCGATCACCGTGCGTCCGTGATCTTTGAGCACCCGCCAGATCTCCCGAAACACCTTGGGCTTGTCCGGCGACAGGTTGATGACGCAGTTGGACGTGACGACGTGGGCCGTGCCGTCGTCCAGCGGGATCGCCTCGAGGAATCCGCGCCGAAATTCCACGACGTCCCAGCCGAGCGCATCGGCGACCTTGGGACGACAATCCTGCGCGACCGCCAGCATCGAGTCGGTCATGTCGATGCCATAGACGCGTCCCTCCGCGCCCACCTTCTTGGCGGCGATGAAGCAATCGATCCCCGCGCCGGAACCGAGGTCCACCATCGTTTCTCCCGGCGACAGCGCGGCGGCGGTCACGGGACTCCCGCACCCGTAGAAGCGCTCGACGACCTCGGGCGGAATGTGCGTCAGATCGGCCTCGTCGGGCCGAACGGGACAGCAGAGCTCGGCCTGCGGCTCCTCACCCGCGTGCCCGTAGAACTCGCGCACCGATCCGCGGGACCGTTCGATCACCTCCTCCGACAGGACGCACGCCGAGTGCGTCGTCCGGACGATCGCCTCCTCGTCGTGCAGCGTGCGCTCGCCCATCGCGCGAAACACGACCGGCCGGTCGAAGCCCGATCGCGGCTGCACGGTGGCCCGACCCTCCGACGCCAGGTCCGCGAACGTATCAGCCGCCAGCCCCTTGTACAGATCGCAGTACGGGTCGTGGCCCACGAAGCTCCGCGTCGCCCAGTAGCCATGCTCGATGTCGCCGCCGCCGCAAAGAAACTTCAGCGTGCAGTTCCGGCACTGCGTTTTCTTTTCGACCGTGGCGCTGCGCATCTCCTGGCACACCGCGCCGTCCTTCCAGATCCGTTCCAGCGATGTGGTGTGCAGGTCGCCGCATCGCAGCTCGGGCACGCCGGCCATCGAGGCCGACGGATAGACGCAACCGTCGGTATAGACACAGAGGCTGTTCCAGCCGGCGCCGGACAGATCGTTCTTGACACCGGCACGACCGTCCATGCGAAGGCGGAACTCATCGACGTTGTCGATCGACACGCCGAGCTCGCTGGCGACGGCGCGAGCGCGGCGCACGGCGGCGAGCATCGCGTCAGGCGCCGGGAGGCTCGCGAACGGGCCGTCGAGGACGCGTCCGCGCCGGTGGGGCCAGAGCAAGTGGACGTTGCGGACACCAAGCGAGGCGGCAAGCCTGACCAGCGCATCCACGTCGGCGAGCGTACGTTCCAGCAGCACCATCGTCACGCTGGGCCGGAGCCCGGCGGCTACGGCGGCCTGTATACCTTCGGTAATGCGGCCGAACGATCCGTCGCCTCGGATCGGGTCGTTGGTCTCCGCGGACGCGCCGTCCAGGCTGATCTGGACGCGCAGCCGATCGCCGGCGAGCGCAGCGAGCTGCTCGAGGCGTTCGCCTCGGAACAGCGTGCCGTTGGTGAGGATGACGAGTTCCCGCTGGTGATCCGTGACGATGCGGCGGCTCAGTTCGATCGCGTCGGTGCGAGCGAGCGGCTCCCCGCCGGTGAAGAAGAATCGCTCGACGCCCAGCGCCACGCCTTGCTCGATCGCATGCAGGAGTCGCGCGGTCGGCAGCCCCTGCGATCGATCAGGGCCCGACGAGACGAGGCAATGCGCGCACGACAGGTTGCAGAAGTCGTTGACGTGGAGCCACAGTTCCGCCAGCCGGTCGGTTCGTAAGTACGCCGATCGCCCGAGATATGCCGGAGGCGCCGCCCCGTCGTGCGAGAGGAAGCCTTGACGCAGCGCGTCTCGCGCGAACGTTTCGACGTGCAGCCAGGCCCTGGCCACGTCGAGGTCGGTGTCGGTGGCGTAGGTCGACACCACGTCACGCATCCGGGTCTTCCCGTCGAACAGCGCCAGCAGGCGCGCGCCACGGGTGTCGGTGGCGATCCAGTTCGGGTGCGCCGGATCGAGGGCGAGCACCGAATCGGATCGTGTGCCGGCAATGGGCGCGCGCGTGTGCAGTGGCGCACGGAGCACGGTCTCGTCGTCGAGAACGTTCGACATCAGCGGGTCCATCGAAAATACCTTTCCATCACTCTGCGAACACGCGGCGTCAGCCGCGTGCGGCGATACTGGTCGCCGGCCTTGCGGAAGGCCTCGGCGTAGGTGGGATACGGATGAATCGTCGAAGACAAATCCGGGAGCGAGTGCCGGTGCGTGAGCGCGAGCGCGGCTTCGCCAATCAGGTCGCCGGCGTGCGGCGCCACGATCGTGCATCCGAGCAGTCGGCCGCGCTCGTGATGGATGCGCACGAAGCCATCGGTCTCGTCGTCGACCACCGCGCGGTCGACGTCGGCGAGATCGACGGTGATCGTCTGGACGTCATGACCCTGTGTCTTCGCATCCTGCTCGTACAGCCCGACGTGGGCGACCTCGGGCGACGTATAGGTGCACCACGGGATCACGAGCGCACTGGCGCGTCGGCGGCCGAAGAAGAGCGCGTTCTGGATCACGATACGCGCCAGGGCGTCGGCGGCGTGCGTGAACTGAAACGCGGAGCAGACATCGCCCGCCGCGTAGACCCGGCGGTTCGACGTCCGCAGATGATCGTCGACGGTCACGCCGCGCCGTGAGACCGACACGCCCGCCGCGTCAAGACCAAGACCATCGATGTTGGGCGCGCGTCCGGCCGAGACCAGCAGTCGGTCGCCCACGGCTTCCACCACGCCGGCGCCGTTGGGTCGCTCGAAGCGAACCCGTACCTCGCCGCGCGCCTCGATTGCCTCGACGATCGTCACGCCAAGTTCCAGGCGAACACCGTCCTTCTTCAACCGGCCCTGAACGATAGCCGCCGCATCGGGGTCTTCGCGCGGCAGGACGTGGGGCGCCTGGTCGAACAGCGTGACGTCACTGCCGAAACTGGCGAATGACTGAGCGAGTTCGCAGCCGATCGGGCCGCCGCCGATCACGAGCAGCCGACCGGGGCGTGCGGTCAGCGAAAAGAGCGTTTCGTTCGTCAGATAGTTGACGTCGGCCAATCCCGGAATGGGAGGGGCCGTTGGCCGGCCGCCCGTGGCGATGACCGCACGGTTGAATCGCAGCCTGCGCCCGGCGACGTCGATCGTGCGTGCGCTGGAAAACGCCGCGCCGCCGAAGAACAAATCGACGCCGGCCGCCCGTACGCGCTGCGCGGAATCATTGGGACTGATGCCGGCGCGCCTCTCGCGCATGCGTCGCATGATGGCCGCGAAGTCCGGCTCGACGGATCCGACAGCCACCCCCAGCGTCGCCGCGCGGCGGGCGTCGGCCGCTGCCCGGGCCGAGCGGATGAGAGCTTTCGATGGAACGCACCCGACGTTCAGGCAATCTCCACCGAGGAGGTGCCGCTCGATGAGCGCAACCCGCGCCCCCACGCCCGCGGCACCCATCGCACTCACGAGTCCCGCCGTGCCGCCGCCCACGACCACGAAGTCGTAGATCCCGTGGGGTTCCGGATTGCGCCAGTCCGATGGATGCACGGCGTCGAGCAGCGCGCGGTTGGCATCGTCGTTCGGCACGAGCTGCGGCGCGCCGTCCACCGCTGCAGTCGTGTTCATCGACCCATTCTGCTGCAGATCCGATTTCAGCGGCGCACGCGCGACAGATTCATAAGTGCATGGCAACCGAGCCCCTTCGTGCCGCGCCGACGACCGAGGTCTCGGATGCTCAACGCACGTGAGTTCCAGAGCGGCTACAGGCACATGAAATCCGCGCTAGCGAGAACGTTTCCAGACCATCGAATCGGGAAAGAAGCCGTACCATCCGAACCAGAACGCCGAGTGCGCGGTGACCCGTGTCAGTCGTTCGCCTCGAAGTGGACCATCGATGGCTTCGCCGTCAGAGAGTCGCCATCGACTGTGGGTCTGAGCGTCCTCCAGGGCGGGCTCGGCCGAGTCAGCGGTCGAGAACGTCAGGATGCGGTCCCCTGCCACGCGCTCGAATGCGACGATCGGCAGGTCGTCGTCGACGGCGGCAAGGACGATTGGCACCCTGCCGACCTCGCCCTCGACGACGACAGCCTTGCGGAGGTCACGCACGACAAACGCCATGGCGTCACCGCCAAAACGGACGCCGAGGATGCGTTCCTTTGGCGGCAGCGCCGAACGGTTCATTTGTCGTCCGAAAATGCTGATGACCGTCGGGTCGCGGTTGTAGTCCTCGTAGGAGGATCGATACCGACCATTTTTCTTGAGAACCAGACTCTCGGGATAGAGGGCTCTCCACTGCTTCCAGGTGGCGTGAATCGCCGGGACCGGCTGGAGCGTCTGGCCGACCAGGGGACCGTCGAGAGCCCGCCCGGTGACGTGGCTCCACAGTGTTTCGGTCTCGCGGTCGTACATCACCAATGCGTCCCGGTAGAGCATGCCCGAGACGCCGAACGTCAGCGTCCGACCCGCGACGGTTCTCTCGTAGACGATCGCGGTACCACAGAGCGGGCACCACGTCACCGCGACCGGGCGCCCATCGAACGTGTCGTTGACGATCTCATGTCGATCGAGCTGCCACGTCGAATAGGCCCGTGGCTCATTGCTGTCTCCGACCAGGCCGATCATGAGTTCGCTGTCGCTGAAGGCTGTCGCGGCTGCGGCGGGCTCGAACACCGGCTCGTCGATTGCGGGGATGGCATCGCGGGGCAGGACGCGGAAGATCGTGTCCTCGTCCGACTGCGCCTCGGCCGCACCCGGGATAGTGAATCCGATCGTCAACAGCAGGCCGAGCATCGTTGCGGTGCGAGTCCCGCGTTCGAGCGCCGTGCGGACGGGGAGGCGACCCACGGTCAGCGTCCGGCCGCTCGCGAGGCGAGACCCCTGGCGATGAGGTGGTCGAGCGAAAACACGCCAGGGCCTCGCGTCAGCACAAAGACCAACGCGGATGCCCACATGAAATGGTCGGTCCAGGCTTCGGGATACACGAATGTCTGGATGACGAGGATCATGCCGAGCATCGGCAGCGTCGCCAGACGCGTGGCAAGGCCTACGAAGAGCAGGATCGGGATCGTCAGCTCCTGCACCATGGCCATCTGCGCGGCGACTTCGGGGGGGAGCAGCGGGACCTGATATTCGTCCCTGAACAATAGAAGCGTGAACTCGGGGGAGTTGTACTTGATCAGGCCGGCTTTGAAGAACACCGCCCCGACCCCGATGCGCATCCCCAGTTGGAGAATCGAGAGGGGAAAGGTCGCGAGGCGTTCGCGGGCGCGGTCGAACATCGCTAGGCCGGTTGATTCTTGCGGGATCGCGTGGATTGCTGTGTTCATTGGGTGCCTCCAGGGTGGTGGACCTCGCCTGCGGTCACGAGACCGTCTGCGATCAGGGTTGCCAGCGCGTCGCCGGCGTCGAACGCCGCATCCAGGTCGAGCGCAGCGACCGCCGCGTCGCCGAGCGACCGGCCGGCCGACAGAGCCGACCTGAACGTAAAGCCGGAGTGCGTGAGCCTCCTGAATCGAAGGTCGCCCCTGGCGCCGCGCAGTTCGACCCACGCGTCGCCGCGTTCGAGCAGGAATCGGTCCGGGGCGTCGTTGGTGAGATACAGCCGGATCAAGGTGTCGACGTTCCATTCAGCGTGAAAGTAGTGCAGGCCCGGTTGCACCGTGATGCGGAGGTCTGCGAGCGTGGCGGGGTCGATCGATGACAGATCGGCCTGGCCGAGCGGGGGACGCGTCACGGCGAGCGAGATCTCGCCCAGGTGCCACTCGAGTTCCACAAACGATCGCAAGTAGGGAAGGTCGGCCGCGCCGCGCTCGGCCGCCAGAAAGGCGGGAAAGTCTTCGCCATATTCGGCGATGCACGGCCTGGTGGGCGGCCGGCGCTGCACGAACCGCCGGGCCGCCTCGGCGACGCATGCGGTGCCCACCAGCCAGACGGTCGCTGGAAAGCGATCGAGCAGCGCCGAGACCAGACTCGCGTGGTAATGGCGGCGGTGAATCGCAAGACGCTTCCTGCCATCGCGGCCGCCCACGAGCCACGGAGCGACCGCTGCGTCGTCGCCCACGACGACGGCCTGGCGGATGCCTTCCTGGATCTCAGTGAGCGTGGGCATGGTGCTGCTGTTGCGGCTCCTGGCGCACTTCGGCGCCTACCGCATCGGCCCGCGCAACCTCACCCAGCAACGTGGCGAGTGCCGGGATGTCGCTGTCCCATTCGATGATCGTCGGCGCCGAGCCGAAGCGTCGCAGCGCGTGGGCGTAGAGAGCCCAGACAGGTTCGGTGATGGGTGTTGCGTGCGTGTCTACGTATAGTTGTTGTTCGCTGCCGGGGCTGGCCTCGTCCTCTTCCGGCGTGAAGCCACCCAGGTGTAGTTCGGCGATGGCCCCCGCCGGCAACCCGTCGATAAAGGGATACGGGTCGTATCCCATGTTGTGCCCGCTGAGATACACGTTGCTGACGTCGCACAGCAGTTGGCAGCCGGTGCGATGCACCAGCTCGTTGAGAAACTCCAGCTCCGTCATCGTTGACGTGGCCAGCGCGACATAGCTCGACGGGTTCTCAACGATGTAGGGCCGGCCGAGGCCGTCCTGAACCCGATCGAGATGCTCGGCCAGCAGCCGAAGCGTCGCCTCGTCGTACGGCAGCGGAAGAAGATCGTTAAGATACGCGCCCTCGTGCGTCGACCACGCGAGGTGCCCGGAGACGAGAACCGGCTCGACGGCATCAACGAGTGCGCGCAGTCGAGTCAGATGGGCTTTGTCGATTCCCTCGACGCTCCCGATGGAAATGCCGACAGTGTGCACGGAGATCGGATAGTGGTGCGACAGTTCGATCAGCAACTCGGCGGCGTGCGGGTTCGCGAGAAAGTTCTCGGGATGGATTTCCAGCCATCCGACGGCGGGAAGCGTGGCCGTCACCTCCGCCAGATGCGGAAGCCTGAGACCGATGCCCGCCGCGTGCGGCATCCGGTGATGTGAGGTCAGGGTGACGGCCACGTCTTGAGGTCCGACTACGCGGGGGTTCTCGCCGTCTTGCTGCCGCCGACGATGCGGTCGCAGTACCCGGCTGGCACGTAGATCCAGGCGCCAGGATCGCTGTCGATCTTCGACGTACCCCCGCATGAGTTGTTACCTGTCGAGGCACAGTCGTTCTGGCCGGCCTTGGCGACGCCGTAGCACTTCTCGGCGGTGAAGTCGCTTGGGGGCATGACGGGCGTTTGTGCAGCGAGCAGAGAGGGGGCAATAAAGGCAGCGGCGAGCGCCGAGGCAACGAGATAACGCTTGTCCATTGAGAATTCCTCCACGAATGTTCACGAGGTCCCTTGAATGGGGCCTCAGGCGGCCTGTATTGACTCGCCACCTGTAAACTTCGGAGGGGGGCGCGAAAGGTTACATCGAGGAAAACTCGCGACTGTCGGCGCGGTGCCGTAGACTCGGAGTGATATTCCATGAGCGACGCGGACCACGCTTCACTCGACGATCAGCTCGCGCGGTTGATGGCGGCTACGCAGGGCGGAGACGGCGACGCCTATGCGGCGCTGCTCAAGGGGGTTGTCCCGCGGGTGCGTCAGGCGGTGCGGCGCCAGCGTGGTTTCGCGGGGCGCGAGGACGTCGAGGATCTGGTCCAGGACGTCCTGCTCTCGCTGGACGTCGCGCGCGCCACCTACGATCCGGCGCGCCCGTTCATGCCCTGGCTGATGGCGATTGTTCGTCATCGATTGGGTGATGGCGCTCGCCGGTACGTCCGGCAGGCCGCGCACGAGGTGGCCGTGGACGATCTCGCTGTAACCTTTGCCGACAGCGGGACGAATACTAGTACCCCGTCGCAGTGATTTTGATCGGTTGCAAGGCGGGGAGTTCGTGAGCGGCGAGCCGCAGCT
>JAQBVV010000228.1 GCA_027622905.1 Acidobacteriota bacterium
TGGTGCGCCCCGCATCGAGAGGTGCAGACAGAACGCTACCTGCGCAGCGCTGCCAGCCAGTTCTGGACAACCGTGATAGAGCCTGTGCCCTTGCGCTCAGGCAAAAGCGAGAGAAAACGCTGCTCGTCCGGCATCATTGTGATGAAAATGATGTCCGATGGCAGCGACGCGATCCGCCGTGGTGGGCTGACCACCATCGTATCGCCGGGCGTGAGCGTGACCTGCCAGAGGCTGTTGCCGGCACTGGTGTAGGTGAGGCGACGGCCATCGCGCGACCACCACCCACGTTCCGTCGGCTGATCTGACACCTGCACCGCGCGACCGGCCCCTGGAAAAGGTACGACGTAGAGATGAGGACTGCCGCTTTGACGAGACAAATAGGACGCCCAGCGGCCGTCTGGCGACACAGTAGCCCCAGAATCTTGGCTTGGTCCGGTCACGAATAGTGCCGGCGGCGTCTTGCCAGAGGAGTCGAGCAGATAGACGTCTCTCGAAGCAATTGCAACGGTCACGTCCAAAGTGATGCGGGACCCATCTGGCGACCAGTGCCGCGGGGCTTTGAAGGGCCTGTCGTCGCCCCAGAGTAGCTCCTCCTGTGCCTGGCCGCTGAGACTCTTGATGTAGATGTTCTGCGGGCCCGTGCGGTCGGAGGACCAGACGAGGCGCGAACCGTCTGGCGACCAGACCGGCGCATCGTTCCGGCCGGTGCCGGTTGACAGCGGCGACGCGCCACCCCGCACCAGGTCGACGAGCCATAGCGATGACTCCGACGGCGACAGGGATTTCACCAAAGCTGCCTGCCGGCCATCTGGGGAAATCGCCACGTCTTCATAAGGACCGGGCGGCACATTCACTACGCCTGTAACTGCGCCACTCAGATCATGCCACGTGGGAATAGTGTTAGCTGACTGTGTCGAGTAGTACGCCAGCGCGCCGGACATCGACAGCGACACCGATTGTCCACCGGTGTAGGATGCTGATGGATTGAGAATTGCCGCCGGTTCGTCTTCAAGCCGGATGGGATCCCCGGTGATCTTCATCGCTACGGCGTTGAAGGGCAACGCGTTCAGCACACCCTGTCGCGCGAAAAGCAGCCATCCCGGTTCGGCATAGACGGGCGACGCTGCCATGGTGCCGACCACGATTCGTGAGTTGTCCAAGAACGAGCCGGCGGAAATTTCAAACTGGCCGTCCCGCGCGGGAATGCTCGCGTACAGGAAGCGGTTACCGTCAGGAAGGAGCGCCGGGAAACGATGGGAGTATTCCTTGCGGCTCGGATCGAGTTCCGTAGCGGGCGTGGGCACGCCGCCGGTAGCCGAGACCTTCATCAACGGCCCGCCGAAATCGGGCGCGAACACAATCGTATTAGACGAGGTCCAGATGGCCCCGCGGCCAGAGGGAGCGTCGGCAAGAGTTTCCACACGTCCGCCCGATGCCGCAATGGTCTTGAGTTTCCCTCCCTGGAAATACGCAATCCGCGTGCTGTCCGGCGACCAGAACGGCAACGATACACCGTCGGAAGTCTCGAGCCGGCGCGCCGTCATCGAGTTGAGCGACCGTACCCGGAGTTCGCCACGCCCGGAACCGCTACCATCCACGCTTTGGAACAAAGAGTCTAGCTTCCTAGACACAAACGCGACCATCGTCCCATCTGGCGAAATCGCCAAATCGCCTGAGTCGGGCCAGATCGTTTCGTCTGGCGACGCGAGGATGGACAAGCGCGTGGGCACGTCGCCTTCATCGGCATCGTTGGCGGTCTTGGGCCACAGCGCCCAAGCGACCAAGGTCGTCAGGGCAATACCTGCCGCCATCGGTAGAAACCAAGCGGTGCGCATCGGTCGCGGCGCAGGGGCGGATGCGGACGCGCTGATCGCGACTGCAGCGACCAAGTCCGGTTCGTCGAGTTCTAGTCGGGCGTCACCAATTGAGCTCAGGCGTTTCTTTAAATCCTTCTCCAGGCAGCGCCGCAACAAGCGCGTGACCGAGGACGGCAGATCGCTAGGCAACGCCGTCCACTTCGGGTCATCCTTGATCACGCTCGCCAGCGTCATGGAGAGATCATCTCCCTCGAACGCCCGCATGCCCGTAAGCATTTCGTACACGATGGCGCCGAAGGCCCAGATGTCGGCACGACGATCGAGGACTCTGCCACGCGCTTGTTCGGGCGACATGTACGCGGCCGTCCCGATGATTATGCCCATCTGTGTGGCATGCGCCGCGATCGTGGGTGCATTGCTGGAGTCCTGAGGTCCAGAGGACTCGGAGTCCATCGCCTTGGCCAGACCAAAGTCCAGCACCTTGACCGTTCCGTCCCTCCGAACTTTGACGTTACTCGGCTTGAGATCGCGATGGATGATGCCCTGTTCGTGCGCGGCTTCGATCGCGTCGGCGATTTGACGCGCAATCGGGAGGGCGGTGGCAAAAGCCATCGGCCCGCGGGCGATGACGGCTGACAAATCTTCGCCCTCGACGAGTTCCATCACGAGGGCCTGGTCCTCCAGGCCGTAGATGGCGGCGATGTTCGGATGATTGAGTGCCGCCAGCGTCTGGGCTTCCCGCGTGAAGCGCGCCATCCGTTCTGGATCGTTCGCGAAAAGGTCGGGCAGAACTTTCAGGGCTACGCTGCGCTCGAGCTTGGTATCGCGCGCACGATACACCTCACCCATGCCGCCCGCACCAAGTGGGGCGCCGACTTCATACGGACCAAGGCGGGCACCTGGGGATAGTGACATGTGATGGCGTCCGCATAATACAACAAGACGATAGAAAGGATTAGCGGCTCCCACGGGTAACAGAATGGACCTTATCCAACGCTGGCGATATCGGCTGAGTCGCCAGCGCCTCCAACAACCCGTTCGATCCGCTCGACGGCGAGTAGGCGACCTTCACCGATTTCCAGCACTATCCCGCACGGCTCTACACGACCGTCGAACTGCCGTTCGCCGTCACCGCGATCTACCAGTACGGGTCGAGCAACCGCTTCCAGACTACGACCGCCACCGTGCCCTACGGAAAGCCAGGCACGAATCGGCTCAACGTCGGTGCGCGAATTACGGTGCCCGCCTCGGTGCGCGATCGTTTCGACGGCCTCGACGTGACCGACACAAACGAGCTCGTGCTACGCAATACGATCTGGAGGATCCCGATTCACAAGGTCAATCTGAGGCTATCGAAGTGCATCACAATGGGCCGCATCCGCGTCACCAGCCTGACCGAGGCGTTCAACCTGTTCAATCGCAAGATCGCCTGCACCTACGTGCCCCAGGTAGACGCGGCAGACTTTGGCCGACCCAGCGGCACCGCCGGGAACGCCTACGTCCCGCGCTCTGGTCAGCTCGGACTCCGCGTCGACTTTGATCACCG
>JAQBVV010000229.1 GCA_027622905.1 Acidobacteriota bacterium
TAGCCGCAACGCGTAGCCGTGGGGTGTCCCGGTGGTCGCCCGAAACAGTCCGACGCGATACACCGCGGACAGGGTTCTCCCCTGACGCAGGGCCAACGGCAGTCCTGCGTCTGTCCGCGCAGCACGCTCAACCTGAAAATGCACGAGGCGGTAGAGCGGGATCGATGTGGGCGTCTGACACTCCACGAAGACGTCAACGTCGCTGACGTCGCGGGTGACGACCGAGACGAACCGAAGGGCGCCATTCGCATCGCGCCACGTTAACCGTCCCTCGACCTGCAGTTGGCGACGATCGCCAATTCGCGGCTGGCATCGGGTCTCTGTGTGCTGGGCGCTGACGGCAGTTTCGATCACGCTGGGCTCCCTCCATAAAAGTGGTTGCTGCCAGGTAATACCATCAACATCCGCACCGTTGACGCCGGTGTCATGTCTTCGATAGACAGTAGCTTTAAAGCATTGATTATATTGGTGTTACTGGTGTGTTCCGCGCTGGCGTCAGAGTCGACCGAGGATACTTTGTATACATGTGCCTGTATACATGAATACTAGATATCCTGTTCGACGCCCTCGATCTTCAGACGTCCCATCTTCAGGTAGAGTCCTCTCCGCGTGAGCCCAAGTACACGCGCTGCCTCGGAGATGTTTCCACCCGTGTGTTTCAGCGTCGAGCCGATCAACGCTCGTTCGACGTGTTCGACGGCAGTCGCCAGGTTCTGAGGCCTGTCCCAACGGTGGTTGTCCGCCGACAGGGCCGCGCCGTCGTCGGATGGTGGAGCGGTCAGGTCGGCGGACAGATGGTCCGGCTCCACTTCCGCTCCAGGGGCGCTCATCGCAACAGCCCGCTGTATCTCGTTGCGCAGCTGGCGCACGTTGCCTGGCCACCAGAACCGCGTCAGCAGGTCCAGCGTCGCCGGGGCGAGCCGTACGTCTGGCTTGGCGAACTCGTCGCAGGCCTCGCGCAGAAAGAACGTGCTCAGGTGAGGGATTTCCTCACGCCGATCACGGAGGGGCGGGACCAGAATCCGGATCACGCTGAGCCGGTAGTAGAGATCTTCGCGAAACGTGCCCTCTGCGACTCGTTGCTCCAGATCGGCGTTGGTCGCGGCCAGCACCCTCACGTCCACGCTCTGGGGTCGGGTTTCACCGACCGGCATGACCTCGCCCTGTTCCAGGAATCGCAGCAGCTTCGGCTGGATGTCGAGCGGGAGGTCTCCGATTTCATCGAGAAACAACGTCCCGCCGGCTGCGGAGCGGAACAAGCCGGCCTGGTCTGACACGGCGCCGGTGAAGCTCCCTCGGCGGTGGCCGAAGAGCTGGCTGTCGGCCAGTTCGCGCGTCGTCGTCGTGCAGTTGTACGGCAGAAACATGGCATGGTGCCTCGGCGATCCGCTGTGAATTGCGCGGGCGACGAGATCCTTGCCTGTGCCGCTCTCGCCGGTGATGAGCACGGTCAGGTTCCGTCCCCGCAGTCGTTGAATCTGCTCGACGACGCGGCTCATGGCGACGCTCGCGCAGATGAACCCGGGAAGGAGCAGGTCGAGCGGTCGTTCGGCCGTCGGTTCGATCACCTGGGGGGGGGCGCTCGCGCACGCCACACAGATCAAACCCCTGGCGCGCGACGGCCGCGAACATGCGGAAGCGGCGCACCGCGGCCTCTGTCGGTGTTCGGGTGGTCACCACAGCGCAGGCGCGCGGGCCATCGTAGTCCCGACCGAGGGGCTCGGTGATAAGGAGTCCGGCTCCGTACTGGCCACCCTGCACGACGGCACGGGCCAGGGCGCGCCCCACCTCGGCGTCGCAGCCGGCATGGGCGATCAGGCGTACGTCGCCACCAGGAGGCGCCGCATACACGACGGCCGCGTCGATGTCGAGCGTGTCCAGGAGGGTGGCAGACACCTCACGGGACAGGAGATCCGGGAGGATCGCCGCGTCGACAAGGCGTCGAACGACGGCCTCGTCAGCTTCGGCCGGCCGGTCTGCGGTCTCGATCTGCGGGCCGTCATCCACGAGCCGCCTGACCGCGCCGACCTCTCTGATGTCGCGTTCAGCGCTGAGCAGGCCGAAGATGCTGCCCGCTTGATCCAGGTACCGCCGAGCGGCCTGTGGGCGGCCCGATTTTGCCGCGATACGCCCGAGCGCGACGTTGCTGAGGGCAGCGTGATATCGCTCGCCAAGCAGTTCAAACACGCTCGCACTTTGTGCGAAGTCGTGGTGCGCCGCCGCCAGGCGGCCGGAGCTTTCGTTTACAGCACCGCGAATGCGAAGGAACTCGGCCCACGAACCAGGCGCGCCCCGTGGATCCAGCTGGCCCTCGCACGATTCGAGTCGGCGCTCCGCGTCGGGAATCCGGTTCGCCGCGACGAGTGCTTCGCACGCGGCGAGTTCTGCCTGAAGCGCCTCGGCCGGCGGGACCCCAGGTGTGTGCACCAGTGCTTCGGCTTCTGCGATCGCGTCGTCGCAGGCGCCGCGGCGAATCGCCAGCTTCACGCTCAGCACCTTGAGTGACCATTCGTACCACTGCATCGTCTGCGCGCCATAGGCGCCGTAGGCGTCACCGGCCTGCCGGAGGTAGTCGCTCGCACGTTCGTAGGAGCCGCGCATGAGGTGGATCTGCGCCAGCGTGTCAAAGACGGCGCCGGTGGTTTCTTCGAACTGGACCGAGCTTCGGACATCCAACGTGCGGGTCAGGACCTGTTCCCCGCGGTCCAGGTCGCCGAGTTGCACCAGGATCTGGCCGAGCGTGGCAAGGGCGACGGCGAGACCGTGGCCCGAGCCCAGTGTCTGGTGCAGCGCGACACTGCGCTCGGCGAGTGTCAACGCCTGATCGTGATGGTGGCGCATGAGCGCCACGTTCGCCTGATTGTGGACGATGCCTGCGAGGACGTCGTCGGCCTGGACGGCCACGGCCAGCCGCTCGCCCTGTCGGAGTGCGCTGGTCGCGTCGTCGTATCGACCCGACTGGGCGAGCAGTACCGCCGACAGCGAATGCACGAGCGCCAGGTGACGGCGATCGCCGGCCGCGTGGAGCGCCGAGGCTCCCTCGGTGAGGTGGTCGCGCACGATCCCCGAGTCGCCGACCTGCTTGTAGCAGAGCGCCAGCTCGTAATGGGCGAGCCCTATCGCCCGAGAGTCGTGTGCCAGCTCGGCATGTTTCAAGGCCCGCGCATGCAACGCGATCGCCCGCGACTGCTCACCACGAGCAAAGGTAATCCGGCCGTGAAGACGCCAGAGCGTCGACAACCGCGCATCGGCAATCGGCTCGCGCAGCGAATCCGGCGTGCGCCCGAGCGCGGTGGTCGCCTGCGCCCGGGCGTCCTGCAGGAGCCAGGCTTCCGCC
>JAQBVV010000230.1 GCA_027622905.1 Acidobacteriota bacterium
GTCGGATCGGGCGCGCCGTCGGCGACGGCAGACGGCTCCGCGACGATGGCGACGATGGGCGGATGTGGCGGACTGTCAGAGGTCTCCTCCGATGCCCCTGTGGTGTGAGCCTCAGTTGCTGGCGTGCCGACCGGCGTCGCGTCGCCAGCGCGCGCGACTACTCCCTGAGGCGAGTCCTGTCGTCGCCCGCGTCGTCGTCGGCGGCGGCGCTTGGCCGGTTCCGCCGGCGCACCTTCGACTGCTCCCGTGGCCTCGTCGGCCGTTGTCTGGACAGGTGTTGCCTGGACAGGTGTCGTCTGAACAGGATGGGTCTCGCGTGCGACCGTCGCGCCAGCAGGAGCCGATGCGATGGATCGGGGCTGTGGTCGAGATCGATGTGTGGCGCCCTCGATGCCCCTGACGCGCCGTTCGTTGAACTCGAGCTTGGCGTCAAGTGATTCGATGCGCGTGGTGATCGACTTCAGTTCGAGACTGACGCGCGACACCTCTGTGACGAGCCTCTGCACGATCTCATAGTGGAGCGCGTTCCATTCCGTCTGCTCCCGGTCCCGGTCGGCATCGCGTTCGGCTCGCAGCGTGTTGATTCGCGCCTGCCGGTGCAAGGCGCCGATCACCGGGTTCGGATTGAACAGCAACTTCAGGATCGGGTTGAGCAGCCGTCGCATGAAGCGGAGCACGCCACGGTGCGAGTCGTAGATCGTGGAGTCCTCGAACGTGAAGGTCAGTTCGTCGAACGCGTCGGGCGCGTGACGGGGAGGAGTGTCACGTGCAGCGTGGCGCAGCGCATCCAGCAACGACGGCTTGACTGCCCGTGGATCAAGGATCGACTCGAGTCGTCGGGCGGCCAGATCCTGGATCTGCTGGGTCGACAAATCGACTCCCTGACGTTGCGCAATACGCGTGCGGATGTCCCGCATGATCTGCTCCACGTCCACCGAGTCGCGCCCGGATTTCGCCTGGGGCTGAGCGTGAGAGCGCTGAGGTCGTCCCTGGCGATCGGGCCCACGCCGGCTCCTTTGGTAGTGGCCACGCCGTCGTTCCTGTTTTTGTTCCATGAGCGTTAGTACTTTCTGAGGAGCTGCCCCCACTCCGTGCGCATGAACGCGCGGATGCGCGAGCGCCCGATGGTCGGATACCAGAAGGCGTCGTGGTACACGTTGGAGGCGACTGGGGCCCATACCATCAGCGGCGAGTGGAGGAGCAGGCGTTCGAGTGGGCGTAGGAAGCCTTTACGGATCATCTGGTCGCCCCAGATCACCAGCGATCGGCGCGTCTGGAAGCCGAAGTTCTCGTGCGAGATGTCGTCCCCGACGATCTCGATATCGCGCGGGTCTGCGATGCCCAGTCCGCGCTCGTGTGCCATGCGCAGGAATGGGATCGATAACGGATCGAAGCCCATGAGCTTGGCGGCGATGGCGTCGATGGCAACCGAGTCGGTCGCGGCAAGCAGAAGGTTCTTGACCCGAGGGATCATGGTGCGGGGCCCCGCGCCGTCACCGGCGATCGTGCCGTCCATGACGGTAAAAATTGCCGGGTGCAACTCCCGCTGCATGTACAGCAAATCGACAAGTACTTCGTGCATGTACTTGTGTGCATAGTGTCGGACCTCCCGCAGGAGGCCGCCGAACGAGTTCTTCACTGAGCCGGTCATGACGGCGTGACCATGGGTCTTCACCGTCGGGAGATGCAGAATCTGCCGGCCCTTGTACATCGACGGGATCTGAATTCCCTCCGGAAAGATCTCGTTCAACTTGAGGAGGGGGCTTTTGAACGGATAGACCTCCCATTCGACGTCGGGGAGGGCTGTGAACGTCAGCCCGTGACGGGCGAGCACGGGCGCCCACCGGTTGTTGCGACAGCCTGCCTGAGGGTCCGTGACGACCGTCTTGTTCTCGACTGGCATCAGCTTCCGCCGGTCGAAACCGTCGCCGATCATCTTCGTGGCCACTCCGTCAACCTGCCATGGCTGCGATGAACAGGCAGGAAAGTACTTCGTCCAGGACAGATTCAGCTTGACGATCGTGTCGCGGTTCCGGGACAGGACGTCGCGGTAGCCAGCCAGGTCCATCACCCTGCCGCAGTCTTCAACCACCGTATCGGGGCGCGTCCGTACGACGGCAACCCGGGCCGTCCGGCTTGAGGCCGGCGGGCTGGGCGTCGAAAGGCTTTCCGAGACGGCAGGCATTGGCTATCTTCCCAAAGGCAAATACATGAGCACCGCGACCGTGCCAACCCACAATACTACGCAGGCCAGCAAAGGACGGTCAGTCATTAGCATGCTTGCCGGACTTCCACCTCCCCGCTTTTGATGGACGAGGTAGAGATATCGGAAGATCCCGTACAGCACAAACGGGATCGTCAGGCCAAGCCGCGAGGTGCCCAGCCGCTGGGCGGTGTCGGCGCTGGTGGCGAAAAGCGTGTATGCGATAAGCGTCGAGGCGGTGACGACGGCGATCATCTGGTCAAGAAGATACGGACTGTACTCCTCCAGGATGCGCCGGTGGTCCACCGCACATTCCCCAAGGAGCATCAACTCGTGCCGACGCTTGCTCAGCGCAAGAAATAGTGCCAGGAGCGTCGTGCATAACAGCAGCCACGCGCCGATCGGTACATTCACGGCGAGAGCGCCTGCGATAGCACGTAGCACGAACCCGGCCGCGATCGTAAGGACATCGATAATCACGACGTGCTTCAGCGCGGCCGAATAAAGCAGCAGCAGCAGTACGTAGCCTGTGGCGACCGCACCAAGCGGGACGCTGATCAGGAAGGCTGCCGCCACTGCCACCACCGCAAGCACGGACGCGACCGACAGGGCCACCGGCGTGGTGAGATCGCCACTTGCGATAGGCCGTGTCTGCTTGAGCGGATGGTGACGGTCGGCGTCCTGGTCCCACACATCGTTAAACAGATAGACGGAGCTGGACAAAGCGCAAAAGATGACGAAGGCGGCCCCTGCAACGAGGACGGCACTCGTCTCCAACAAGCGACCGCCAAAGATCAGGCCTGCGAACAGCAGTAGGTTTTTCGACCATTGTTCCTGGCGCAGCGAGATGACAAGAAGCCAGAGGGTGGGCAGCCGACCGGTTTCCGGACGCGACTCGGCCGCGAGCGCGGCGACGGGAGTCGATGAGGTGCGCGCCATCACAGCGCGGCCGTCAGGCGCTGGCAGAAGAGGAGAAGCTGCGGACGGCGTCGGCTTCGTTGTCGTAGGTCTCAAACACTGTCAACAGCTTCGTAATGGAGAGCAAATCGGTGATGCGCTTGGTCAGGCCAAGGAGCTTCAGGCTACCGCCCTGCCGGCTCACCG
>JAQBVV010000231.1 GCA_027622905.1 Acidobacteriota bacterium
CGCGGCGCCGCGACCACGAGCGTGCGGGTGGGCGGGTCGCGCAGAGCGCGCGCGAGGTCGGCGAGGCGGCCGATATCGTGATCTGCTCCCTGCCGTCGATCGCTGCCATGATCGCCGTCGCCCAGGACCTGGCTGGTGCGACACGACGCAAGCGGATCGTCATCGAGACGAGCACGCTACCGATCGCGGTCAAAGAGGAGGCGCGCGACGTGCTCGCCGCGTCCGGGGCGACGATGCTGGACTGCCCGCTGAGCGGCACCGGGGCGCAGGCCCTGGTGCGCGACCTGGCCGTTTATGCCAGCGGACCACGGACTGCGTATCGCGCCGTCGAGCCCGTCATGAAGGCGTTCGCGCGGGCGCCGTACTACGTCGGGCCGTTCGGTGCCGGATCGAAGATGAAGTTCGTGGCCAACCTCCTGGTGGCCATTCACAATGTCGCGGCCGGCGAAGCCATGGTCCTGGCGATGAAGGCCGGTCTCGACCCGGCGCTGACCTACAAGGTGATCTCCGATGGGGGCGGGAGTTCACGGATGCTGCAGGTGCGTGGCCCGATGATGGTGAAGGGCGACTACTCCGACGCGATGATCCGTCTGTCGGTCTGGGCCAAGGACATGATGGTCATCGGGGACTTCGCGCGTCAGGTGGGGTGCCCGACGCCGCTGTTCTCAGCCACGACACCGATCTACGCCGCCGCGGCGGCCACGAGGCCAGACACTGAGGACACGGCGGCAGTGTGTGCGGTGCTGGAGCAGATGGCGAACCATCAGCGCCGAAAGCCGAGGCGTTCGCGACGAGCGCGTTGACCGGACGCGCGTAAGCATCCTCCCTACAGGAGGGCGGCAGCCGGTCGGCCCGGTGCTGAGTGCGCCTGTCCGCTAGGGCGCCGGGGTGAAGAACTCTTCGATGACCTTCTCGAACGTCGAGAACGGGTGGGCGCCGGCCAGGACGCGCCCGTTCACGAAGAAGAACGGGGTGCCGTTCACACCCACGCTTGAAGCATCCGCGTAGTCCGACTCCACTTCGGCTTTGTGGCGTTCGGAATCGAGGCACACGTCAAACGTGGCCGTGTCCAGGCCTAGATCCCTGGCCCAGCGTTTCAGGTCGGAGACTCGAAAGCGTACGACCTCGCCCTCCCGTCGGCGTCGGTCCTGCTCATGAAAGATCTTGTCGTGGTACTCCCAGTACTGCCCCTGGTCCTCCGCGCATTCAGCGGCCATTGCCGCCGGGCTCGCTTCCGGGTGCACGTCCTGGGGGAAGTCGCGGAACACGATCTGGACCTTGCCTGTGTCGACGTACTGCTCCTTGATCCGCGGCATCGTCTCCTTCCAGAAGATTCTGCACATCGGGCACTGGTAGTCGCCGAACTCGATGATCGTGACAGGTGCGTCAGGGTTGCCGAGGATCGGATCGTCGTCGATGGAGATGAAGCCAGATTGCGCCGCGGCGCCCGTTGCGCTGAGGACGATCGACAACAACACCAGCAGGCCACGTGCGGTCGAGCGACACGTCATCGGTCTTCTCCCCGTTGCGTGACGCCGGGGTGCGTCCCGGCGTCTGCCCCCTGATTATTAGCGGCTAGTACCAGGCGCGCTGTCGTACTTCGATGCCGTCGCTTTCGGCGACGAGCGATGCGAACGCTTCGCTATCGCTGCCCATGTAATGGTATGGATAGACGATGCCAGGCGCGAACTCGCGCACCGCGCTGGCCGCCTGATCCTCGGTCATCGTGTAGGGCAGGTTGAAGCAGACGAACGCGATGTCGATATTCTCGAGCGCCCGCATTTCCGGAATGTCTTCGGTATCGCCACTGATGTAGATGCGCTTGCCGCCGATCGTCACAACGTAGCCGTTGCCGCGACCCTTGTCGTGGAACTGCAACCGGTCCTCGGTCAGATTGTACATCGGGATCGCTTCAACGGTCAGGCCGAGCAGCGACACGTCACTGCCGTTGTCCAGCCGGCGTGCCTGCGGGACAAGCGCTTCGGGCAACTGGTCGACGACGGCCTGGGGAGCCACAATGACCGTGTCGCCGCCGGCGACGGCTTCCAGGGTCGCAGCGTCGAGATGGTCGCCATGGACGTCGGTGATCAGAATCAGGTCAGGCGTCGGCAGTTCCTGGAAGGCGTCGGCTCCGCCGACCGGATCGACCAGGATCGTGTTGCCGTTCCAGCCCATCGCGAAGGTGGCGTGTGCGATGGGCTGAATCACCAGATCGCCGGCGTCGGTCATGATGTGATCGCCCGTCAGCATTTGCTCAGCCGGAACGCTCTCGGCGACCTCCACCGGAGCCTCGGGCTCCTCCTCCTGGGCACATCCCGCCAGAGCCACCGACACCGCGACCAAGCCGATACACGACGTTCGAAAGTTCATTTTCATTTGACGCCCCTTGAAGTGACAAGTCTCGCGGACCGGCACGCCGACCCGCATAATCCAGAGTTAGTTTCCGCCGGCCGACGGCGGCACGCTACCGTTTCGCACTCCGACGCGCACTTCCGGAGGGTCGTACTGCCGCAGGCCGTGAACGGCGTTCGAGTAGAAGTCCGTGTAGCGGAGACTGTTGCCGTCGGCGTCTACGAATCCGACCGATCCCATGAACAGCGACGCCTCTGGAGCGCCCTTCGGCGTCGTGCCCTCATAGACATAGAGCAGGTTCTCGTGCATCGTGATGTAGGCCAGCGTTCGAGACTCGTCCGGATTGGTCAGGTGCAGAAAGTAGCCCTCGACGACTTGCTGAAACTCGAGGTTGTAGTCGGTGACCGTGGAGCCACGTTGCAGGAGCTTCAGCACCGCGTAGGCTGGCGCGCCGCGGACATCCATCTTCCAGTAGCCGAGGCCTAGTATATCGCCGTTGCGACCGTCCTGCGTGCCGATGCATGGTTCGGCGCCCGGCGGGCACTGGGCGGATCGTGCCGGCCCCATCTGCTCGAGGGGGCGGTAGTCGACCACGGTCGCCGAATACCTGGCGGCGCCGCGAGAACCGCTATACACGCGCGCTGGCAGTTCGTAGTCGTACTGCGAGATCCAGGTGGTGTTCTCCACTTGGGGGGGACCCGGAAAGTTCGCCTCGAACCCATCGTCAGGGAACACAAAGTTTTCCCATTCCTGCGCAACAGCGGGTGATGTAAGGACAAGAACGAGAGCCGCGGCAATCCAACCTTTTTGGTGCATGATGCTTCTTTCGGCGAAGGTCATCTGACGAGCAGCCAGCACGACCAGCGCGTGAAATACGGTGAACGGCGCGCGGGGTGTCGCCGCCCCGCATCAGGATACTGGGACTCGAAGTATAACCCACCGCCTC
>JAQBVV010000232.1 GCA_027622905.1 Acidobacteriota bacterium
CACCCGCCGAAACGGCGCCCTCAGCGAGATCGTCTGGTCGCCATGCTGCACCTCGTCGGTCCCGATCGCCTTGACCGCGACCTCCGCCAGGAGCTGTTCGGTCAGCGCCATCAGGTCCGAGTAGTCGGCGTAGGTCCAGTAGAACTCGAGCATGGTGAATTCCGGGTTGTGCTGCGTCGAGATGCCCTCGTTCCGGAAATTTCGGTTGATCTCGAACACCCGCTCGACCCCGCCGACGGTCAGCCGCTTGAGATACAGCTCCGGCGCCACCCGCATGAACAGCGGCATATCGAGCGCGTTGTGGTGCGTGACGAACGGCCGGGCGAGCGCGCCACCGGCGATCGACTGCATCATCGGCGTCTCGACCTCGAGGAAGCCACGCGAACTGAGGAACTCGCGGATGGCGGTCACCACGCGACTCCGGGTCTCGAACACCCCTCTGGCATCGGGATTGACGATCAGGTCGAGATATCGCTGACGGTACCGGGTCTCGACGTCCGTGAGGCCATGCCACTTCTCCGGTAGCGGCAACAAGCACTTGGCGAGAAACTCGAGCGACGACGCCCAGATCGTGAGCTCGTTCGTCTTCGTGCGAAACAGCCGACCGTCCACGCCAATCCAGTCTCCGAAATCGAGCAACTTGAAGATCCGGAAGTCGCGCTCGGACAGCGCATCCTGACGGACATACACCTGGATACGGGCTTTCCCGTCCGACAGCACGAGAAAATTGGCTTTGCCAAAGCTGCGTATCGCCAGGATCCGTCCGGCGGTGCGGGTGGTCACGTGCTCCGCGTCGAGCGCTTCACCATCCTTCGCGCCGTGCGCCTGAACGATATCGTCAACGGAGGCCTGAGGGTCGAAGCGGTGCGGATAGGGATTCACGCCAAGCGTGCGAAGCTCCTCGAGGTTCGCGCGGCGCTGAACGACCTGATCGGATTCGTCCATACCAGTCATTCGCGTGCCAGGCGGCGCCGGACCGCATCGAGGACTCCGTTGACGAATCGTACCGAGTCGGCATCGCTGAACGTGCGCGCCAGCTCCAACGCCTCGTTGATGATGACGCGCGCCGGCGTCGCCGGCTCGTGGACAAACTCGTAGACGGCCAGCCGCAGAATCAGGCGGTCCAGCACGTTCATGCGCTCGATCCGCCAGTTATCGGCCGCGTCGACGATGACCGGATCCAGCGTCGCGACCTTCTCGGCCACACCAGCGGCCAGCGTGTCCGCGAACGCCCGACCATCGGTGTCGAGTATCGCCGGGTCTGCGTGCTCATCATGAAGCCAGAAGGTCTGGACAATATCGGCCATCGGGAGCCGACCGACCTCCCACTGGTAGAGCATTTGCACGGCAGCCTCGCGCGCCCGGTGGCGAGCCTCGTGTGCCACCCGGTCACTCGGGCGGCGCTCCGTTCTGGCGATCACTCGAGGGCCCCTTCGGGGAGCTGACGAAAGAGCGTGGCCATCTCGACGGCCGCGAGCGCGGCCTCGCGCCCCTTGTTACCGGGTCCGTCGGCCGCGCGATCGGCCGCCTGCGCGTCGGTGAGCGTCGTCAGCACACCGAGCGTGATCGGCACGCCCGTGGCAGCCGCGGCGGACCCGATCTCCGTGCACGTGGTCTGTGCGATGTACTCGAAATGCATTGTCTCGCCCTTGACCACCGCGCCGAGGCAGATGACCGCGTCGAAGCGCCCCGTCTCGGCTGCCCGCAAGGCCGCGACCGGAATGTCGAATGCGCCTGGCACGTGAAGAATCGTGACGTCCTCTTCCTCAACCGACGCGTCAGTCAGCGCCTGACGCGCGCCCTTCAGCAAGCCAGCTGTGACCGCCTCGTTGAAGCGAGAGACGACGATCGCGAAGCGGCAGCCGGACGCGTCGGTCGACCCCCGCAATTCGATCATCGATTCTGGTCCCCGTGAGCGTTCCCACCCGCGGGGCCTCGCGCGACTCTGTCCGACCGGTGCACGATTGGATTCAGCGCGTCCAGGCGGTGCGCCTGGTTGATGCGTGGGATGGCCACCGCGCCACCTCGATCAGGAAGGAAATTTTCAAAGCTCATCGCCCGCGACTGGCGAAATTATACCCCACGCCCAGCACACCGCCGTGCCAACGATCGCCCCGCACGCGTCGGCCAGGAGGTCGAGTACGTCCGCCGTGCGGCCAGGCACGAACATCTGATGCACTTCGTCGGACGCGGCGTAGGCGACCGCGATCACGATCGCGACGACCGCAGTCGAGCTGTCGATCCGCCGTGGCAGGCCGCCCACCAGCGCGCGAACCACCACGACCGAGAGACCAAGGTAGGCCAGCGCGTGCAGCGACTTGTCGGTCCCGACCGGGACTGGAGGGGCGGACAGCGCGGACACGTAGAAGATCGCCGCCATGTAGCACACGACGACGCCCCAGAGCCTGACGCGCCGTGACACTAGAAGGGGATCGGATACAGCAACCAACCCGCCAGAAGCCCGCCGCCGACCAGCCCGACGAGGAGCCGGAACCCCAGGCGCCACTGCTCTGCCGGCGCGTCGCGCATCAACACAGCGAACACCACGGAGACGAACAGGGCAAAGACCGCCATCGCACCGAGATGGGAGGTCACTTCCTGCCCTCCGCCACGTCAAACGCGTCAAGGACGACAAGCATGTTCAGCAGACCAGCGACGATCAGAAACGCGTTGCCGTACTCGAACGACTGCGCCACGACCCGCCCGGTGCCGACGCCCAGGAACTGCGCAACCGCGTACGGGACGCCAATGCCAACGTCGGCCAGCGCCGCCAGCGCCACGAGCGGTTGTGCCAGGTCGAAGGGAAACAGCCGTCCTTCCATCCACACGCCAGTTGCGAACATCGATGGGATCGCGATCAGAAAGACGAGCCCCTTCTGGACACGACCGAGCCACAGATGGCCGGCACCCGGGAGCAGCCAGGCCGCCAGACATATGAGATAGGGGTTAATCGCCGACCGCGTCATGGCTCCTATTATTGTTCCTCGACCCGACCTGCGCGCAGATGTCGCCGCCGCGCGTGCGCGATACGCCTCTGGCCGCTGAGACGGTTGCGCCGGGCACAGCAGAGTCTGACCAGACGCCGATCAACTATTCGGGAACAGGCCGAAGTGCTCCTCGTACCGTGTCTTGAACTCACTCCGCGTGAAGGCGTGGCTCTGGCCGCCGAGGTGCTCCAGCGCGTAGGTGGCAGCCACGGCGCCCAGCTGCGCGCATACCTGGTACGACCGGTCCTCGGCCAATCCCTTCAGGAACCCGCCTCG
>JAQBVV010000233.1 GCA_027622905.1 Acidobacteriota bacterium
TGGCACGCCAGGGTTCTGGGCGCCCACCGGCGCGCCGGCCTGAGCGGTGGCCGCGAGGGCCACGAAGGCCCACTCGCTGTAGCGTCCTCTCCCGTTGTAGAGCCGCAGTGATTCCTCCGTGCTTGCGCTGACGACACCGATGATGGGGCCGGCGCCGGCCGGCAACCCGCCCCGGCCCGCCTGACCGGGCGCACCGGGCAACGGCAGACCCGGCGCCCCGCCACGCCCGGTTTGTGGCTGCTCGCCAATCTGCCCTGGCAGCGGCTGGCCCAGGTAGACCGGCTGGAACGCACCGTCGGGCGTCATCGGATCCTTGTACAGCCTCCGGATGTAGCGCCCTTCTTCCAGCACGGCGAGGTTGGGAGGAAAGCCGCCGTTCCGGCGGGAAAACAGCTCGATCGCCTGCGCGTACTGCTCACCACGAAAGACCAGCTCGGCTTCCCGCTCCCGCTTGGCTGCGGTCTGCCAGACCGGCAGCGCCATGCTCATCAGGATGCCCATCACGCTCAGTGCCACGAGCAGCGCCGCCATCGCATAGCCGCGGTCGTTACTGAAGCGCATCGACATCCTCCTACGGGAACTTGCTCACCAGGATCTCGGTCCGCCCGGTTGCCGTGCGCCCATCTTGAGCCGTCACGGTCACCGTGACAGTGCGCTGCGTCTCGGTGGACGAAGTCCCGTACACATGCGACGTGACGTTCCCGGAGGTCGTCGCCGATGAGCCGTCGCCGAATGTCCAGGCGTACGACTCGATCGTGGCATTACCGGTCCCTCCCTCGCCGCCACCGGTCACCGCGGCGGTAACCGTCCACGACTGGCCTGATGCCGTCGCGGTCCCGGAGGTCGCCGTGATGGTCACATTCATCGGCGTCAGCGTCGGACGCGCCACGATCACCGTCGTCGAGACCGACGCCGCTTCGCTGTTGACGTCGGTGGCCTGGAGCGTCGCGGTGTACTCTCGCGTTCCAGGCGATGACGGTCCGCTATACGTATGAGTCACCGTGGCGGTCCCGCCAGCCAGATTCCCGAGACTCTGCGAGCTGCCATCCCCGAAATCGAGCGTTGCCGTGCGGAGCGTACTGCTCCCCGTCGGCTTCGTGATCGTGAAGACCACCGTGGCCGTGTTGCTCGATGCGTTCGGCAGCAGGGCGGCGCATGTGGTCCCGAACGCTGTGGACGCCTGGGCACAGGCGATCGTGACAATCGGACCTGGCCGTACGGTCACGGTCAACGCGCTACTCGTCGTGATGCCCGCCGTCGCGCTGACGATCGACTGCTGACTCGTCGTCAGCGTTACCCGCGACTCACCACTGGCGTTGGTGGTCACCGACTGGGCGCTGAGCGAGCCCTGATCGGCGCTGAAGATGACCGCAACGCCTGGAAGCAGCTGGCCGTCGGCACCGATCACCGTCGCGATCAGCTCCACCGTTCCGCCGCTTGGCCCTACGCTGCCTGGGCTCGCCCGCAGCGAGACGGTGTTGACCGCCGCGGCGCCCACCGTCACCTGCACGGCATTCGTGTTGTCGGCACCCCCGCCCGCCGACCCGGACGTTGCGCGGATCTCTGCGATGCCTGAGCTGTCCTCGGCGAAGAACGTCGTGACGGCCAGGCCATTCCTCGTCTGTGCCTCGACGGGTTCGACGCGGCCGAGCGTCGAACTGAAGCGCAGGGTGGTGCCGTTCTGCACCGGCGTTCCGCCCCCTTCGAGCACGAACGCAGTGATCTCGGCACTCCCACCGGCCGCCAGCACCTGCGTCGGCGCCGACACCGTGATGGTTGAATTCGTCGGCGCCATCAATGGCACCTTGTCGCACGCACCGACCGCGGCCGCCGTCATGGCCAGCAGCGCACACGCGAACCACGCTGTTCTATCGCGAAACCCCGGCACGCGGCCCTCCCTCGACATTCGGCCTACCAATCGGAATACTGGCTGCCATCCATCGCCATGCGATCGGAGCCACTCTTGACGTCAAAGATACCCGGCTGGGCCGAGAGCGCTGAGGGGTTCATGTCAGACATGATGGTCTGCCAGGTGTCCGCCGAGTCCGTGAACGGATCCACCGGGATCGCGCGGAGGTACATGCCGCTGACAAGCTCATCCAGCGTCGCCGGGTACGCTCCCCTGTCCGCCGAGTACTGGTCGATGGCGTCCCGCATGCGAAACAGGTCTTCCTTGAGTACGGCTTCCCGCGCGCGGATCTGGCTGTTGGCGTGCGTGGCCAGCCCGATCCCCGCGAGCACCACGATCAGCGCCATCACGATCATCAACTCGATGAGCGTGAACCCCCTGGCTGTTCGGCGTGCCATCATCACCAGTCCGAGTAGTCAGTCCCGTCGAGTCCCGTGCCGCCGGTTCTCGTATAGACGTCATAGACATTCTGCCGCCCCCACGTCGTGGAGTCCGGTGAATCCTGGTACGAGCGGAGCCCCCAGTCCGAATCACCTGTCGTCGGATCAACAGGAATCCGGCGCAGGAAACGAAGCTGGCGACCGGACACATCGTTGGCGGCGCTGATCCCCTCCACGAGGATGTCGAGGGTCGGCGGATATCCTTCGTTGCCAGGCTCGAGCTCCGTCGTGGGGATCAGTCCAAGGTCGACCGCGTTCTTGAAGGCATCGATCGCCGTGCGCATCTCGCGAAGCGAGCGACGGAGCTCCGCCTCCCGCTGCCGCTGTGATGTGACCTGCGCCAACGGCATCACGGCGGACGCCAGGATCAGCAGTATCGTCGTCACGATCAGCAACTCGATGAACGTGTAGCCGCGCTGTCCCACGAGCGTCATCCGCATCGTCATCGGACCGTCACCACCGGCGTTGCGCCGAATACGAGCGGCACGACTCCTCCGCCAGGACCTGTCGCTGTGCCAGTCACGGTCATGTCCGCGGTGCCACCGCCGACTGCGTCGAACAAGATCGCGCTGAGCAGCCCCGTGCCAGCCACCCCGGTTGGATCGTCCGGGCGCACGATCGCGATGTCAATACGACCCGACGCCGCGTCGACCTGTTGAAGAAAGGTCGCGGCAATGCCGCCCGCGCGCATGAAACTGCCCTCCTGGACGGATCGGACGCGCAGCACCGTGGGGTTGAACGTGATCGTCAACGACAGGCTTGACACCTGTGACGCGTCGGTAATCGACACCGGTACGGTGTACGGCCCGGCCCCCACGCGAAACTCCGGCCCAGGCGGCGACAGCATGACCCGAGCCCCGATCCCCCCCCGTCGGCGCACCGAATGCTGC
>JAQBVV010000045.1 GCA_027622905.1 Acidobacteriota bacterium
TCCGGAGGTGCGCATTCCACCCATCGTGATCAGTCCGTCCACGCCATCGTGACCACGGGGACCACGGCATCGTGATCGGAGCGAAGCGACGCTGAGCTGCGGGATAGGTTAACCGGTATTCGCCTCCAGTGCACGGCCGATGTCTTCGTACTGCATTTCTTCTTCTTTCCTCTCACACGACGATGATGGCGGTGGGCGGTGTGGGAAACCGCGTCTGCGCGGTTTTCCAAAGACCTGTGGGCGCGTCTGCGCGTCCATAGGTCTGGCACCGTCCACGGCCCGTCGCGCCGGTCAGGCTTTCTCCTTGCGTCGTGACGGGCCTTTCAGCGTGATCGGATACGCGTTGTGGACGAGACGATCGAGGACGGCGTCGGCGATCGTCGGGTCGCCCAGATACGTGTGCCACTGATCGCGCGGCAGCTGACTCGTGATGATCGTCGAGCGGGTGGCGTCGCGATCCTCCATCACCTCGAGGAGGTCCTGTCGCTGCACGTCGGTGACGGCGGCGAGCCCCCAGTCATCGAGGATCAGGACGTCCACACGCGCCAGTCGTGCGAGCAGCGTGGTGTAGGAGCCATCGGCGCGCGCGAGCGCGAGCTCCTGAAAGAAGCGCGGCAAGCGCCGATAGATCGTCCGGTAGCCCTGCCGACAGGCGTGCTGCCCCAGCGCGCAGGCCAGGTAGGTCTTCCCCACGCCGGTCGCCCCGGTGATGAGGACGTTGCGGTGTTCGGTGATCCACCGACCGGTGGCCAGCTGTCGGATCTGCGCCCGATCGAGTTCGCGGCGCGTAATCCAGGTCCTCAAGACACGCGTTCGGGATCCGCAGCTTGGCCTCCTTGAGGCGTCGGGTGAGCTTGCGATTGTCGCGCGAGAGATGTTCGGCGTCGACGAGCATCCCGACCCGTTCGTCGAAGCTGAGCGCCCCGATCGCCGGGTCCTGCAATTGCGTGCGGTAGGCGTCGGCCATCGCGCCGAGCCGGAGGGCGCGGAGACGATCGAGCGTCGGTTCAGTCAGCATGGGCAGTCTCCTTCGGGATCGGACGGTTCGTAGTACGCGGGGCCGCGGACGTTGGCATGCACGGGCCGCGCGATCGGCGCGGGCTCGTCGTCCAGGGGCAGCCGGTCCAGGCCGTGTTTGAGGATCGAGTGGACGTGACGATACGAGCGCGCGCCGGCGGCGAGCGCACGGGCGCACGCGGCGTCAAGCCGCTCGGGGCCGTGCTGCTTCGCCAGCCGGAGGATGCCCAGGCACGAGCGATAGCCTTGTTCCGGATGGGGCCGGCTCTCGAGCAGGGCCTGGACGAGCGCCTCTGTGTGGCGCCCGATGGTGGCGCCCCAGCCGATCAGGCGCGAAGGGCTCCACTCCAGATGCGCGCGGTGCGCCTTCGGCATGTGGTCCGGGATGGTCGTGTGGCGGCCGGGCACATAGCTACGCACGTGGAGCCACACGCGCGCGCCCCGCAGCAGCACGTCGACGGTCGTCGCCGTCAGGCAGATCTCGACGGCGGCGTGAATCAACGCGTGCGGGACGGAGTAATAGTGCCGGTCGACCTCGACGTGATAATCGATATTGACGCGTGCGTGGAACCAATCGGCGTGGACGTAGCGATCACGCGGCAGCGGCTGCAGCGCCGGCCGATCGAACCGCTCGAAGAGCGCGCGCCGCGACGCGCCGCCGTACCCTTTCATCGGTCGGTCGTTGAGATCGAGGAGGAGCTCGGCGATCCGGGCGTTCAACGCGGCCAGCGTGAAGAAGGTCTCGTTGCGCAGCCGCGCGAGAATCCAGCGCTCGGCGACTTGGACGGCGACTTCGACCTTCGCTTTGTCGCGCGGCTTCGCCGGCCGCGCGGGGACGATCGCCGTCCCGTAGTGCCGCGCCCAGTCCGCATACGTCCGCTGGACCGTCGGCTCATACCGGCACGGCTCGGTGACGCCGGTGCGGAGTTGATCCGGCACGACCACCGCAGAGACGCCGCCCCAGTACTCCACGGTGCGCGTGTGACTCTGGATGAAATCGACGCTGCGCTGCGTGAGCGTGGCCTCCGCGTAGGTGTAGTTGGGGGCGCCGAGCACGGCGACAAAGAGTTCGACGGGGACGACCGCGCCGGTGGCCGGATCGACCAACGACGGCCGCTGCCCGGCATAGTCGACAAATGTTTTCTCGCCGGCCGTATGGACCTGGCGCATCGAGCTGCGCTGCCGCGCCAACCAGCGCCGGTAGTGTCCGCAGAACGCTGAATACCGGTAGCCGTCGGGATGCGCCGCCAGATACTCGAGATGCAGGAGCTCCAGCGTGACGCCCGGGCGACGCAGTTCGGTGTGCATCCACACCAGATCGGGCCCCGGCCGGGCGACGGTCAGGGCCAGCTTGGGCCCATACAGCAATCGCTCCAATTGGTCGTCGCTGAGCGCGCCGACCGCCTCCCAGGTGAGCGCCGTCGCCTTCGCCCGGGTCACCACCGAGGCCACCGCACCCGCACTGATCCCCAGACTCCGGGCGGTCTCCCGGTGACTGCGGAGCAGCGTCCATTTCAACCGCAAAATCTCTCGAATGTGTCGCATGAGCAATCGTTCCGTCGCCATCGCACTCCTTGGGCAACCTGCCAAAGATGCGATGGTAGAACCCGATGCTCAGCGTCGCCCGACCCTGATCACGATGCGTGGAATCGGTGATCACGACCCGTGGAACGGGTGATCACGATGCCGTGGAATGACTGATCACGATGGCGTGGACCAGGTGATCACGATGGCGTGGCGCGCGCAGGAGGACCTGCCGTTCTTACGGCGGTGCTTCCTGGGTGCCATGCGCGACAGCATAACGGCGTGTTTCGGGGACTGGGACGAGGCCCGTGAGCTGGCGAAGTTTGACGCTCAGCTCGCCATTCAGGGCACGACGGTTCTGGTTCGCAACGGTGCGGACGTCGGGTTCGTCATGCTCACCGAAACTCCGGACTCGATTCAGATCCACACGATCTGCGTCTCGGCCGAGTATCAAGGCCACGGCGTCGGGACCGAGGCGATACACGCGGTTCTCGCTCGCGCCAACCGCGCTGGGTGCAACATCATCCTGTCCGTGCTCAAGAGCAATGGCAGGGCCGAAGCACTCTACCGGCGCCTGGGTTTCTCCGTCGTGGCTGACTCCGTGCATCATCGACATCTGCGGTATACGGGATCCAAGGCAAGGGTTGCGGGCTCGGGGCTTCGCGCCGTCGAAACTCCAACCATCGGCCAGACCTGAGATGACGGAACTCTTTGAAATCGCGCTGATCGTTGCTGCCTTCCTGTGCTCCCTGGTGGCGGGCTTCCTCTTTGCGTTTGCCGTCGTCGCCATGCCAGGCATGAAGAGCCTGGGCGACCGTGAGTTCATAGGAACCTTTCAAGCGATGGACCGCGTCATCCAGAGCAATCAGCCGCTGTTCATGGTGGTCTGGGTTGGCTCGGTGCTGGCCGTGGTGACGGCCGCTACGCTTGGGGTGGGCCAGCTCGATGGAGCAGACCGCCTGCTCATCGTTGCCACCGCGCTCGCGTATCTTTTCGGCGTTCAATTGCCGACAATCACCATGAACATACCGCTGAACAACAGACTGCAGGCTCTGAACGTTGAAACGATGGACGAAGGGGCACGACGGACAGCTCGCGAGGATTTCGAGCCACGTTGGAATCAATGGAACGCAATCAGGACGGCCGTGGCGAGCCTGGTATCTGCGGTGCTACTCGTCCTGCTGTTCAGACTGTGACGACGGGCCATCTTGACCTGGCACTCGAAGATCCCGCAACGCTGGTCATGACGTTTGGGGTTGATGCGCTCTTCGAGGAGGCGACCGGCGATCTGACGTGCCACTGGCGCACCGACAACGCCCCCGCGCTCTTCGCACACATCAGCGAACTGCAGGCGCGCCAGGCGACGAGAATGCCGAATGGTTGAGACATCGTTGCCATGACCCATCGAATGTATGGTGACCTCGCCGAATGGTGGCCCCTGTTCTCGCCCGTCGGCGAGTACGAGGAAGAAGCGCGTCTCTTCAGGGAGGCACTCATCGAGTACGCGACCAAGAAACTTCGCACAATGTTGGAGCTCGGCTCAGGTGGAGGACACAATGCCTTTCATCTCAGGGGTTGTTTCGAGATGACGCTGGTCGACCGGTCTGAGGCCATGCTCGGTCAGTCGCGCAAGCTGAACCCGGATCTTCCTCACTTTGCTGGCGACATGCGAGACGTTCGGATGGAGAGAGAGTTCGATGCAGTGTTCGTCCATGACGCCATCTCCTATATGACGACTCGGGAAGACCTCAGAGCCGCGATGAGAACGGCATTCACTCATTGCTCATCAGGCGGAGTCGCGTTGTTCGTGCCAGATGAGACGAGAGAGCGCTTTGCTCCGAGCACGTCGTGTGGAGGCACCGACGACGGCGCACGCGGGTTCCGATATTTGGAGTGGGTCTGGGATCCTGACCCCAAGGATGAGACGTGCGTGGCCGACTACGCTTTCCTGATTCGAGAGAACTCGCGTGACGTGCGGGTCGTTCACGAGCGTCACCAGCATGGCGTATTCCCTCGCCAATGCTGGATCGACATGATGGCCGAGGTTGGTTTTGAGCCGCACACGAAAGTCGTCGAACACTCTGAGTTGCCAAACGGGTACGAGTTCTTCATTGGCGTGAAGAGTTAGGGCTCTCGAGTTGGGGCCCACCACAGCCTCGCAGCGGTTCGGCCTATGATGCGGCAGTGACGTTGCGCAGACGGTGTGTCGCGCTCGGCATGCTCCTGGTACTGTGGGCTGCGCCGGGATGCATTCCTGCGCCGCCTCCGGAGTCCGCGCCGTTCTCCGTGGTGGAGTCCAGCTTCGCCGAGATGCAGGAGGCCATGCGGCGGGGGCGCGTCACGTCTCGTGAGATCGTGCAGGACTACCTCAACCGCATCGCCTATTACGACAACACGCTGAACGCGGCGATGGCGATCAACCGGCGGGCGCTCAAGGACGCGGACCGGCTGGACGCCGAGCGGCGCGACGGGCGCGTGCGCGGGCCGCTGCACGGCATCCCGATCGCGCTCAAGGACCTCATCAACACCACGGATATGCCCACCACCGGCGGTGCGTTGGCGTTCGCCGAATACAGACCCCCCTATGACGCCACGCTTGTGACGCACCTGCGCGAGGCGGGTGCCGTGCTGATCGCCAAGACCGTGAACACGGAACTGGCCAACTGGATGGGCACAGCCGTGCCAGGCAACTACAGCGCGGTCGGGGGGTACGGGATGAACCCGTACGACCCGCGACCCGATCCGCGAGAAGGCACGAGCGACGGGCGTCCGGTCATGGGCACTGGCGGGTCCAGTTCCGGCATCGGCGTGGCGGCCAACCTGTGGGCGGCAAGCGTGGGCACCGAGACGTCGGGGTCGATCCTGAGCCCGTCAAACGCGACGATGCTCGTCGGGATCAAACCGACCGTGGGGCGAGTCAGTCGCCACGGCATCTTCCCGATCACTGCCGACCAGGACACGGCTGGACCGATGGCCAAGACCGTCGCGGATGCGGCCGTGCTGTTGGGGGCGATGGAAGGCGCCTCTCCGGATCCGCGGGATCCCGCCACGTCCGTGTGTGAAGCCCCGCCCGATCGCGACTACACACCGCATCTGCGGGCCGACGGGCTACAGGGCGCGCGAATCGGCATCCCGCGAGCGTTCTACTACGAGCCGACGACGGTGCCCGGTGAAACAGACCGGCGCGGCGGTCTGGACGACGCGCAAGCCGCGCTCATGGCCGACGCGATCCAGGTGCTACGGGCGCAGGGCGCCGAGATCGTGGATCCGGCCGATATCCCGAGCGTGGTGAATCCCGATCGCATGTCAAACTTCCTCGCCTGGGGTACCTGTGGGGGGCCAGAGAACGATGACTGCTCGGTAGTCTTCAAATACGGCATGAAGCGCGATTTCGACGGCTACCTCGCCACGCTCGGGCCGAACGCGCCGGTCGGCTCGCTTACCGAGTTGAGGGCGTTCAACCTCGCCAACCAGCACCGCAACGCGATCCGGTACGGTCAAGCACGGCTCGATGTCTCGGACGCGATGGATCTTGAGGCCGATCGTGCACGGTACGAAGTGGATCGGGCGAGGGACGTGCTCTTGGGCGGTACGCAGGGCATCGCCGCGGCCATCGACGAACACCGACTCGACGCGCTGCTTCTGCCTGGAAGCAGCGGCGCCTCGCTCGCGGCAAAACCGGGCTACCCCACGGTCATCGTTCCGTTCGGCGTTGTGCCGAATCAGCCGAGGCCGCCGCTCCCCGAGGGCTTCGACGCGCGTCCAACGCCCTACGGTGTCAGCTTCACAGGTATCGCGTGCAGCGAGCCCCGACTGATTGAGCTGGCCTATGCCTTCGAACAGGCAACGCAGCGTCGCGTCCCCCCGCCGCAGTTTCCGTAACAGAAACTCAGACGTCTTCCTGAAGGTCCTATGGGACAATGGGCGTTTGCGCGCCCACCCGCGGCTCGAACCGGGGTGGGCTGTTCGTATGTACCAGTGATGGCAACCGCCACGTCCTTGACGCTTCGCGCCCTTCTCAGCCAGACGACGGCTCGGGTTGGACTGGACCATCTCGCGCCCACGACTGCCGGGCTGAGCCCCGCAGCCAAGGCACTGGCTGCCGTCGCCGCGGCCCGGGGGGTCTCCGGCGTCACGGTGCTCGTCGTGCCGACCGACAAGGACGTGGAGCAGGTGGTGAGCGACGCGCGCTTCTTCTACGGCGCGCTTGAAGGCACGTCCGAGGCTGATACCGAGCGCGCGGTGCTGCCACTCCCGTCACTGCAGATCGATCCGTACCGAGGCATGAGCCCGCACTTCCGTGTGGCATCTGCCCGGGCGCGGGCATTGCACGCGGCGGCGAGCGGATCCGCACGCCTCATCGTGGTCTCGGCGGCGGCTCTGCTGCCGCGGGTGAGTCCGCCGGCCCGCGTGCTCAGTGCATCGCTGGCGGTCACGTCTGGCACCGAGATCGAACCACTGGCGCTGGCAGATCTGCTCGTTGATGGGGGGTTCACTCGCGAGGATCCAGTCGAGGAGCATGGGTCGTTCTCGGTCCGCGGGGGCATTCTTGACGTCTTTCTCGCGGGCGACACCGAACCGGCGCGCATCGAGTTCGTGGGTGACATGGTTGAATCCGTGCGGCGATTCGACCCGGCCACGCAGCGGTCGACCGGCGAGGTCGACCAGTTGCTGATCGTGCCCGTCCATGAGCGGTTCGACGATGACCACGCGACAACACCTGCGCTGACGTTCCTGGGTGCTTCTCACGGCGCCCATCTGATCGTGTCGGAGTACAGCCTGGTCGAGGATCAGGTCCGGAAGGTGCGAGACCAGCTCGACGCGAGCTACGAAGACGCGGCGGGTCGAGGCAACGTCGCCGCGCGGCCGCCGGCCGACGCGTTCGTGGCGTGGGAGGAGATCGAGGAGCGGGTTGCCGGTGCGCCGCGTGTCGAGGAGCTGGCGGTGGGCGAGGACGCGAACGTGCGCCACGTGGCCTGCCAATCCGCCATGGAGTTCCGCGGTCGTGTGAAGGACTGGGTCGACGAGGTCCGGGAGGCACGCGGGCGCGGTGATTCGATCCTGTTTGTCGCCGACAGCCATGGCCGCGCGGAGCGGACGGTTGAAATCCTGCGTGAGTACGAGGTCGTGGCATTACTGGTCGAAGGCATCGAAGACGCCCGTGCGGCGACGGTGCTGGTCGCCGTGGGTTCCCTCTCCCGCGGATTCCGCCTCCCGGAGGCAACCCTGCAGGTCTATGCCGAGACCGACGTGTTCGACGAAGAGCGCCGCCCGGGCGACAGGCGACCGAATCTCGCCAAAACGTTCCTCTCGGATCTGCGCGATCTCAAGGTCGGCGATCTCGTCGTCCATATCGACCACGGCATCGGAGAGTTCATTGGCCTGAAGCAACTGGGCTTGACCGGGAGGGGCGAGGCATCACAGGAGTTTCTGGAGTTGCGCTATGCCGGTGAAGACAAGCTCTTCGTGCCGGTCGAGCGATTGGATCTGGTGCAGAAACACACCGGCGGCGCGCGTCCGGCGCTTGACCGTCTCGGTGGCACGTCCTGGGAGAAAGCGAAAACCCGTGTCAAGAAGGCCATGCGCGACATGGCCGAGGAGCTGTTGAAGCTCTACGCGCAGCGCAAGGCGGTGCCGGGGCACGCGTTCGCCGCCGACACCCATTGGCAGGAGGAGTTCGAAAGCGCGTTTCCGTACGAACCGACCGCCGACCAGGTGTCCGCCATCGCCGACATCAAGACCGACATGGAGGCGTCCACGCCCATGGACCGCCTGCTCTGTGGCGACGTGGGCTACGGCAAGACCGAGGTGGCGATGCGTGCCGCGTTCAAGGCCGTGATGGACGGCAAGCAGGCCGCCTTTCTTGCGCCGACGACCATCCTGGCCTTCCAGCACCAGAAGACCCTCCGTGATCGACTCGCCGGATTCCCCGTCACGATCGAGATGGTCAGCCGCTTCCGCTCGAAGCAGGAGATCAAGGCGATCCTCGAGGGCCTGGCCGCCGGGAAGGTCGACATCATCGTCGGCACGCATCGGCTGCTCTCCAAGGACGTGGTGTTCAAAGACCTCGGACTGCTTGTCGTCGATGAGGAGCAGCGGTTCGGTGTCGCGCACAAGGAACGCATCAAGCAGATGCGGCGGAAGGTCGACGCGCTGACGATGACGGCGACGCCCATTCCTCGCACCCTGAACATGTCGCTGGTCGGCATCCGGGACATGTCGGTGATCGAAACGCCGCCGAAAGACCGCCTGTCGATTCAGACCAACGTCGTCCCGTTCGATGCGGCGGTGATCGAGCGCGCGATCCGCAACGAGCTGGCACGCGGAGGGCAGGTCTACTTCGTGCACAACCGGGTGGAGTCGATCTTCTCCATCGGGCACCTGCTGCAGCGTCTGGTGCCGGAGGCCAGGATCGCGGTGGGCCACGGGCAGATGGGGGAGGAAGAGCTGGAGCGCGCCATGCTCGGATTCGTGGAGGGCCGGTTCGACGTGCTGCTGGCAACCACGATCGTCGAGAACGGTCTCGACATTCCGAATGCCAACACCATGATCATCAACCGGGCCGATCGGTATGGCCTCTCGCAGCTCTACCAGCTACGCGGCCGCGTCGGCCGGTCGGACAGAGCGGCGTATGCCTACCTGGTGATCCCCCCGCAGGAGTCGCTGTCGCCGGTGGCGCGGAAGCGGCTGGCGGCTATCAGGGAGTTCAGCGACCTGGGCAGCGGGTTTCGCGTGGCCGCGCTCGACCTCGAGATCCGGGGAGCGGGCAATCTTCTCGGCGGCGAGCAGAGCGGTCACATCGACGCGATCGGCTTCGAAATGTACATGAAGCTGCTTGAAGAGGCTGTGCGGGAACTGAAGGGGGAGGATCTCGAAGACGAAGCGCGAGCGACCGTGAATCTGCAGATCGACGTCACCATCGACGAAACCTACATTCCGGAGATGAACCAGCGACTGGTCGCCTACCGCACCGTGGCGGCGGCTCGGACGGAGAAGGAACTGGAGGACAGCCTGGCCGAGATCCGCGACCGGTATGGCTCGCCGCCCGATTCGGTGTTGAACCTCGCGGAGTACGGGCGCGTTCGCGTGCTGGCCGATCGCCTTGGCGTCGAGACGATCGACCGGGAGGGCCCGTTGGTCGTGATCAAGTTCAGGCCGCAGGCCAAGCTGGATCCGACGCGGCTGGTGAAGGTCGTACATGAATATGTCGGCGCCACGCTCGTGCCGCCGGCGACATTGCGGCTGGATATGGATGCCGCGCGGGGTGCCGAACGGCCGTCGACGGGAGCCGCGGCCGGGCTCCCTCCGGGGCGCAGCCAGCCACAAGGTCGGGGGAGGCGGAAGGGCGGGTCCGGAGGGGGCGAGGTCCCACCCAGCTGGTGGGCCGCCAGGGCTACGGCGGGCGAAGTGACCGCTGGTTTTACCAAGGGGGAGATGCTTCGGAAGCCGGAGGCCGATCCCCGCGCGGCTGGCGGGATGTTCGCCATGCTGGAGGAACTGCTACGAGCCCTCGGTTAACATTGGATAACATATGACGTTTCCTGGGATTGTGATCATGACCGACAGATACGCTGTTTTTCCCGCGGTGGCTCTGCTGGCGTTTCTGGCGCCGGTGCAGGCCGGGGCTCAGACTCAGATCGTTGAGCAGGTGCTGGTGAACGTCAACGGCGACATTCTGACCAAGACCGAGTTCGAGCGGCGGCAGGTGGACCTGCTGCGCACGCGGCCGGAGTTGGCCGCCGTGACGGCCGAGAGCCCGGAGTTGCAACAGGCGCTCAACGAGGTCACGCCGCCGCTGATCCTGGCGGCCGTCGACGAACTACTCCTGATTCAGCGCGGCCGCGAGCTGGGTTATGCGATGGGCGACGAACAGTTCGAGAGCATCGTCACCAATATCCGCACGTCGAACAACCTGCTGGATCAGGAGCAGTTCGAAGCCGCCCTGACCCAGGAAGGGATGACCATGGAGACGCTGCGGGCCACGCTCGAGCGTCAGATGCTGGCAACCGAAGCGGAGCGCGCCGACGTCGTCGACAAGATCGTCGTGACCGAGGCCGAAGCGCAGGCGTACTACCAGGCAAACCGTGAGGACTTCACCACGCCCGCCGCTGTCACGCTCCGGGAGATCTTTATCGAAGTGCCCGTGAGCACGCTCGGCATCAACGTGGCCGAGGATGACGCCGCGCGCGCGGAGGCCGAGGCGATTCGTGCGCGGCTGCTCGCGGGCGAGCCATTCCCACGATTGGCGGCTGAGTTGTCCGATGGACCGACCAGCACCAATGGGGGCCTGATCGGCCCGATCGGAGTCGAAGAGCTCTCGGAGTCTCTCCAGGCTCTCATCGCGAAGATGGCCGTGGGCGGGCTGACGGAGGCGCTCCGCACGCCGACGGGATACCAGATCCTGAAGCTGGAAACGCGCACGCAGACACAGATCCGCACGTTTGAAGAGGCGCGCGCCGACATCGGCACGCAGGTTGGCAACGCCAAGATCGCCGGCGAGCGTTTGAAGTACCTCGACCGACTCCGTGACCAGGCGACGATCACATGGAGGAACGAGGACCTCGAGCGGGCCTACGCCTCAGCGCTGGCGGAGAGACGGAAGGCCATGGCCGGATGACCGACGCGCCGTGGTTTGCGCTCTGGACGCGCTCGCGGCACGAACAGGTTGTTCGCGAGCAACTCGACCGGAGACAGATCGAATCGTTTCTTCCCACCGTCACCAAGTGGAGTCGTTGGAAGGATCGTAAGAAGAAGATCGACTGGCCGCTGTTTCCCGGCTACTGCTTCGCACGGTTCGACCCGCACGATCGCCTGCCGGTCCTGAAGTGCACCGGCGTGGTGAACATCGTGTCGGTCGAGGGCGAGCCCGCGGCGATTCCCGAGCACGAGATCGATTGGATCCGTCAGCTGGTAGACACCGATCTGGCATACGACCCGTGCCCGATGATCCAGGAAGGCATGATGGCAGAGGTTAAGCACGGGCCGCTGGCGGGTGTCGTCGGACGCCTGATCCGCAAGGGCGCCCACGCACGGCTCGTCCTGTCGGTAAATCTGATCGGCCAGGCCGTCAGCGTGGAGGTGGACGCCGCCGACGTCCGTCCATACTGATGAAAATCGGCAACGTCACGCTCCAGTCGCCCTACGTCGTCGCGCCCATGGCTGGCATGACGGACACGGCGTTTCGCCGCCTCGTCAGGCGCCAGGGTGGCTGTGGCCTCGTGGTCACCGAGATGGTGTCGTCGGAAGGGCTGGTGCGCGGTATCGGGCGCACGCTCGAGTACGCCGAATACACGGAAGAGGAACGCCCCGTCTCCATCCAGATCTTCGGTGGTGATCCCGCGAAGATGGCGGCAGCCGCACAGATCGTCGAGGGCATGGGCGCCGATATCGTGGACGTCAACATGGGGTGCCCGGTCCCGAAGATCGCCAAGCACAACGCGGGGTGCAGCCTGATGCGTGAGCCCGCGCACGCCGCGAGCGTGATCAAGGCGATGTCGAACGCCGTGCGGATTCCGGTGACCGTGAAGATGCGGGCCGGCTGGAAGGACGACGATCGCAATGCGCCAGAGCTGGCCCGGATGGTTGAAGATGCCGGTGCCGCTGCCGTGACGATTCACGGCCGGACCGCCGAGCAGTCCTACCGTGGCGTGGCCGACTGGGAACTCGTGTCCAGGGTTGCAGAGGCCCTGACGATTCCCGTGTTTGGCAGCGGCGACTGCATCGAGCCGGAAGACGTGATCGATCGGATGGCGTCTGGCGTCAGTGGCGTGCTCGTCGGCCGCGGGGTGCTGCGGAATCCCTGGATTCTTGCGCAGGCGGCCGACATCGCCGCGGGTCGGGCGCGCAGGCAGGTCACGGTTCGGGAACGCGGCGAGTTTCTCTGCGACTACATCGAATTGCTGCTGAACGAGCGCGTGAACGAAGGGGACGGTTTCCGGCACTTCGCCCCTGGCGCCGACCGGCCGGCCGGTGTCGCCGTCGAGAAGACCGTCGCACGCGGGCGCGATCGGTGGGTGATCAACAAGGTGCGGGCCCTCTGCTCGTGGTACTCCAAGGGCCTCGACGATGGGTCGCACCTGCGGTCGCGCGTCAACAGCGCGCAGAGCCTGGGCGAGTTGCAGGAGATCGTCGACGAGTTCTTCTTTGCGGCTTCCCACGACACGGCGGCCCGCGCCGTTGCGGCTGGCTAGAGCGTTTTTCGATTCAGTGGCGACCGAAACACGCGGGAAAGCGCTTTTCGAAAATGCCTGGCCCCTGCGAGAAGACCTAGACCAAAAAGAAAAGCGCTCTGATCCCCGTCACCCTGTCCCCGTCTCGATTCTACGCAGCACCACCAGCAATCTCACGGCCGCGGTCGTCGGCCGCGCGCGTGTCAGTCGGTGCGGGTGCCGGCAAGATGCGGCGTGAGGAACGCTCTGATCTCGTGTTCCAGGATGCCCAACTCGACGTGAACGCCTGCGTCCGCCAGGAGCCGAAGTCCCTGGCCGTTGTTTCGCGGATCCGGATCGACAATACCCACGAAGACGGACCCGATTCCGAGCGCAGCCAAGGCTGTCGCGCAGGACGGCGTGCGACCCTGAAACGCACACGGCTCCAGCGTGACAAACGCCGAGAGCGCGGCGGCGTTGTCGGTGTGCGACAACGACGCAATCGCGGATGCCTCGGCATGGGGAGCACCAGGCGCCCCGGTGAAGCCGGTGGCGACGATCTGGTCCCTGGCGACGATGACGCAGCCGACGGGTGGATTGGGTCGGCATGCCGGCAGCGCGTTCAGGCTTTCGGCCAGCGCCGCCTCCATGAATCGCGCCTTCGCCTCGGGAGAGAAAGCCATCGCGCCTAGTGACGTCCGGGTGGCACCCGTTCTCGTGTCGGGGCCTGGTTGTAGGCCTTCGACTGGCCGGGCGGGATGCTGAGAGACGTCCACGCAGCACCGCGCGAGGATTTCGCGAGATACACGATCTGGCCGACGTGATAGCTAAGGTGGGCCAGCGATCGGTGCAGCGCCTCGTCCACGCGTAGAGGCAGCCCTCGAATCGTGACGGTGCGATGCAGATGCTCGTCGCTGAGGTGTGCCAGCGCGTCCAGCAAGACCGCCCACCCCGCGTCCCACTTCGAGAGCAGTTCCGCGCGTGTGACGACCCGCGGCCGGAACTCCTCTTCCCGATCGCGCCAAGGCTTCTCGCCGTCGCTGGTCAGAAAGTCCGTGAAACGCGATTGAAGATTACCGCCGAGATGCCAGCAGATCACCGTGATGGAACTCCCGCCGTTGGGCCCCTCGGCCGAGAGCACGGCCTCGTCGATCTGATTGATGGCGGCCTCGCCGAGGCCCTTGTATCGCAGGAATTCCGAGCGGATCGAATCAATGGTGTGTGTCATGGCTGTGCGAGCTGAGCTGGCGACCGACTGCTGCTGTCCGCGTCGATGTGTCCGAGCATGGGTTCAGTAGAGGTGTCTACTCTATCGCCGGACGTGCGTTGATGGAGGCTAACCCGGATCGAAGGCACCGAAAGAGCAGCAGATGGCCGACCAGCGCCAGTTGCACCAGAAAGCTTGGCAGCCATACGAAGGGGAATGTACTGGGGAGCAGGTTGGGCGGGCCCTCGGTGAAGACGCGGAACAGGGCAGGCGTGGAGAGGGTGGCGACCAGGACGATATTCCCCAGGAGCGCCAGGCCCGTCAGGTTCCAGATCACCAGAACCCAGCTCGGCACGCTGCGGCGCAGCAGCCACACACCCAGCAGGCCACCGGTGACGCCGCTGACGATGTCGAAGTTGCGGCCCGAGTACGTCATGACCTGCGGGATCACCTGCTCGACCGACAGCCGATGCAGAAGCCACTCGACCGGCAGCCGAAACACTTGAAAACCCACCAGCGTTGCCAGTCCGACCGAGGAGCCCACGCGCGCCCCGACAGAGGACGTGGCGAATCGGACCGTGACCAGCGTCAGCAGAGGGACCATGACGAGCGCCGGAGCGGGCATCGGGTCGTACCGATCGAGACGGCCGGTCGTGGCGAGGACGGCTGGCACGGCCAGATAGAGCACGACGAAGCCACCGATGTACGTCCATTGCTGGTGCGAGTTCACGTCGCTCTGCCCGGCGCGCAGAAGCGCGAGGCCCACCAGGACCGCCATGAGCAGGACGAGTGCGACGAACAGAACGGCGGTCATGCGCGGCCCTCGGTTGCGGAGCCGCTCAGTCTGCGGCTAGCCGCGTGAACTTCTGCACGCGTCGGTTCTGTGGCGCCAGCGGCGTGACCTCCGTGACGAAAAGGTTGCCGCTCGAATCGGCGGCCATGTGGTGCAACGTTCCGAAGTCACCCGGTGCCGAACCCCACTGGCCGAAGCTGTCCAGCAGCGTCAGCGTCCTGCGGTCGAAGACCATTACCTTGGCCTGGCTGCGGTTGCCGACGTAGAGGAACTGCTGCGCGGGATCGGTCGAGAAGGCCGTGCTGGCCGCAGTCGTGCCGTTGCCACATTCCGGCGCCACACATTCCCGTCCGATGAACTCCTGCGTCACGTACGTGCCATCCAGCGTGAACACCTGTACTCGTTTTCCGCCGCGGTCCGAGACGTAGACGAGACCGTCGTGCGACACGCGCGCGGCGTGTACCGGCTGCACGAACTGCGGAGCGCCCTCGGGGTCCTCATCCGGCAACGCAGGATCCGGTGCCTCGTCGCTCGGCACGTTGCCGAAGGCGCCCCACATGCGCTTGAAGCTGCCGGTGTCGGCATCGAACACGATCACCCGTCGGTTCCCGTAGCCGTCGGCGACGAAGAGTTCGTTCGTGTCAGCGTGAACGAACGCGTCGGCAGGACGGTTCAGATTCCCGGTGTCGCCGTTGCCCTGGCTCTGCCCCGCCCGGCCGATCTGCATGACGAACTCGCCGGTCCGGGTGAACTTGAGGATCTGGTGATCGGACTCCCCATTGCCTCCGATCCAGACATAGCCCTTGGGGTCCACGTACACGCCATGCTCCGACGTCGGCCATTGGTACCCCTCGCCTGGCCCGCCCCACGCCTGGACAAGGGTGCCGCCCTGGTCGAACTCCAGTACCGGAGGGGCGGCCCGCTCCTGCTCCTCCGGGCCCAGCGTGCCAGGGCGCTGGAGGACCCAGACGTGGTCCTCCGCATCGACCGCGACGCTGGCGACCTGGCCGAATTGCCAGTCGTTCGGAATCGTGGGCCACGTGGCGTCGACCTCGAACATCGGCGCGGCAAGTGCGTCGGCCGGCGCAGGCCCTTGTCCAGGCGCCTCGCCGGCGCAGCCGGCTGTGAGTACGGCGACAGCGAGCCAGACGACTCCGACGTGCGCGACAGTCAGTTTTTGCATGAAGGGCTCCTGGTTAGTTTCCGGATTCGGGCTGCAGGGCGGAACCGACGACAACCGTCCATGGCCGGATTCGCCATCCGGTCACAAGGCCTTGAACGACGTACGGATCACTGGCGACGAACGCCTCGACGGTCGATCGGTCCTCGACCCTGAACGCCAGGGCGGCGCCATCCACCGGGTCGGCGAACGCCCCGGCTAGCACCAGTTCACCCCGGTCGACGAAGTCTCTTACCAGACCCAGATGCGCCTCTCTGAACGGGGCGCGTCGCTCGATGATGTTGTCGACGTAGTCGTAGAAGAGAAGGAAGTACACCGCTACATGACCTCGCGATATCGGAAGCAGTCGATCGTGTGATCGTTCACCATGCCGACCGCCTGCATGAACGCGTAGCAGATCGTCGGCCCCACGAACTTGAATCCGCGGCGCAGGAGGTCTCGACTCAAGGTGTCGGATTGCACCGTCCTTGCGGGGATCAGGCGAGGTGACTTCCAGCGGTTCACGCGAGGCGTCCCGCCAACAACACTCCAGACATACGCATCGAAACTCCCGCACTCGCGCTGGACCGCAAGAAAGGCTTTCGCGTTGCTCACGGTACTCCGGATCTTGAGCGCGTTGCGCACGATGCCGGGATCCTTCTGGAGGCGCGCAACGTGAGCCGGCTTGAGCTTGGCCACGACCTCTGGGTCAAAACCGGCGAACGCCTCGCGATACGCTTCTCGCTTCTTGAGAATCGTCTCCCAGCTCAGCCCCGCCTGCGCACCCTCGAGCGTCAGAAACTCGAAGAGGACCCGGTCGTCGTGCACCGGTACGCCCCACTCACGGTCATGGTACGCAATGCCAAGCGGCGTTCGTGCCCACGCGCAGCGCGTCACGTGCGACGAATCTCATCGATCACCATGGTCGCCGTGGCTCCTTTCAGCGGCGCCGAGCTGGCGGCACCTTCGCCGCGACGCGTCGTCGAGCGAAGCCCACGACCGGACCGAACAGCGACCCGCGCCGAAACCTGCTCGGCGAGGAGGAGTCGCCTCACCATGCCGGAATCATACTGCCGTGCGCATCGTCTGGCTGACGGACGGGAGGTCACCTAATCCGCTGCTTTCGGTGCGCTGAGGCTCCAGGTCGCCTTTGCGGGCGCGGCCAGCCGCAAGAGCTTTGCCCTGAAGCGGATTCTGGAAACGGTCTTCGTCATGTTGCGGGGTGGCGCTGATCGGAAGGCGCTTTCGGGACAGAGAGCCCTTGGCGCGTCAGCCCACGGTCCTGCATCCTCGCCGCGACCGGTTCAGCGGCGGCTACTCTCCCGTAATGCTCGAATCTCATTGACAGCATCGTCAACCTGCATCTCCAGGATGCTCTTCCCGAACAGGGCTGTCGATCTCGCGGGATTGCCGGTATGGCCCTGCCCGTCGTCCGCCTGTCCCGGCCCCATCCTGTCGAATCGCAACATCGAGGGATTGAGGTACATCAGGCTCGACGTGTCGTGCGTACCGGCGTGCGATCCGACGTCTGTGGCACTCACGCCCTGGCTGATGACCCACTCGTCGCCGCGCCCCGGGTAGTAGGCCGCGATGTGGTGGACACGCGCCGTCGTGGCTGCCCACTCCTGATTCAATGCTTCGGCGACCAGCCGTTGTCCCTCCTGATTGCCTCCGCTGTCGCCGACGAAGGCGATGTCAACGAAGCCATGCTGCCTGAGGCTTCTGGCCGCGTACTCGAGTACGTTGCTGAAGACCTCCTGCGGGATCGAGATCGTGCCGGCGAAGCGCATGTGGCTTGTGGGCGGATCGATCTCACCCTCGGGAACGTAGGCGACCACCGGAGCAACAAGCGCGTCACCGAGACGCTCGGCGATCTCGCCGGCCTTGTACTTGACGAGATAGTTGTGTTTGCCGAGCGCCATATGAGGCCCGTTCTGCTCGGTGCCGCCCGTCGGGATGATGACGGTGGTGGTGCCCCCGGCGATCGCGTCGCGGACTTCCGTCCACGTGAGTTCTTCAAGAAACACGCTGTCGGAGTGAGGCACCGAGGGTGCCTGCGTTGATGCCGGTGAGGCCGACAAGGCGAGCGCGACGAACGTGCTCAGAATAACTGGTCGCATACGGGCCTCCATGCGTGAAGCGGCTGTGCATCCGGGGGTCGTCGCCGTCGATCGCTCTCGCGATACTGGACAGGTCCCGGACACGAGGCCGCCAAGAATGTGAGGGCGCGAGAGCTGTGTCACACCTAGACTTCCCTCTCGTCGAGGCGCAGGTCCGAGAGGTAGTACCCAAAGACGGTCCCAGCGATCAGGCCGACCGTCAGCACCTTCAGGACAAACCGCACGGCCAGTTCGCCACCAAGAAGGCTATAGACGAGACTCGTGAAGTCGCCGATCAACACACATGCCGCGACGAACAACGTCAGGTAGGTCAGCCATCGCCGAACGGGTGATGCGCGCTTGTTCGGGTCTACATGGGTGGCACGGCTCGTGAGCCGCGACATGTACAGAAATACGGGGAAGGTAACAATCAAAGACGAGACTGAAAACCGGATCGACTCACGGAACTGTATCTCCGACAGCGGCGACGCAGGATCTGGAAACGCCCGGTTGATGAACTGGAACAGAAGACTCCCCAGATTGAACGCCACGATATACAGGGTCGTGAACAGCAGGAGATACATGAACGCTTCCCGCGCAGAAAGCGACGGTCTTGGCCGAGGAACGGGTATCGGAAAGTCGACGACCGCGAAGGTAGCCAGTGCCCCATCCACCTGTTTTCGATTCCAGCCAGCCTGCTTGAGAGCCTCCTCGATCTGAGGACGGGACAGTTCGCGGGTCAACGCGTCCCTGACGAAGCCGATCAACTCGTCACTGACGGCCATGACTTGCGCTCCTCTCCTGAAACACCGCTGCGGTCTCGGCAACGCAACATCGTTGCTGTTCCAACGGACTACGATCGAGCCACGGTGGTTTACCGCGCGAATTGTGCCACAGGCGTTCGTCGCCGACGGCTCCAATCGCCGGTGAGGCTGAGCGTTACGGTTCTTTGCCGCCAATTCCATCCGCGGCGCACGCTGTTACCCGAGCCCCTCGACAAAACCGCGCCGCCAGCTCGGGCAGGTCGGCTGCCAACCGAGTTCCCGCTTTGCCTTGCCGTTCGCCCCACCGCGAACACCGCTCATCATCGACACCCCGCCCTCACCGATCGCAAACCTGCCCAGCCATGCCGGCACTGCGTAGGGGCGCTTCGCGCCCACAGCGTCCGCAAGCGCCGGCAGCCAGCTCGAAACCGGCGCCGGCTCGTCGTCGACGATGTTGTACAGCCCTGGCGCACCGTGCGTGACCGAACTCACGGTCGCGCGAGCAGCATCCTGGATGTGGACGAACGACCAGATACCGGCTCCGTTCCCGACAACAGGGATCTTGCGCTTCCGGACGAGATCGACCATGAAGCCGTCATTCGCGATCCCCGTACCCGGTCCGTAGAAATTTCCATAGCGAAGCGCGAGCGCTTGCAGGCCCCTGGTCGTCCGGACTGTATCTTCGAGATACCGGATCGCCGCCACACTTTTGCTGAAGCCGGCCGGCGCGTTCCCACCATCTCTGCGGCCGCGAGCATGGTGGCAGTGGCCTCGGTGCGGAAGCGGTTGGTCTGCGCGAACTCCTCGTCGAACTTCTTGAGATCGCCGACGCCAACAAGTGCCGTGAGCTGATGAATGATCAACTCTGGCTCGGACTTGACGATCGCCGCTGCCAGCTCCTTTGCGTTGAGCGGGTCGGCCACAGCGACTGTGGCGCCCATCGCCTCGAGCGCCAGTGCCTTCTCGGCGCTGCGGATGAGGGCGGTCACCTCGTGTCCACTCTCGATCAGAAGAGGCACGAGAACCTTACCGATTGCTCCCGTTCCGCCTGCGATGAAAGTTCTCATGCCCTCAGGCCAGCAGCGCAGCCACACCGGCCTCGCCTTCCCGCAATTCGAAGTCGTACATCAGCGCTTGTTCGAAGGCCTGATAGAACTGCGATGCGAGCTGCTGATGGGCTGGGTGTTCGAGATAGGCGTTGAGACCGGCCGCGTCGTCGAATTCGAGTACGGCTGCATACTCGTAGTCGATCTTCATCAGCGCTTCGTACGAATGGCCCTGGCGCAGACGCCCTCCAACGTTGGCGCGGCGGATCGACGGGATCTCGCGTAGCGCCGCTTCAAACGCTCTGGCCAGTGCCGTCCGTGCGTCCAATGGGAGATCGCGCCGCGCTCGAAACAGCACGACGTGGGCAATCATCAGCGCCGTCGCCTGTCCTTGTCTGGTCCTCGCTGATCGCGGCCGTTGGCCGGCCGACCGGATGGACGTCCTGCCGGGCGACTTGCCGGACCGGAGCCTCGTGATTTCGACTCCGGCCTACGCGCCGAGCTTCCCTTCCCCTTCGCCGATCCGTATGGCCCGCTCGGCTTCGATCCGGGCCTCGAGCCCGGCCTCGGCGCCGGCCTGCTCGATGCAGGTCTGCGGTCGTCACCGCCAGACGGTTTCGCACGAAATGGCCGGTCCCCCCGATTGCTCGCCGGTCGGTCGCGTGCGAAGGGTGGCTTGCCGCGAAAGCCCTGCCCGCCGCGGTCGTCGTGCCGGGGTCGGTCGTCGCGCGGTGGGCGGTTGCTCCACGGGCGGTCTCCCGAGGCCGCGGGCCGCGGTGTACGAGGGGGGCGATCGCTCGCCGGTCGGTCGCGTGCGAAGGGTGGCTTGCCGCGAAAGCCCTGCCCGCCACGGTCGTCGTGCCGGGGTCGGTCGTCGCGCGGTGGGCGGGTGCTCCACGGGCGGTTTCCCGAGGCCGGGGGCCGCGGTGTATGAGGGGGGCGATCGATCGCCGGTCGGTCGCGTGCG